>NZ_JBDJNT010000012.1:0-131238 GCF_039674525.1 Stenotrophomonas sp. TWI377
GGCGGGGGGGCGGTTTTTTATTTGCGCGGCGGTGCCCGGGCGGGCCCGCGCGCCGGCCACTACCCCTCCATCGGCTTTGCGAGGCGCCGGCCAGCGGCCGTCACCCCGGTGAATCGCCTTAGCGGTTGACCTGCGCGTACAAGGTCGAGCTCATACCAAACAGCTTGATGAAGCCTTCGGCCTCTTCCACGCCCCAGTCGGCCGACTGTGCATAGGTGGCGCCCTTGGCATTGAGCAGGTGCGGCGACTTCACGGCCACGGCATCGACACGGCCACCGCGGGTTTCCAGCACCACTTCACCGTTGACCTTGGCCTGCGAGGACTTCAGGAAGGCCTCGATGTCGGTCTTGAGCGGGTCGTGGTAGAAGCCTTCGTACACCAGCTCCACCCACTTGCGCGCCACGTCCGGCTTGAAGCGGTTCTGCTGCTTGGTCAGCACGGCGTCTTCCAGCGCGCGGTGCGCGGCCAGCAGCGAGACCAGGCCCGGCGCTTCGAACACGATGCGGCCCTTCAGGCCGATCACGGTGTCACCGGTGTAGACGCCACGGCCCACGCCGTACGGGGCGAACAGCTTGTTGAGCTTGGCCAGGATCTGCTCACCCGGCAGCGCCTTGCCGTCCAGCTCGACGGCTTCGCCCTCGACGAACTTCAAGGTGACCGTCAGTGCCTGTTCCGGCCATTCGCTGCGCGGTGCGCACCAGCCCCGGGCACCCTCGCCCGGGGCTTCCCAACGGTCGATCTCGCCGCCGGACATGGTCAGGCCCAGCAGGTTCTCGTTGATGGTGTAGGCCTGCTGCTTGGCGCGCACGCCGAAGCCGCGCTCTTCCAGGTACTTCTGCTCGTAGGCGCGGGTCTGGGTGTGTTCCTTCTGGATTTCGCGGATCGGCGCGACGATCTGGTAGTCGCCCAGCGCCTTCACGGCCAGGTCGAAGCGGACCTGGTCATTGCCCATGCCGGTGCAGCCGTGGGCGATGATGTTGGTACCCAGCTCGGCGGCGCGCTTGAGCGCGGCATCCACGATCAGGTAACGGTCGGACACCAGCAGCGGGTACTGGCCCTGGTAGCCCTCACCGGCCCACACGAACGGCTTGACGAAGCCGCTCCAGATCGCCGGGCCACCATCGACGGTGACGTGGCTGGTGACGCCCAGTTCGGCCGCACGCTTCTCGATGAAATCGCGCTCTTCGTCATCCACGCCGCCGGTGTCGGCGAACACGGTATGCACGTTGTAGCCGCGCTCCTGCAGGTACGGCACGCAGAAGCTGGTGTCGAGTCCACCGGAGAAGGCCAGGACGATGTCTTTGTTGCTCATGGGGGTCAGGTCCAATAGGGAAAAAAGTTGGGTAGAGCCGACCGTTGGTCGGCTGCAATGTTCAATACCCGTTGATGGCGTTACCGGCCGATCAACGCCGACATGATCGCCTTCTGCACATGCAGGCGGTTTTCAGCTTCGTCGATCGCGATGCACTGCGCCGAGTCCATGACGCCGTCGGTGGCCTTCACGTTGCGGCGCAGCGGCAGGCAGTGGCTGAAGACGCCGTTGTTGGTCAGCGCCATCTTGGCTTCGTCCACGATGAAGTGCTTGTACTGGTCGCGGATCGGCTTTTCCGGTTCCCAGTTGCCGAAGAACGGCAGCGCGCCCCAGCTCTTGGCGTACACCACGTCCGCGCCGGCGTAGGCGCTGGCGATGTCATGGCTGACCTGGAGCGAGCCGCCGCTCTCGGCCACGTTCTGCTCGGCCCAGCCCATGTAGCGCTCATCCAGGATGTAATCCGGGGTCGGGCACAGCAGGGTCACGTCCATGCCCATGCGGGTGGCGATGGTCAGCGCCGAGTTGGCCACCGCGGTGTTCAGCGGCTTGGGGTGATAGGTCCAGGTCAGCACGTACTTCTTGCCGCGCAGGTCCTGGGTACCGAAGTGTTCCTGCAGCGCCATCACGTGGGCCAGTTCCTGGCACGGGTGGGTGATGGTTTCCATGTTGATCACCGGCACCGGCGAGTACTTGGCGAAGCTCTTGAGCACTTCGTCTTCGCGGTCCTTGGTCCAGTCGATGAACTTCGGGAAGGCACGCACGCCAATCAGGTCGACATAGCGGCCGAGCACTTTGGCCACTTCGGCGATGTGCTCCTCGGTGTCCCCGTCCATCACCGAGCCCAGATTGAACTCGATCGGCCAGGCGTCCTTGCCCGGCTGCAGCACGATCGCGTGCCCGCCCAGCTGGAACGCACCCAGCTCGAAGCTGGTGCGGGTACGCATGGAGGGGTTGAAGAACACCAGGGCAATCGACTTGCCCTTGAGCTCGTCACCCAGTTTGTTGCGCTTGAACAACGCGGCCTGGGTCAACAGGGCATCCAGGTCGGTGCGGCTCCAATCCTGGGTGTTCAGGAAGTGCTTCAGGGACATCGATCGATCCTTTGCGGCTGGTTTTCCACCGTCACCGGTGGAGGTTGGGGGCGCCGGGGCGCGTTCAGGGCTCAACAAAACGTATACAGATGAAACTTTTCAGATCGTAGAAACGAAAAAACCCAGCGCGGGGGCTGGGTTTTCCAAACAGGCAGCACGAAGCTCCGGTTACCCAGCGAAAATGTGGGGTTCCGGTCGGCGGGCACGCGACGTCATGCCCGTAGCCATACGGGCGGCGCTGGTGTCGTGCTGGAAGTCGGTGAGTTTCATGGCCGCCCATCTTTGCATGCACCCGGAGTGCGTGCAAGGCCTGAATGACAATTCAGGTTGAAGGCATCCACGCCCGGGGCGATGCCGGGAGTCACGGGTTGGCGCCACCGGCCTGATCGTTGCCCACCCAGGGGGTGATCGAGACCCGGATCTTGAGGCGGTTGCCCGGGTCTTCCGGCAGGCGGGAACGGTACTTGGTGCCCTTGTAGACGTAGTCCACGTCGTAGGCGATCGGGCGGCGGAACTCACGGCCGACCGGGATGATCTTGCAGTCCCGGGTCAACAACGGCCCGGTGTTGGCCGGCGTGGCCTCGACCACCACCGTCTCGGCGTAGCCGCTTTCGTCGGTGCTGCCGTCTTCCCGGCGGAAGATCGAGCGTACCGAATCCATGAAGCGGCCGAAGCGGCCTTTGTCTTCCTGCGGCTCCTCGCCGGTGACATTGACCGGCGCGAGCGTGCGGGTGGAGACCGGCTCGCAGTGCTCTTCGGTGCGGGTGGCGCGCAGGGTCTGGAAGACCGGCTCGACGTTGAGCACCTGGGCGTAGTCGAACTTGACGTTCTCCACGATCACCACCCGGTTGCGCACCTCACCCTCCTGGGCGCACGCCCCGAAGGCGGCACTTCCGAGCAGGCAGACCAGCGTCAACAACGAAGCGGATTTCATTGGCAACAGGGAAAAGGACAAGAGGGATAGTTTAGGCAGTGGCAAGCACAAGGGGCTGAACATTACCCTTCCGTGACGTTTCTGCCCATAGGCCGACCCCACCCGCGGGGCCGGAAGCCCGCCACGACGGGCCGGAACGCCTGAAGCCTTCAGCCACACCGCCAGCGGCCGAGGCCGCCGGCCTGCCGTGCCCCACATCCCCCCAAAGCCCCCGACACGTTCTAAAATCGACCGCTTACCCCCGCTCCCGACCCCCATGACCCTGCGCCTGCACAACAACCTGACACGCCAGCTCGAACCGTTCACCCCGCTCGATCCGACCTGTCCGACCCTGTATGTGTGTGGCCCCACGGTCTACAACTACGTCCACATCGGCAATGCCCGTGGGCCGGTGGTGTTCGGCGTGCTGGCCGACCTGCTGCGTCGCCGCTTCGGCGGCCTGCGCTATGCGCGCAACATCACCGACGTGGATGACAAGATCAACACGGCCGCGCGCGAGCAGAACGTGCCGATCAGCACCATTACCGACCGTTTCGCCGCCGCCTACCGCGAGGACATGGCCGCACTGGGCGTGGTGCCGCCGGATATCGAGCCGGAAGCCACCGCGCATATCCCCCAGATCGTGACCATGATCGAGCAGCTGATCGCCAACGGGCATGCCTATGCGGCCGAAGGCCACGTGCTGTTCTCGGTGAGCTCCTACACCGACTACGGCAAGCTCTCGCGCCGCGACCCGGACGAGATGCTGGCCGGTGCCCGCGTGGATGTCGCCCCGTACAAGCGCGACCCGGGCGATTTCGTGCTGTGGAAGCCCTCCAGCGACGACCTGCCGGGCTGGGCATCGCCGTGGGGCCGTGGCCGCCCGGGCTGGCACATCGAGTGCTCGGCGATGGCCGCCGCGCACCTGGGGCCGACCATCGATATCCATGCCGGCGGCGTGGACCTGCAGTTCCCGCACCACGAGAACGAGATCGCCCAGAGCGAGTGCGCGCACGGCGGGCAGACCTTCGCCCGGTTCTGGCTGCACAACGGCATGCTCAACTTCGGCGGCGCCAAGATGAGCAAGTCGATCGGCAACATCGAGCGCGTGCACGATCTGGTCCGCCAGCATGCCCCCGAGGCGCTGCGCTATGCGCTGCTGTCGGCCCACTACCGGCAGCCGCTGGACTGGTCCGATGCGCTGATCGAGCAGTCGGTGCGCACCCTGGACCGCCTGTACGGCACGCTGCGCGATCTGGTCGAGGTGGACGCCGCTGCGGTGATTCCGACCGAGATCGAGGCCGCACTGGATGACGACCTCAATACGCCGCAGGCGCTGGCCGAGCTGGCCCGTATCGCCGGTGAGGCACGCAAGGCTGCCGACGCCGACAAGGCGCACTGGAAGTCCGCGCTGCTCGGTGCCGGCCTGGCGCTGGGCCTGCTGCAGCAGGATCCCGCGGCCTGGTTTGGCACCGCAGGCGGCAACGACGACGATGCGGCCATCCAGGCCCTGATCGATGAACGCGCCGCGGCCAAGCAGGCCCGCGACTTCGCCCGCGCCGATGCGATCCGCGACCAGTTGGCCGCCGAGGGCATCGTGCTGGAAGACACCGCCCAGGGCGTGCGCTGGTCGCGCAAGCGCTGAAAGACCGCCCGGCTGACCGTCGGGCGCTACCGGACACCGCCCGATCCACTGGGCACTGCCATGACATCGCCCCGGCCACGGACGGCCGGGCTGCCTCCCCCCGCAACTGCACGGTCACCCACGGACGGCGAACACCGACCCGGAGCCCCCATGACCCCCACCTCCCCGTTCCCGCTCGAACCCACCGCTGCTGAAGCCCAGGCCGCCATCGCCGAGGAATTCGCCTTCTTCGGCGACTGGTCCGAGCGTTACCAGTACCTGATCGACCTCGGCCGCAAACTGCCCACCTTCCCGGAAGCGTGGAAGACCGAGGAGCATCGTCTGCTTGGCTGCCAGTCCATGGTCTGGATCGTGCCGGAGGGCAATGCCGAGGCGCTGCGCTTCCACGCCATCAGTGATTCGGCGATCGTCTCCGGGCTGATCTACCTGGCCCTGCGCGTCTATTCGGGCCGTTCGGCGGCCGAGATTCTGGCCACCGAGCCGAGCTACATCCAGGACATCGGGCTGTCGCGCCACCTGTCCCCGACCCGTAGCAACGGCGTGGCGGCAATGCTGGCCTTCATCCGCGACACTGCCCAAGCGCAGTCGTGACGCTCTCCGCCGATCCGCAGGAGCCGGACAGCGCCCTGCAGCTGCTGGCCCGCCCGGGCTTTTCGCTGGTGCTGGCCTACCGCATCTTCGCGATGCTCTCCTACCAGATCGTCGCGGTGACGGTCGGCTGGCATATCTACGAAGTCACCCGCAATCCGTTCTCGCTGGGCCTGGTCGGCCTGGCCGAAGTGCTCCCGTTCTTCTGCGTGGCGCCGTTTGCCGGCTATCTGGTCGACCACCTTCCCCGCCGCCGACTGGGCATGGTCGCCTGCAGCGGGCTGGTGATGACCGCACTGGTGCTGACCGCGGTCGCCCAGGGCTGGCTGCCGTTCCACGGGGTGTGGCCGATCTATGCGGCGATCGCACTGACCGGCATGGTCCGCGCGTTCCTCTCGCCGATCTACAACGCACTGTTCGCCCGCGTGCTGGAGCGCACGCAGTACGCGCGTGGCGCGGGACTGGGCGCGGTGGTGTTCCAGACCGGCATGGTGGTCGGCCCGGCACTGGGCGGCGCCCTGGTGGCGTGGGGCGGCAAGGGCGTCGCCTATGGCGTGGCGGTCGGCGTGTCGCTGATCGCGCTGGGCTGCCTGGCGGCGCTGCGCGTCTCCGAGCCGGTGCATACGGGCCCGGCGGCGCCGATCTTCAAGAGCATCGCCGAGGGCGGCCGTTTCGTGCTCGGCAACAGGATCATGGTCGGGGCGATGGCGCTGGACATGTTCTCGGTGCTGCTCGGCGGCGTGGTGGCGATGCTGCCGGCGTTCCTGCACGAAATCCTGCACCACGGGCCGGAGGGGCTGGGCGTGCTGCGGGCGGCGCCGGCGCTGGGCTCGGTGTGCGTGGGGCTGTGGCTGGCGCGTCGGCCGTTGCAGCGCAATGCGGGGCGTGTGCTGTTGTTCGCGGTGGCCGGCTTTGGTCTGTGCGTGATCGGGTTCGGCCTGTCATCGAATTTCTGGCTGTCGGCGGCGATTCTGTTGTTCTACGGTGCGTTCGACGGTGTGTCGGTAGTGGTGCGTTCGACGATTCTGCAGTTGGCGACGCCGGAGGAGATGCGTGGGCGGGTGTCGTCGATCAATGGCATTTTCATCAGTTCGTCCAATGAGTTGGGCGCGTTCTATGCGGGCACGATGGCGAAGCTGTTGGGGCTGGTCCCGGCGGTGGTGCTGGGGGGCTTTGCGGTGTTGAGCGTGGCGGGCATTACGGCCTGGAAGAATCCGACGCTGCGGCGGTTGAATCTGCGCGATCTGCATTGAGGATTTGGCCGGCCGGCCGCTTGGGGCTCCCCAGCTGGACACCGGGCCGGTTGGCTCGCGCTGCGCGGCTGGGGCTGCCGGGGCCGCGGGTTCGGCGCCTGCTTGTTCCTGCGGTTGGGCGGCCGGGCAGCGCAGTGCAGGACCCGGACCGGGCTGCCCGACCCACTCGAGCACCAGACAGCAAGGCGCCAACGCCCTTCGCGACCAACGCGAACCCACCCGAACCAAAAACAGCCAGCCAAAAAAAACCCGGCCGAAGCCGGGTTTTTTCGTAGAACAGCATGACCAACAGCGCGATCAGTCGCCCTGCTGCTTCTGCAGATGCTCCCAACGCTCCTGCGCATCGATCGTGCGCTCAGCAGTCAGGCGGGCTTCCAGACGATCCAGGCCAATCTCTTCGCCCGTATCCACACAGAAACCGTAATCGCCATCTTCCAGACGCTTCAGCGTGCTGTTGATCTTGCCGATCAGCTTGCGATAACGGTCGCGGGTACGCAGTTCCAGCGAGTTCTCGGTCTCGCGGGTGGCGCGCTCGGCCTCATCGCCGATATCACGCACTTCTTCCTGCAGGTTCGCGATGGTCTGCTTGGATTCCTCCACCAGATCATTGCGCCAGTGCTGCAGGCGCTGGCGGAAGTACTCCAGCTGCAGCGGGCTCATGTATTCCTCTTCCGCGCTCGGCTTGTAACCGTCGGGCAGGATCGGACGACCGGTGGCTTCGTCAGTCTTGTATTCCACCACCTTCACCTTGGTGCGAGGGGCCGGGGCGGCCGAACGCGCTGCCACGGCAACGGCGACCTTGCCGACCGGACGGGACACGGGCTTGGGGGCGGACTCGGACTTGGCGGGGGTTTTTGCAGGCGATTTCGAAACGGGCACGGGATTCTTGTTTTGCGGGGCCTTGGAGGCGGCGACAGGGGCGACCGGCGCCGGCGTGGACGCCGGAGAAGGTGCCGCCTTGGCCGGGCTCTTGGCCGGGACAGACTTGGCCGGCGCCGGCGATGCCGGCTTCGGTGCGGACTTCACTACGGGTGCTGCAACCGGCTTGGTGGCCGGCTTGGATGCCACGGGCTTGCTGGCGGTCTTGCTGGCCTTCACCGGCGTGGCCGGTACCTGCTTGACTGCGGTCTTCTTCGCCGGTGCCGGCTTGGACGCCGGTTTGGCGACAGCAGGCGTCACGGTCTTCTTGGCTGCCGTCTTGCTGGCAGCGGCTTTCTTGACGGGCGCCTTGCTCACCGGCTTGCCTGCCGCGCGCTTGGCGGGCTTGGCAACCGGCTTGGCGACCGTCGACTTCTTGGCAACGACCTTCTTGGCGACGGTCTTCTTGGCCACCACCGTCTTGGCAGCAGGCTTCTTGGCGACAGCCTTCTTGACGGTCTTGGCCGGCGACGTGCTGGCCGCCTTTTTAACGGGTGCCGTCCTGGCCGCCGGTTGTTTGGATGCAGGCTTGCCAGCCGGCTTGGCGGCCGGCTTCTTGGCAACGGACTTGGCCGCCAACTTCTTTACAACAGGCTTGGCGGTTTTCTTGGCGGCCTTGACGGCCTTCTTTGCAGTTTTTTTAGCAGCCACGAAACGCTCTTCCTTGGATTCCCCGGGGCCCGGGAAAGCGGGCCTTTATAGCCTACCCGACCAGCAGCAGCAACCACACCGCCTACTCCGTTCAGCCCCGGAGTCGCAAGGCGTGCGACCGGCCCGCCTGGCAGGCGGGCCAACGTGCGCAGTTCGGTACCTGACCCGGCGACACCGCCGGGGCGGCCCGTCGCGCGCGTGGGTGCGGACGGGTCCAACGCCCCATCCTGCGACAAATGCGCCCTTCATGCCAACTGGAATAAGATTGGGGGGTGATCTCACGCCTGCTCATCGCCCTGCTGCGCTTCTACAAGCGCTTCATCAGCCCGTTGCTGGGGCCGCGTTGCCGCTTCATGCCCAGCTGTTCTGAATACGCCATGCAAGCCATCGCCACCCATGGCCCCGCGCGCGGTAGCTGGCTGGCCGCGCGCCGGCTGGGCCGCTGCCATCCCTTCCATCCCGGTGGCATCGACGAGGTGCCCCCGCGCGCCGCGCACGACGCCACCTGCCGCTGCACAGGAAAACACTGAATGTCCTCCACGCTCATCGTCAACGCCCGCCTGGTCAACGAAGGCTCCGTCACCCAGGGTGACCTGCGCATCGAAGATGGCCGCATCGCGCAGATCGGCCCCGGCCTGGACGCCCGTCCCGGCGAAACCGTGGTCGACGCCGCCGGCCGCTGGCTGCTGCCGGGCATGATCGACGACCAGGTCCATTTCCGTGAGCCCGGCCTGACTCACAAGGGCGACATCGCGACCGAATCGGCCGCGGCCGTCGCCGGGGGCCTGACCAGCTTCATGGACATGCCCAACACCAACCCGCCCACGCTCAACGCCGAAATCCTGCAGGCCAAGTACGATGCCGCCGCCGGCCGCGCGCGCGCCAACTACGGCTTCTACATGGGCGCCAGCAACGACAACCTGGCACACATCCAGTCGCTGGATCCCAAGACCGCGCCGGGCATCAAGGTGTTCATGGGCGCGTCCACCGGCAACATGCTGGTGGACAACCCGGAAACGCTCGATGCGATCTTCCGCGACGCGCCCACACCGATCATCACGCACTGCGAAGACACGCCGATGATCGATGCCAAGGCCAAGGAGTACGCCGAGAAATATGGCGATGCACTGAGTGCCGAGCAGCACCCGGACATCCGCTCGCGCGAGGCCTGTTTGAAGTCCTCCGAGCTGGCCGTGTCGCTGGCCAAAAAGCATGGCACCCGCCTGCACGTGCTGCATATCTCCACCGCCGATGAGCTGGCCCTGTTCGAACGCGGCCCGCTGATCCGCGCCGATGGCAGCCGCAAGCAGATCACCGCCGAAACCTGCATCCACTTCCTGCGTTTCGACCGCAGCGATTACGCGCGGCTGGGCAACCTGATCAAGTGCAACCCGGCGATCAAGGAAGCCAGCGACCGCGAAGCGCTGACCCGCGCCGTGGCCGATGACGTGATCGACGTGCTCGCCACCGATCATGCGCCGCACACCTGGGAAGAAAAGCAGAAGCCCTATGCACAGGCGCCGTCCGGCCTGCCGCTGGTGCAGTACGCACTGGTCGCCGCGCTGGAACTGGTGCACGAAGGCAAGCTGGAGATCACCCAGGTCGTGCAGAAGTTCGCGCACGCACCGGCGCAGCTGTTCGACGTGAGCCAGCGCGGCTACCTGCGCGAAGGCTACTTCGCCGATCTGGTGCTGGTCGAAGATGTGCCCTTCACCGTCAAGCGCGAAGACGTGCTGTCCAAGTGCGGCTGGTCGCCGTTTGAGGGCACCACCTTCCGTTCGCGCATCGCCTCGACCTGGGTCAACGGGCAGCTGGCGTGGGATGGCGAGAAACTGGTGGGTTCGCCGAACGGCCAGCGCATGAGCTTCGACCGCTGATGCGGGCACGGGTGTTGAGCGCGGCCCTGGCGGCCGCAGGCGTCGTAGCGATGGGCAGTCTGCTGCCCTCGCCCGCCGTGGCCCAGGCCGATGCGCGTGTGGTGTTTCCGGCCAGCGCCTCGCAGGGCGCGATGGTGATCGGCAAGGTGCCGGCCGGCAGCGTCGTGCAATACGGCGGCCGCACCCTGCGCGTGAGCGGGTACGGCAGCGTGGTGTTCGGCATCGGCCGCGATGAGAAAGGTCCGCTGCAGGTGCAGGTGACGCGCCCGGACGGCGGCAGCGAAACGGCCAGCATCGCGGTCACCCCGCGTGACTGGCCGACCGAGCGCGTCAACGGCGTGCCCCCCAAGACGGTCAATCCGCCGCCGGCGATTGCCGAGCGGATCAAGCGTGAGCAGGCGCAGGTCACCGCCGCGCGTGCCCGCGATGACAATCGCGCCGACTTCGCACAGGCCTTCATCTGGCCGGTGCAGGGCCGCATCAGCGGCCGCTTCGGCAATGCGCGCGTCTATAACGGCCAACCCGGTTCGGGCCACTCCGGCATGGACATCGCGGTGCCGACCGGCACCCCGGTGAAGGCACCGGCCGCAGGCGTGGTCACCTTTGCTGGCCCGGACCTGTACCTGACCGGCGGCACGCTGCTGCTGGATCACGGCTTCGGGATCAGTTCGAATTTCCTGCACCTGTCGCGCATCGACGTGAACGTCGGCGACCGCGTCGAGCAGGGTCAGGTGATCGCCGCCGTCGGTGCGACCGGTCGCGCGACCGGCCCGCATCTGCATTGGGGCATGAACTGGTTCGATACCCGCATCGACCCGCTGCTGGTGCTGGAACGCGGGAAATAACGAAGTGCCGGCTGCTGGCCGGCACGCACGCTCAGCCGCGCGCCGCCCACCAGGTCAGCCACAGCGTCCGCATCGGCGTGGCCTGGTACTGGCGGTCCTGCGCCCAGGTCTGCTGGCGGGCACGGGCCAACGCGGCATACAGCCGGCGGGGCCGCGGGCCGGCAACCCGCGCCGGCCACTTCGCGAGCAGCTGCTGCGCCCACTTGCGCGGTGCCGCGGTGTCATCCTCGGCCAGCAGCGAACGCGGAATCGCCGCGACGCCACTCTCATGCAGGCGCTGGGCCAGGGTCTGCACCAGCACCGGGGTGGCGACATCGCCACGTGCGGGAGTATCGAACATCACCGCTTCAACCGCGGCCACCGCGGCCGCATAGGCCTGCAGCGAGCGCAGCGCCTGCGCCGGATCGACCGGCACCGCACGCGCGTCGATCAGATCCGGCAGGGTCTCGGCCAGCTGCGCCCACGGCGCGCGCACCGGCTCGAGCACGCGGCCCAGCGGATGGCGCGAGCGCTGTGCGGACCAGCTGCGCAGCTCTTCGCCCCACCACGCCAGTTTGGCGTCGGACGGCATCGGGTCGCCGGCGGTATTGAGGATGTCGTCGAACTCCTGCAGCAGCGAGAACCACGCCACCACCAGGGTGCGCTGGTTCTCGGGCACGAAGCGTTCGGCCACCTGCCACTCGGGCCAGCGGGTCCGCCACTTGTCCAGGAAACTGTCCAGGGCGCTTGGAGTACTCACGGTGTATTCCTTGAAAGGCTAGAGCGTGCGCGGAAGCGGCCACGCCTTGGCATGTTGCAGGTGTTCGGGAAGTGCGATCAGCGTATCGGCGCCCCAGGCCACGGGATCGTCGGCGTCGAGCCGGTAACCCCACAGCGCGGCGACCGAGGCCATGCCGGCGGCGTTGGCGGCGACGATGTCGCGCTCGTCATCGCCCACGTAGATGCAGGTGCCCGGGGCGATGCCCATGCGCTCGGCGGCGGCCAACAGCGGCAGTGGATGCGGCTTGCGCTGGGCCAGGGTGTCGCCGCCGATCAGCACCTTGCAGCGCTGTTGCCAGCCCAGCTGCGGCACGATCAGCCGGGCCAGATACTCGGGCTTGTTGGTCACGATGCCCCACGCGCAGCCGGCCGCATCGAGCGCGTCGAGCATGCCGGCGATGCCATCGAACAGCACGGCATGCTGGCCGATCAGGCCTTCGTAGCGCGCCAGGAACTCCGGCACCAGCGCATCACGCTCGGCCTGCCCCAGCTCGGGAAAGGCCACCGATACCATCGCGCGCGAGCCCTTGGAGACCACCGGGCGCAACGCCCCCAGGGTGATCGGCGCGCGCCCGCGAGCGGCCAGCATCGCGTTGGCGGTGGCCAGCATGTCCGGTGCGCTGTCCAGCAGGGTGCCGTCCAGATCGAACAGCACCGCCGGCGGGAAACCGAACTCAGACACGTGCCGCGTCGTCCGGCTTGACCGCGTGGGCCAGGTAATTGATGTCGGTGCGCGTGCTCAGGCGGGCACGGTTGCGCCACGGCTCGTAGGCCATGCCACTGACATCGCGCAGGTTGAAATCAGCCTCACGCAGCCACTTGCCCAGCTCGGCCGGCTTGATGAAATCCTGGTAGTGGTGCGTGCCCTTGGGCAGCAGCCGTGCCACGTACTCGGCACCGACGATCGCCACGGCGAACGCGGCCGGGGTGCGGTTCACGGTGGACAGGAACAGCTGCCCGCCCGGCTTGAGCAGACGGTGGCAGGCGGCGATGATCGCGCCCGGGTCCGGCACGTGCTCGAGCATTTCCATGCAGGTGACCACATCGAAGCTGCCCGGCTGTTCGGCGGCCAGGTCTTCAGCGGCCTGCACGCGGTAGTCGACCGTGACGCCCGACTCCAGCCCGTGCAGGCGGGCGACCTTGACCAGTTCCGGGGCCAGATCGATCGCGGTGACGTCCGCGCCTTCCTTGGCCAGCGCTTCGCTGAGCAGGCCGCCGCCGCAGCCGATATCGAGCACGCGGGCGCCGCGCAGGGTGACGCGCTGGGTGACGTACTGCAGGCGCACCGGGTTCAACGCGTGCAGCGGCTTCTGCGGGCCATCGACGTCCCACCAGCGGTTGGCGAGCGCGGCGAACTTGTCCAGTTCGGCCTGATCGAAATTGGTGGAAGCATGGGGGGTGTTCATGGGGATCCTTGATGCATCAAGCACGGATGTGTCGGATACGCTCGCGCCACTGGCGGGCGTTGGCGACGATCGCGGCGGTGTCCATGCCGACCAGTTCGCGCTGGACCAGCTTGGGCTGGCCGGCGATCCAGACATCGCTGACCTGGTGGCGGCCGGCGGCGTAGACGAGCTGCGAAAGCACATGGTGCAGCGGTTGGGTTTCCAGCGCGGAGAGATCCACGCAGACCAGGTCGGCCTGCTTGCCGACCTCGATCGAGCCGATGCGGTCGCCGAAGCCCAGCGCCCGCGCGCCGCCGAGGGTGGCCGCGCGCAGCGTGGTGGCCGCGTCCAGCGCGGTGGCGTCATTGGCCACGGCCTTGGCCAGGATCGCCGCGGTGCGGTTCTCGCTGAACATATCCAGGTCATTGTTGCTGGCGCAGCCGTCGGTGCCGATCGCCAGGTTCACACCGGCGCGCTGCAGCGCGCAGGCCGGGCAGAACCCGGAGGCCAGCTTGAGGTTGGATTCCGGGCAGTGCACCACGCTGACGCCGCGCTCGGCGCACAGGTGGATTTCGGCCTCGGTCAGCTGGGTCATGTGCACCGCGATCAGGCGGTCGTTGACCAGGCCGAGCCGATCCAGACGCGCCAGCGGACGCTGGCCATGCAGCTTGATCGAGTCGCTGATTTCCTGCGCGGTTTCATGCGTGTGCAGATGCACCTGCATGTCCAGCTGGTCGGACAGCATGCGCACGCGTTCGAAGTTCGCGTCGTTGACGGTGTACGGCGCGTGCGGGGCGAACGAGGTGCCGATCAGCGGATCGTTGCGCCACTGGTCGTGCAGCTCGCCGGCCTTGGCGAAGTACTCGTCGTCGGTCTTGGCCCAGGCGGTCGGGAAATCGATGATCACCGCACCGACCAGCGCACGGAACCCGTGCTGCTTGTAGACGGCGGCCTGGACGTCGGAGAAGAAGTAGTTTTCGTTGGCGCAGGTGGTACCGCCGCGCAGCATCTCGGCGATCGCCAGGGTGGTGCCGTCAGCCACGAACTCCGGGCCGATCACCGCCGCTTCCACCGGCCAGATGTGCTGCTGCAGCCAGACCATCAGCGGCAGGTCGTCGGCGACGCCCCGCAGCAGGGTCATGGGATTGTGGGTATGCGCATTGACCAGACCCGGCATCAGCGCCGCGTCGGGGCGGGATACGGTCTGCTTGGGTGCAAAGCGCTCGCGCGCTTCGGCACGCGGCAGGATCGCGACGATCTCGCCGCCACGCACGGCCACGGCATGGTCTTCCAGCACCACCGCATGCGGCTCGATCGGGACCACGTAACCGGCTTCGATCAACAGGTCACAGGCTTCGGGAATGCGGGCGGTGTCGGTCATGCGGGCTCACTTGTCTGGGCGGACGACCCGAGGGTGTGGGCGACCGGGACGCTTGGAGGTAGAGCCGACCCTTGGTCGGCTCTACGGGGTGCGGTGTCGGCCGGTGCTGCAGCCGACCAACGGTCGGCTCTACCGGGTGCGGTGTCGGCCGGTACCGCAGCCGACCAACGGTCGGCTCTACCGTAATCCGGCTTTGCCGGATTACTTGCCTGCGCGTGCGGAGTATTCGCCCGAGCGGGTGTCGACCTTGATGATTTCATCCTGGTTGACGAACAGCGGCACGCGGACCACGGCGCCGGTTTCCAGGGTGGCCGGCTTGCCGCCGCCGCCCGAGGTGTCGCCACGGACGCCCGGATCGGTTTCGGTGATCTTCAGTTCCACGAAGTTCGGCGGCTGGACGAAGATCGGCTCGCCGTTCCACAGGGTGACGATGCAGGACTCTTCGCCCTTCAGCCACTTCTCGGCGCCGCCCATGCCGGCCTTGGTGGCCTGGACCTGCTCGAAGGATTCGGGGTCCATGAAGTGCCAGAACTCGCCGTCGCTGTACATGAAGTCCATGTTGGTATCCACAACGTCGGCCTTCTCCACGTCATCGGTGGCCTTCATGGTCATTTCGACCACGCGGCCCGACTTGATGAAGCGGTACTTCATGCGGGTGAAGGCCTGGCCCTTGCCCGGCTTGACGTATTCGGTCTCGGTGATGACCGCTGGTTCATTGTTGACCAGGATCTTCATCCCGTTCTTGACGTCGTTCATGCCAACAGTGGCCATGCTGAAACTCCTGAATGGGCAAACGCCGCGCAGGCGCGGCGAGCCGGATAGAATGGGAAATCCCACCGACCCCGGTGGGGTGACTCGATATTTCTGACCCACATGATAACCGCAGGCCCCCATTCCATGCAGCTTTCCGCCACGCCCCTGGCCGCCCCCGTCCGCTGGCAGCAACGGTGGCGCGAGGCGATCCGCGACCCGCGCGAGCTGCTGCGCCAGTTGGGGCTGGATCCGGCGGAACTGGGCGTTTCGGACGAGGCGGCCGACCAGTTCGCGGTGCGTGTGCCGCAAGGCTTTGCAGCCCGGATGCGTCATGGCGACCGGCATGACCCCCTGCTTCGCCAGGTCCTGCCGATCACCGACGAGCTGAAGGTCGTGCCCGGCTTCAGCCTGGATGCGGTGGGCGACGGGGCGGCCAAGAAGGCCACCGGGGTCATCCAGAAGTACCGCGGCCGCGCCCTGCTGGTCACCACCGGCAGCTGCGCGATCAACTGCCGGTACTGTTTCCGCCGCCATTTCGACTACGGCACCGAGAACGCGGCCCGCGAGGGCTGGCGCGATGCCGTGGATGCGATCGCGCAGGACCCGGACATCGACGAGGTGATCCTGTCCGGCGGCGACCCGCTCTCGCTGGCCACCCACAAGCTGGTGGAGCTGACCCAGGCCCTGACGCAGATTCCGCACCTGCGCCGCCTGCGCATCCACAGCCGCCTGCCGGTGGTGCTGCCCGAGCGCGTGGACGACGCGCTGGTGCAGTGGATCGGCTCGCTGCCGTGGCCGGTGGCGTTCGTGATCCATGCCAACCACGCCAATGAGTTCGACGCATCGGTGGACGCCGCGATGGCGCGCCTGCGTGAGGCCGGTGCCACCTTGCTCAACCAGGCGGTGCTGCTGCGCGGGGTCAACGATTCGATCGAGGCGCTGCAGGCGCTGAGCGAGCGCAGTTTCGCGGCGGGCGTGCTGCCCTATTACCTGTATCAGGTGGACCGGGTCGAAGGCGTGGCCCATTTCGAAGTGGCCGACGACACCGCCAAGGACCTGCATGCGCAGCTGACCGCGCGCCTGTCCGGCTACCTGGTCCCCAAGCTGGTCCGCGAGATCTCCGGCGACAGCAGCAAGCGCCCGGTCTGATCAGCTGCCGGCCTCGAGCAGCTGCACCACGTCCGTGGCACTGACCGGGTGGCTCAACCAGTAGCCCTGGGCCAGGTCGCAGCCGCGCTGGGCCAGCAGATCGAACTGCACTTCCTGCTCGATGCCTTCGGCCACCACGGTGATCCCCAGTGCATGGGCCATGGCGATGATCGCCGTGGTCAACGCCAGATCGTCCGGGTCACGCTGCATGTCGGCCACGAAGCTCTTGTCGATCTTGACCCCGTCCACCGGCACCTGGCGCAGGTGGCTCAGGCCGGAGAAGCCGGTGCCGAAGTCGTCCAGCCAGACTTTGACGCCCGTCCGGTGCAGCTTGTCCAGCAGCGCGGCAGCCAGCATTTCATCGCCGATCACGGCGGTTTCGGTCAGCTCCAGGTGCAGGCGCGAGGCCGGCAGGCCGGTGTCGCGCAGGCAGTCGGCGACCAGCGTCGGCAGCTCGCCACCGCGCAGCTGGCGCGGTGACACGTTGACCGAGACGAACAGGCCTTCGCCATCGGCACCCGGCGGCCACTGCACCGCCTCGGTACAGGCCGCGCGCAGCACCTTGGGGCCGATCACTTCGATCAGGCCACTCTGCTCGGCCACTTCGATGAACACCGAGGGCGGAATCGTGCCCAGGGTGGGGTGTTGCCAGCGCAGCAGCACCTCCACGCCGACCATGTGGCGGTCGCGGGTCCGGTAGATCGGCTGATAGGCCAGCCGCAGCTCGCCGCGCTCCCAGGCGCCGCGCAGCTCCTGTTCCATGTGCACGCGGCGCTCGACCGCGTGATCCATGGCCCGGCTGTAGTACCGGTAGCAGTTCTTGCCCGCCATCTTGGCCTGGTACATGGCGATGTCGCCGTTCTTGAGCAGCGTGGTGGCATCGGCGGCATCATCGGGAAACAGGGTCACGCCGATCGAGGCGCCCAGGAACAGCTCGCGGCCCTGCACCACCAGCGGCTTGCCCAGCTCACGCACGAGAATCTCGGCCAGCTCACGGGCGCCGGCAGGAACATCGCCGTCACCGATCAGGATCACGAACTCATCGCCACCGAAGCGCGCCAGCAGCGCTTCATCGCCACCGGCCTGGGCCACCGCCGCGCTGATCCGCTGCGCGAACTGCAGCAAGGCCTCGTCACCGGCCTCGTGGCCCAGCGTGTCGTTGACGCGCTTGAAATCGTCCATGTCAGCGAACAACAGCCCCAGCCGATGCCCGGAGGCCCGTGCCGCCATCAAGCGATGATCCAGCGCCTCGCGGAAGGCCAGCCGGTTGGTCAGCCCGGTCAGGGCGTCGGTATAGGCCATGTGCCGCACCTCACGGTCGTGCCGGGCAATCGCCTGGCTCATGCGACCGAACGCGCGCATCAGCTCCCCCACCTCATCCTGGCGCCGGATCTCCGGCATCTGCAGGGTGTAATCGCCGGCCTCGATCTGGCGGGCGGCGCCGGCCAGCCAGCGGATCGGCGTGACCAGGGTGCGCTGCACGTAGATAATCACCACTGAGCCGATTCCGACCAGCAGGCCGAGCATCAGCAGCAGCCAGCCCAGGTGCCGCTTGCCGACCTGCTGCAGGCGGTCGCCCAGGGTCTGGTTGGCCTGCTGCTCCATGGCCTGCACATCGTCCAGCGCCATGCCCACGCGCACGCCGCCGATCCGCTGGTTGCCGATCATGATCGGCATCGCGTTGTCGAGCACCTTGGGCGACTGCTGCACCACCAGCCCGCGCGCGCCGGCCGCGCCCGCCGCGAGCGGATCGGTCATCGGCTGGCCAAACTCGAGCACGTCCAGCGTGCCGTCGTGGATCAGCCTGCCGTTGTCATCGAACACCAGCACATAGCGCACCACCTGCTGCCGCGAGGTATTGCGCACCAGCGCACCGACCTGCTCCAGGTCGTTGTAATAGAGCGGATTGGCCAGCGCATCAGACAGCTCCCGCGCCAGCGCTTCGCCCCGGCTGCGCACACTGCGATCGAACAGGTCATGGATGACCGTCCCGCTGAGGTGCTGCACCTCCCCCTGCATCGTCGCCTGGCGCCCCAGCACCACGGCCACGATCGCCACCACGACCAGCATCGCGCCGCCCATCGCCAGCACGAAGCGGGCCTGCATTCCCGAACCCAAGCGACTCATTCCACTTCCATCCGCACGCGCGTCAAGCCTTGTTTCAATTCATCCAGCCGGTGCTGCATCTGCGCATCCACCCGGTGGAACCCGGACGTACCAAAAAATGTTTTCAATGCCGGCTGCGCCTGCGGATCCGATGCGGCATCCAGCAGAACCTGCTGCAACCGGTCGCGCACCTTCGGATCCAGGTCGTCACGCACCATTTCGACCGCACGCGGATACGGTTCGGTGCGATGGATGATGCGGAAATCGCGCAGGAAATTGGCCGGAATGCGTTTGGCATCGGACCAGTCCACGCTGCTCACCGCACCGGCATCGACCAGCCCCTTGTGGACGAACGTGGCGATGTTCGATTCCGACCGCGCGAACACGTAACCCACCGTATCCGGTGCGGCGACATCGCCGATCGAGGCCAGGATTTCCGGCGTCTCGCCGTGCTGCAGCAGGGTCATCACCGGCACCAGATACGCGCTGGTGGAGGCCACGTTCTGCAACGCCAGGGTGTGCCCACGCAGGTCTTCCAGTGTCTGGATGGCGCTGTCGCGGCGCACGAAAAACACGGTGTGGTAGTCGCGAACGCCGCTGCGCTCGGTCAGCAGCAGCGGCCTGGCGCCGCTGCGCAACCCCAGCGCGACGGCAGTACCGGAGGTCTCGGTCACCCAGTCGACCCGGCCGCGGCGCAGGTAACTGCCCATCTGCTGGGTGTCGCGCGCCATCAGGATGCGGCCTTCGGTGATACCAACATCGTGCATGCGCGGAATCACGTAATCGAGCAGGGGCTGCAGTTGCGCATAGTGTGACCTGGGGTCGTCGCTGATCCGGCCCAGCACCAGCACCTGCGCGGGGCCGGCCCACACCGGGCCGGTCATCGCGGCGATGGCCAGACACAGCACTACGCTCTGCAGCAGCCTTCGCAGTCCCGACAAGCCCATCACTCCCCCCAAGGAATCGAGACAGACTACCCGAAAAAATGAGAACTGCGTCAGCTTACAGGGGCTTATTCGTCGCCAATCGCGCCATGCGCTGTGCGTCGGAGAGGATGCCGCGCAGCAGGCGCACTTCCTGTTCGCTCAATTCGGTGCGCAGGAACAGACGGCGCAGCTTGCGCATCGCCGATTCGGGGGCACGGCCCTTGTGGAAATCGATCTCATCCAAGGTGTCACCCAGCTGGCCGAACAGGCCTTCCACCTGGGCATGGCTGGCCGGCGCTTCGCCGAAGCCGGGGTCGGCCGGGACGGCGACCGGGGCATCGGCCGCGCCGAGAATGGCCATGCGCACTTCATAGGCCAGCACCTGGACAGCGGCGGCCAGGTTCAATGAACTGAAGTCCGGGTTGGACGGAATATGCACGGCGGCGTGGCAGAGCTGCAGCTCTTCGTTGGTCAGGCCGGTGCGTTCACGGCCGAACACGAAGGCCACTTCGGCCGGCTCGGCGGCCTTGGCCAGGACGCGCTGGGCAGCCACGGCCGGCAGCAGCTCTTCCAGCTGGACCCGGCGCGAGCGGGCGGTACAGCCCAGCACGAAGCGGCAGTCGGCCACGGCCTCGGCCAGGGTCGCCACCACCGGCGCGTCGCCCAGGACGTCTTCGGCACCGGCCGAGCGGCGGAAGGCCTCTTCATCCAGCGGTTTTTCAGGGGCGACCAGGACCAGGCGGCCCAGGCCCATGGTTTTCATGGCGCGTGCGGCCGCCCCCATGTTTCCGGGGTGCTGGGTGCCGACCAGGACGAAGCGGATGCGGGCGGGAGCGGTTTCTACGGACATGAACAGGCCAAATGCGAGCAGGACAGCGACAAATGGTAAACTGTGCGACCGGCCTCTGCGCCGGGACCGCTCTTTTCCCCCGCCAAACCCCTACTCTGCCTTTACGGGAGCTTTTCGCCATGCAGAAACCCGCCGTCACCGTCATGGTCAAGGCCGCCCGCCTCGCCGGCAACGTCCTGTTGCGCAACATCAACAAGCTCGAGGCGTTGAACGTCGTGCAGAAGGGCCGCATGGACTATGCCAGTGAAGTCGATGCAGATGCGGAAAAGGTCATCGTCAAGGAACTCAAGCGCGCCTATCCCGAGTACGGGATCATGGGTGAAGAAGGTGGCGTGCAGTCGGTCAACCGTTACATGTGGGTCATCGATCCGCTGGACGGCACCAGCAACTACCTGCGCGGCTTCCCCCATTACTGCGTGTCCATCGCCCTGGTCGAGAACGGTGAGCCGATCGACGCGGTGATCTTCGATCCGCTTCGCAATGAGCTGTTCACCGCCAGCCGTGGTGCGGGCGCGGTGTTCAATGACCGCCGTATCCGGATTGCCGAGCGCAAGGATCTGGGCGGCGCGATGATCCATACCGGTTTTGCCCCGCGTGAGCGTCAGCGCACGAGCGCGCAGCTGAAGGCGGTGGACGCGCTGCTGGTGCAGGCCGAAGACGTGCGCCGCACCGGTTCGGCGGCACTGGACCTGGCCTATGTGGCCTGTGGCCGTGCCGATGCGTACTTCGAGGCCGGTGTGAAGGCCTGGGACATCGCCGCCGGTGTGCTGCTGGTCCGCGAGGCCGGTGGCCGCGTCTGCGATTTCAAGGGCGCGACCCCGGCCCGTATGGACAGCCGTGGTCCGGAGACGCAGCAGATCGTGGCTGGCAATGTGAAGATCAGCGATGCGCTGCAGAAGGTGCTGGTCAATACGGGCTACGCGGCGGAGTTCGACGCGAAGTTCTGATCGGGCTGGATCTGATCTGCATGATGACGGCGCCTTCGGGCGCCGTTGTTGTTTGTGGGCCGTCATCGTGCGCCCTGCTGGACACGTCGTCGTGCACCCTGCTCGGCGTGCCACGGTAGTGCCGACCGTTGGTCGGCTGCTGTTGAATTGCTGCCAACAGCAGCGGCAACAGCAACAGCAACGGCAGCGCTTCCATTGCTGAGGGCGAGAGGCCGGTGGGTAGCCTGGGCCAAGACGCGCCGTAAACCCATCCCTGGGGGCTCGTGGGCGCCCTCCATGGCGCCCTGACGGTCTTGGCCCAGGCTACCCACCGGCCTCTCGACAGATCTTGATGTGGCGGATGGAAGCGCTCGTGCTGCTGAGTCCACTCGGGGTACCTGCTCGCCCAACAAAAACGCCCGGCGGAAGCCGGGCGTTCTGGTCAGCGCACTGCGGTGGGTTACACCACGGTGTTGTTGGCGGCGCGCAGGGCGGCGATGCGCTCGTCCAGCGGGGGGTGGCTCATGAACAGCTTCTTGGCAGCGCCGCCGGCGATGCCGAAGGCGGCGATCTGGGTCGGCAGGGTGCTCTGGCCGTGGTTGACCTTGAGGCGTTCCAGGGCGGCGATCATTTTCTGGCGGCCAGCCAGGTGGGCGCCACCGGCGTCGGCGCGGAATTCGCGGTGACGGGAGAACCACATGGAGATCATGGTGGCGAACAGGCCGAACACCATTTCCAGGACGAACACGATGATGTAGTACGCAAAGCCGCGGCCGCCGCCTTCGCGGTTGCCGGACAGGGCGCTGTCGATGAAGCCGCCGACGATGCGGGCCAGGACGATCACGAAGGTGTTGAGTACGCCCTGCAGTAGGGCCATGGTGATCATGTCACCGTTGGCGACGTGGGCGATTTCATGGCCGAGCACGGCTTCGGCTTCGTCTTCGCTCATGTTGTGCAGCAGGCCGGTGGACACCGCGACCAGGGCCTTGTTGCGGTTGGCGCCGGTGGCGAAGGCGTTGATCTCCGGGCCTTCGTACACGGCCACTTCGGGCATGCCGATGCCGGCTTCACGGGCCTGGCGCTCCACGGTGGCCAGCAGCCAGCGCTCGGTCGGGTTGCGCGGCTCGGTAATCACGACGGCGCCGGTGGAGCGCTTGGCCATGAACTTGGAGAGCAGCAGGGAAATGAACGAGCCGCCGAAACCAAAGATGGCCGCGAAGACCAGCAGGCCGCTCATCTTGTTGGGATCGACGCCCACTACCGACATCACGATGCCGGCCAGGATCAGCACCGCAAAGTTGGTCAGCAGGAAGAGAGCAATGCGACTGAACATGGGAAAAGGACGCTCATGGGAGGTTGATGAGTGCAAATCTGCGGGGACTTCAGCTTGAATTCAAGTCGCAAACTGACCGACGATTCATAGTCCATGTCTGATTCCTCCTATTACGGGCGCTTTGCGCCCTCGCCTACCGGCCCCCTGCACCCCGGCTCGCTGCTGGCGGCGCTCGGCAGCTGGCTGCTCGCCCGCCACGCCGGCGGCCAGTGGCTGGTGCGGGTGGAGGACGTCGATCCTCCTCGAACGGTGCCTGGCGCGGTGAGCGGCCAACTGGCCGCACTCGCCGCCTTCGGGTTGCGCAGTGACGGGCCGATCGTCCATCAGAGCCAGCGCGATGCGCTGTACCAGGGCGCGCTGGACCGCCTGCTGCGCGAGGGCAAGGCATTTGCCTGCCATTGCAGCCGCAGCGAGCTGGCTGCGCAGGGCGGCATCCATCACCACTGCGTGGCCCGCGCCGCGCGTGCGCAACCGGCGGTGCGGCTGCGGGTAGCGCCGGGCAGCGTGGTGCGGTTCGACGACGGCTTGCAGGGCCGGATCGTGCAGGACGTGCACGCCGAGGTCGGCGACTTCGTGCTGCGCCGGGCCGACGGTTACTGGGCGTATCAGCTGGCAGTGGTGGTCGACGATGGCGCGCAGCACATGACCGACGTAGTGCGCGGCGCGGACCTGCTCGATTCCACGCCGCGCCAGATCCTGCTGCAGCAGGCCCTGGATTTGCCGACACCGCGCTACCTGCATCTGCCGCTGCTGCTCGGCCCGGAGGGGCGCAAGCTCTCCAAGTCCGAGGCGGCGCTGCCGGTGGATCCCGCCCAGCCGCTGCCAGCGCTGCGGCGGGCGTGGGCGCAGCTGGGCCAGGATCCGGCGGTCGGTGCAGGGGCCGATGAGGTGGGCGGGTGGCTTCAGCAGGCGGCCGATGGCTTCGATCCGGCGAGATTGCCACCGGGCGACATTCCGCTGCCGCACGGTGCCGGCGCGGGCGCCCCTTTTGCCCGCTGATGTTGCAGAATCCTGTTCCCCCTTGTTCGCCCTGCCTTTCGGAGTAGCTGCTCATGACATCTCGCGTCGCACTGGTCACCGGTGGTACCGGCGGTATCGGTACTGCCATCTGCCAACGCCTGGCCGACCAGGGCCATCGGGTCGCCACCAACTACCGTGACGAAGCCAAAGCCAAGGCCTGGCGCGAGAAGATGCTGGCGCGCGGCTGCGATGTGGCGATCTTCCCGGGCGATGTGTCCGACCCCGGCACCGCCGAAAGCATGGTGCAGGCTGTCGAAGCGGCGCTGGGCCCGGTCGAGATCCTGATCAACAACGCCGGCATCACCCGCGACACCACCTTCCACCGCATGCGTGCGGACCAGTGGCACGACGTGATCAACACCAACCTCAATTCGGTGTTCAACGTCACCCGCCCGGTCATCGAGGGCATGCGCCGCCGCGGCTGGGGCCGGGTCATCCAGATCAGCTCGATCAACGGCCTGAAGGGCCAGTACGGCCAGGCCAACTACGCCGCCGCCAAGGCCGGCATGCACGGCTTCACCATTTCGCTGGCCCGTGAGAATGCCGGCTTCGGCATCACCGTGAACACGATTTCGCCGGGCTATGTGGCCACCGACATGGTGATGGCCGTGCCGGACGAAGTGCGCGCCAAGATCATCGCCGACATCCCCACCGGCCGCCTCGGCAAGCCGGAAGAGATCGCCTACGCAGTGGCCTTCCTGGTCAACGAGGAAGCGTCCTGGATCACCGGCTCCAACCTGGACATCAACGGCGGCCACCACATGGGGTGGTAAGCGCCGAAAATGCTGCACTCCATGTTGCGCAACATAAATGCGGCCCCTTGCTACCTATGGCGGTTGCATAGGCTGCTGCACTGCGCCATGCTGCGCGCCTACTGTGATGAGTGACTGCTTCATGGCTGCGACCCGCATTATCAAGAAGTACCCGAACCGCCGGCTCTACGACACGGAAATCTCCAGCTACATCACCATAGAGGATGTGCGCCAGCTGATCCTGGACGGTGAGGACTTCGAGGTGCGTGACGCCAAGAGCGGCGATGACCTGACCCGCTCGGTGCTGCTGCAGATCATCGCCGACCAGGAGCAGGACGGCGAACCGATGCTGTCCACCCAGCTGCTCAGCCAGCTGATCCGCTTCTATGGCGACTCGCTGCAGGGTTTCATGGGCAACTATCTGGAGCGCAGCATGCAGGTCTTCCTGGACCAGCAGCAGCAGTTCCGCCAGCAGATGGGCAATCTGCTCGGCCAGACCCCCTGGGCGATGATGAACCAGCTGACCGAGCGCAACATGGAGATGTGGCAGGACTTCCAGCGCAACATGGGCGCCGGCTTCGGCGGCCGCCCGGGTGGCACCGGGACGGGTACCGGCACGGGCACGGGCACGGGTACCGGCAAGAAGCCGGAAACGCCGCCACCGGGCGCAGGCAAGACCCGCCGCTGAGCCCACGCTCGGCGCAATAAAGAAAAAGGCGCTGCCCTCGGGCCGCGCCTTTTCTCGTTTCAGGGTCCGGCGACGTCATCGACGCCGTGCGGTCGGCCCTATCGCCGTCCAGCCGCGCGCATCAGCGCTTGGGCTTGGCGCAGCCGGTGCAGACGCGCTCCACCTTGTAGCCCTTGGCGCGCAGCTTTTCGACCACACCGTCGTTGCCGAGCAGGTGCAACGTGCCCACCACCACCATCGTGCCGCCCTGCCCGGCCTGCAGATGCTGCTGCAGCTTGGGCACCCAGGCATCGTTGCGGTCGGTGTTGATGCGCTTGTACAGCTGCGGGTACTGGCCGCGCATTTCGGTGGCCATCGAGGTCCACAGCAGCTTGTCGTCGCCGCGGCGCCAGGCGTCATGCAGCTTGCGCCCCATCTCGTCGCCCTTGCCGGCCTGCTCCAGCGCTTCGGCCACCATCTGCTGCTGCTCCTTGGCCGACATCCCCGACAGCACCGCGATCTGGGTATCGATGTCTTCCAGCCCGGCGGTCGCCTTGCCGGCACTCGCGGCGCGGGTCATGAAATGTCGATCCAGGCCGAGCGCGGGGTCCAGCCCCATTTTGGTGAACTGACTCAGGGTGATCGTCAGGCCGACGAACCACGGCTTCATGCCCTGCAGCTGGGCCAGCGGCAGCTTGTTCTCCTGCGCATAGGCCTGCAGCCTGGTCCAGGTCGCGGCGTCCAGATCGCGTTTCAGCTCCGAGCCATCGGTGCGCATCGCGGCCTGCACCAATTTCTGTGCCAGCTGCGGCGATTCCATGTCCTGCGGCGACAGCTCGAACACCACCCGCTGGGACGCCGTGAACGCCTGATCGACATCGGCAGAGAGCGGGTAATCGCTCGGCTGCAGCAGATGGAACGACCCCAGCAGATACAGGCGGCTGTCGCCCGGGCCGGTCACCTTCCACAACAGCGGGACCGGCGGGGTGGCTTTCGCCGCTGCCGGCGCGCTCGGCGGCGCGGGGCGCGCTTCGGCGCCGCCCGTACCGACCAACAGGCTCGCCGCGATCAGCAACGGGGACACGACACGCGACAACATCAAGATCATCAAGCCTCTCCTTCAGGGGCGTGGTACGCCTGCTCACCGGCGTCCACACGCAGGTCCAGGCGGTTTTCAGGGGGGGTCAGCGGACAGGTCGCGAACGGGGTGAACGCGCACGGCGGGTTGTAGGCGTGATTGAAATCGATCACCACCCGGCCCTGCGCGTCGGGCGCGGGCAGATCCAGATAGCGGCCGGCCGGATAGCTGCCGTGGCCGCTGGTGCGATCGCCAAAGATCACGAACAACTCGCGGCCAGGCTCGCCGATCGCCTCCAGCCGCCAGGTGCGGCCAGCGCGCTCGAATTCCAGCGTGCCGGCATTGGGCAGGTTCGTGGTCAGTCCGGTGATGTCCACGATCGGCAGCGTCTTGCCGGCCGGATGTGGCACGAAGCGCGCAGTGATGCGCCAGGACGGCCCCCCCGGCCAGTACGTCAGGCCGGTGAAGTTCGTTCGCGAGGGGGCATCGGCGTGCTTGACCCGCAGCGCGAAGCGCTCACCGCGATGGATCAGGCTGAGCCGGCCCTTGTCGTCATCGAAGGCGATGACTGTCGGCGTTGGATCGCGATCACTGAAGAAGCGGATGCGGCCGGTGACCGGCTTGCCCTCCACGCGCATCGGCACGCCACGCTCCGGCGTGAACCAGACGGTGCTGCCCTCGCGCGCGACCATGCCGAGCTTGTCGGGGCCGACCGCCAAACGGATGCCGCTGCCCGGCCCACGCCCGATGTAGTGCGCCTTGTACTCCAGCCAGTGCAGGCCAACCAGGCTGGTCCAGCCATCGGCGGCGTGCAGCGCTTCATAGCGCTGTTGGCGCCACTGCTGCTGTTCGGCCTCGAAGGCCGGATCGACCGCCACGTTCGCCGGTGTCGCCTCATTCTTTTCGCCGCATCCCGACACGCTCACTGCCAGCAGCAACGCGGCGGCCCACACTCCCCAGTGCTTCATGACCTTCCTCTCAACGTCCGCGCAGGAACCAGCGGTCGATTTCCGCCAGCGAAAAACGCGCCCAGGTCGGTCGGCCGTGATTGCACTGACCCGAGCGTTCGGTAATTTCCATGTCGCGCAGCAGGCCGTTCATTTCCGGCACGGTCAGCCGCCGGTTGGCGCGCACCGCGCCGTGGCAGGCCATGGTGGACAGCAGTTCGTCGCGGGCACTGGCAATGCGTCGGCTCTGCCCATGCTCGCGCAGGTCGGTGAGCACGTCGCGCAGCAGCGCTTCGGGTTCGGCATTGGCCAGCAACGCCGGAATGCTGCGTACGTGCAGTGAACCGGGGCCGGCGCGGGTGATCTCAAAGCCCAGCGAGGTCAAGGTCTCCGCCTCGCGCTCGGCAGTATCGGCATCGCGTTCGCCCACCGCCAGGGTGATCGGCACCAGCAGCGGCTGCGCATGCAGGCCCATGCCATCGTGCGCGGTTTTCAGGCGTTCGTAGCCGATGCGTTCGTGCGCCGCGTGCATGTCCACCACGATCAGGCCTTCGGCGTTCTCGGCCAGGATGTAGATGCCATGCAACTGCGCGATCGCATAACCCAGCGGCGGCACGCCACTGTCGGCTGCGGTCATCGGCAGGCCGTTTTCGGTCGGCATGGGCGGCAGGCTGCCGGTCGCTGCGGTACCGCCCGGCGCGCCATACAGCGCTGCATAGGCGGACGGCGCATCGGCCACGCGCAGCCCCAAGGGGGATTGCTGCGGGCGCCAGTCGCCGCCGCCGCCTGCTCCGTTGCCGGCGAGCGCATAGCCGGTGCTGCCGGCGGACGGCAGGCCGTAGGCCGGCGCCGCGGTAGCGGCACTCTCGGTGGCATGCACCTGGGGACCGGCCGCGGTCATGCCGGCACGGGTGTCGGCCAGCGCTTCCTTGAGCGTGCGGTAGACGAAATCGTGGATCAGGCGCGAGTCGCGGAAGCGAACCTCATGCTTGGCCGGGTGCACGTTGACGTCCACGCGGGTCGGATCGAGTTCCAGGAACAGCACGTACGCCGGCTGACGGCCATGGAACAGCACGTCGCCGTAGGCCATCTTCACCGCATGGGCGACACTGCGATCGCGCACCGAACGGCCGTTGACGTACAGGTACTGCTGATCGGTGCTGGCCCGCGAATAGTGCGGCTGCGCGATCCAGCCGTGCAGGCGCAGACCGGCCCCGCTGTGATCCACCCGCAGCGCCTGGTTGGCGAAGTCTTCGCCCAGTGTTTCGCCCAGGCGCGCATCCGAGTACAGGTCGCCGGGCTTGTAGCGGCGCGAGGGTTTGCCGTTGTGCGACACGCGCAGCTCGACATCCGGGCGCGCCAGCGCGAGCGAGCGCAGCCACTCTTCGATATGGCCCAGCTCGGTGCGCTCGGCGCGCAGGAACTTGCGGCGCGCCGGTACGTTGTAGAACAGCTCGCGCACTTCCACCGTGGTGCCGGGCGCATGCGCACGCGGCGTGACTTCGCCCAGCCGACCGCCTTCGATCTGCAGGGCCGAACCGTGCTCGTCGATGGCGCGGCGCGAGCTCAGGGTGAAGCGGCTGACCGAGGCGATCGACGGCAGCGCTTCGCCGCGGAAGCCGAGCGTCGCCACCGACTCCAGATCATCCAGGCTGGCGATCTTGCTGGTTGCATGCCGCGACACTGCCAGCGGCAGCTCTTCCGGGGCGATGCCGCCGCCGTCGTCGCGGATGCGGATCAGCCGCACACCACCCTCTTCCAGGTCGATATCCACGCGGGTGGCGCCGGCGTCCAACGCGTTTTCGACCAGTTCCTTGACCACCGACGCCGGGCGTTCGACCACCTCGCCGGCGGCGATCTGGTTGATCAGGATCTCAGGGAGTTGGCGGATGCTCATGCGCACCTCCGGGCAGTGGAGGTGGCGGGCGTGGTGGCGCTGGGAATTCGGGAAACGGACGTCATCCCGTGATGATAGCGTGCGCCGGGCAGTGCAGCCCGGAGGGGTTACTTGCTGCCGCCCGCCACGGTGCCGGCGGCATCGATTTCCGCCTGGGCGCGCGCGGCGTACAGCGTGCCCGGCGGCGGCTGACGGCTGAAGAAGGTGTGCACACCGTCCAGCACCGCGCCGGCGATCTGGCGCTGGTAGGCCGGATCGATCAGGCGGCGCTCTTCATCCGGGTTGGAGATGAAGGCGGTTTCGACCAGCATCGCCGGCATGTCCGAGGTGCGCAGCACCGCGAAGTTCGCACGCTCGATATTGGGCTTGTGGTTCTTGCCGATCCGCTTCAGGCCGCCCAGCACATGCCCGGCCGCGTCTTCGGAGGCCTTCATGTAACCGCTCTGGGCCAGATCCAGCAGCACGTTGGCCAGGGTGCCTTCGGTCTGCTGCAGGCGCACGCCACCGACCAGATCGGCGGCGTTTTCCTTGTCGGCCAGCCAGCGCGCACGCTGCGAGGAGGCGCCCTTGGTGGAGAGCACGTACACCGAGGAGCCGGTCGCGGCCCGGTTCTCGGCGGCATCGGCGTGGATCGAGATGAACATGTCGGCCTTGGCCGCACGCGCCTTCTGCGCGCGCATCGGCAGCGGAATGAACACGTCACTGTCGCGGGTCAGGTAGGCCTTCAGCCCGGGCGTCGCATTGACCTGGCGGGCCAGTTCACGTGCCACCGCCAGGGTAATGTCTTTTTCGCGCTTGCCGGTCGGGCCGACGGCGCCGGGATCCTGGCCGCCATGGCCGGGATCGATCGCGATCACCAGTGGGCGCATACCGGCGCGCATCTTCACGCGCGAAGCGTCGCTGGGCATGGCCGGACGCGGGTTGTCCTGCAGCGCCGGGGTCGGCGCGGGCGCGGGAACCGGCGCACTGGCCACGACCGCCGGGGTCGACTGACCGGCCAGGATCGCGGCCGGCGACGCGCTGTTGCTGGCCGCGTTGGCGGTCCCAGCCGCAGCGACGTTGACGGTGGTGGCCGTCGCGGCAGCCGGGCCCGGCGCCGAGGTGGCGACCGTGGCGCTGGCCTGCTGGCGTACCGACGCGGTCAGCAAGGCGGTGGCGCGCGCGGCATCGCTGCGTGCCTGTGCAGTCTGGGCAGCGGTCGGTGCGGCGGTCGGTGCCGGTGCGGCGGCCGGCGTCGACGCCGCTGGCGTGGGCGAAGGCGCTGCGGCCGGGGTGGGCGCGGGCGCACTGGCAACGGGGGTCGCGGCCGGCGCATCGCCCGGCCACTCGATGACCAAGCGCGACTCATTGCCCTGCTTGATCATCTGCGGACGGAACGGCGCGACCGATTCGGCCAGATCGAACACCACGCGGAACGTGCCTGGCACCGGCTGCCCGGTGCGGACAGCGGTGACCACGCCCTTGGGCGCAGGCAGTTTGAGGTTGCGGATCGCGCTGGAGTCCGGGAAATCCACCACCAGGCGGTTCGGACCGGCCAGGGACAGGGTCTTGTAGCCCCCGCTGCCGGCCAGCGAAATCTCCGCACGGGTACCGGTCGCACCGGTCTCCACGGCCACCTGGCGGACTTCGCCCGCCCACGACAGCGCGCTCGCCAGACAGAGTCCGACGGCAGTGCAGAGGGCGGCGAGTGATTTCCCCATTGGCATGGGTCTGGATTCAATCACCGCGCTGAATGAAATGCAACTCCTTTTCCCTTAATAATCCGTAACCTGCCGGTGTTTCCTAGTGTCAGCCGACAGAAAGGGCCTGCAAGTCACCCCCTTGGGGCAGCCGAGCGAGCCATTCACGACCGGCCGGACTGGTGGCGGTGAGCCGGGCGCGACGCCCCTGTCCCTGGATATCCAGGGCCACTTCGAGGTCGGTCGGCGGCAAGGCACCGGCACCGCGCTCGGGCCACTCGACCAGCCACAGCGAGGCGCTGCCCTCGTCCAGCCCGAGGAAATCCAGCTCCTGTGCGTTGCCGATCCGGTACAGATCCAGGTGCCAGGCCTCGTGGCCGTCGGCCAGCGGGTAGCGCTCCACCAGGGTGTAGGTCGGGCTGCGGATCGCCCCCTGCACGCCCAGCGCGCGCAGCAGTGCGCGGGCCAGGGTGGATTTACCGGCCCCCAGGTCGCCCTGCAGCTGCATCACCGCCTGCGGCGGCCGGGTCGCGGCCAGCCATTGCCCGAGCAGGTCGGTGTCTTCGGTCTGCGCGAGGAAAAACTCGATCATGTTCAAACGTCCAGATTGACCAGCCGGCGCAGCGGCGCCAGCAGATCGGTGGGAAGCAGGCCCCGCTGGCCGTCACTGGCGGCGGCATCGCCGGCCAGGCTGTGCAGCAATGCGCCGGTGCTGGCGGCATCGAAGGCGCCCAGCCCCTGCGCGCGCAGGGCGGCAATGATGCCGGTAAGCAGGTCGCCCATGCCACCCACGGCCATGCCGGGATTGCCGGCGGCCATCACCCGCGGCAGCGCATCGGGCGCGGCGACCACGGTGCCGGCGCCCTTGAGCACCACCACCGCGTGGAAACGCTCGGCCAGCGCTTTGGCCGCCGTGAAGCGATCGGCCTGCACCTGCGCGGTGCTCAGCCCGAGCAGGCGCGCGGCCTCGCCCGGGTGCGGGGTCAGGATCGCGTCATGGAGCGGCTGCGGCGCCTTGGCCAGCAGGTTCAGGGCGTCGGCATCGACCACCAGCGGCTTGCCGCTGGCCAGCACCTGGCGCCAGAGTTCGTGCGCCCAGTCGTCCTGGCCCAGGCCAGGCCCGATCGCGACCACCCCCGCGCGGGGCAGCAGGGCCTGCAGTTCCTGCGCGTCCTGGACGGCATGCACCATCGCTTCGGGCAGGCGCGCCAGCAGCGGTGCCACATGCGGTGGCTGCGTCGCCACACTCACCAGCCCTGCGCCCGCGCGCAACGCCGATTCACTGGCCAGCATCACCGCGCCTCCGCTGCCGAGGTTGCCGCCCACGCACAGCACGTGGCCGGATTCGCCCTTGTGGGTGTTGGCGCGTCGCGCCGGCAGCTGCGCGCGCAGGCGCGGTTGCTGCCAGCACTCGGCGCTGTGCTGCACGCCTTCGCCAGCGTCCGCGGGCAGATCCAGCGCGGCCAGGCGGCGACCGCCGACATGCTCCAGCGCTGCGCCGGTATACAGCCCCTGGTGGCGCACGATGAACTGCAGGGTGACCGTGGCACGGATGGCAATGCCCGGCACGTGACCGGTGCGCGCATCCACACCGCTGGGCACGTCCAGCGACAGCACCGGCACGCCAGCGCCGTTGATGGCCGTGATCAGATCCACCGCGGCACCGGCCGGCGCGCGGTTCAGGCCAATGCCGAACAGCGCGTCCACCAGCAGGTCTGCCGGCGGGAGCACGCCATCGAAGCGCGCCACCGCACTGCCGGTGGCGATGAACGCCTGCTCGGCCCGCTGCGCCAACGTCGTGGCCGGCGCATCGGCGTCCAGCCGCAGCACGGTTACCAGGCGGCCGGCTTCACGGGCCAGACGGGCCAGCACGTAGCCATCGCCGCCGTTGTTGCCGGCCCCCACCACCACACCGATGCGCTGCGCCTGCGGCCAGCGATCCAGCAGGCAGTGCCAGGCGGCCTGGCCGGCCTCTTCCATCAGCGAGCCCCCCCCATCGCCCAGCAAGGCACTGGCCTGCGCATCCAGGCGGCGCGCAGCGGCGATATCGAACAGTTCAGCAAGCTCGGGCATGCCGGGATTCTATACTTGTCGCCCAGGCGCAGCCTTGTCGCGCCCTCCCCCAGGCTCCGTTTCCGCCCAGGCCATGTCCGCCGTTCCCCTGCCCGCCCCCGTCCATCTGGCCCGTGCCGCCGAACGCATCCGTGCGATCGCGGGCGTGCACGGCTTCCAGCGCTGCGGGGTATCCGGCATCGATCTGCGCGAAGACGAGGCGCATCTGGCCGATTGGCTGGGCAAGGGCCTGTACGGCACGATGGAGTGGATGGCGCGCCACGGTACGCTGCGCGCCCGGCCGGACGAGCTTCTGCCGGGCACGGTGCGGGTGATCTCGGTCGGCATGGATTACGGCCACAAGGACGACGCTGAAGCCTGGGCCACCCTGCACGATGGTGACCGCGCCTACGTGGCGCGCTACGCGCTGGGCCGCGATTACCACAAGCTGATGCGCAACCGGCTGCAGAAGTTCGCCGACAGCATCGCCGCCGAGATCGGGCCGTTCGGCTACCGCGTGTTCGTTGATTCGGCCCCGGTGCTGGAGCGCGCGCTCGCCCGCAATGCCGGGCTGGGCTGGATCGGCAAGCACACCTGCCTGATCGACAAACAGGGCGGCTCGTGGTTCTTCATCGGCGAGATCTACGTCGACCTGCCGCTGCCGGTGGATACACCGGCCACCGCACACTGCGGCACCTGCACGCGCTGCATCGATGTCTGCCCGACCCAGGCGATCATCGCCCCGCACCGCCTGGATGCACGCCGCTGTATCTCCTACCTCACCATCGAACACGACGGCGCGATTCCCGAGGAAATGCGCACGGCGATGGGCAACCGTATCTACGGCTGCGACGACTGCCAGCTGGTCTGCCCCTGGAACAAGTTCGCCAAGCGCACCGACGAGCCGGATTTCCGCGCGCGCAACGATCTGGACACCGCCTCGCTCGCCCAGCTGTTCGCCTGGGAAGAAGACGAGTTCCTGCGCCGCACCGAGGGCAGCCCGATCCGCCGCAGCGGGCATGAACGCTGGCTGCGCAACATCGCCGTGGCGCTGGGCAATGCACCTGCCCATGCCGAGACGCTGGCCGCGCTGCATGCACGACGCGAGCATCCTTCGGCGATCGTGCGCGAGCATGTGGCCTGGGCGCTGCAGCAGCACGCCGACCGCGCCGCCGCGGGATGAAGCATTGCCGCCGACGTGCGACCATGGCCCCCCGTTCGTACCGTTTGGCCTGATTCCTCCATGGACCGCAGCGCGCAGATTCTCACGCCCAGCCAGCTCAACATCCTGGCCCGCGACCTGCTGGAGGGCGCATTCCCGTTGATCTGGGTGGAGGCCGAGCTGGGCAGCGTGACGCGCCCGGCCTCGGGCCATATGTACTTCACGCTGAAGGACGCGCGGTCGCAGATCCGCGCGGCGTTGTTCAAGCCCAAGAGCCAGTGGCTGAAGTTCGTGCCGCGCGAAGGCATGCGCGTGCTCGCGCGTGGCCGGCTGACCCTGTACGAAGCCCGCGGCGAGTACCAGATGGTGCTCGACCACATGGAAGAAGCCGGCGAAGGCGCCCTGCGCCGCGCCTTCGAGCAGCTCAAGGCGCGCCTGGAGGCCGAGGGCCTGTTCGCGCCGGAGCGCAAACGCCCGCTGCCGGCACATGTGCGTCGCCTGGCGGTGATCACCTCGCCCACCGGCGCGGCGGTACGCGACGTGCTGAGCGTCCTTGAACGGCGTTTCCCGATGCTCGAGGTCGATCTGCTGCCCAGCCTGGTGCAGGGCGACAGCGCTGCCGCGCAGATCACCTCGCTGCTGCGTGGCGCTGATGCCAGCGGCCGCTATGACGTGATCCTGCTGACCCGCGGTGGCGGCTCGATGGAAGATCTCTGGGCCTTCAACGATGAGCAGCTGACCCGCGCGATCGCGGCCAGCCAGACCCCGGTGGTGTCTGCCGTGGGTCACGAAACCGACTTCAGCCTGGCCGACTTCGCCGCCGATCTGCGCGCGCCGACGCCGTCGGTCGCGGCCGAACTGCTGGTGCCTGATCAGCGTGACCTGCTGCTGCGTGTGCGTCGCCTCGACGCGCGTCTGGCGCAGCTGCAGCGGCACAGCCTGGGACAGGCCATGCAGCGCGCGGACCGTGCCCTGCTCCGCCTCAACGCGCAGAGCCCGCAATCACGCCTGCAGCTGTTGCAGCGCCGGCAGCAGGACGTTGCGCGCCGCCTGCACGCGGCCTGGGCCACGCAGCATCAGAACCGTCTTGCCCACCTGCGCCACGCCGCGGCCGTACTGCGCAGCGGCCATCCGCAGCGCCGGCTGGACGCCCTGCGTGAGCGCCTGCAGCGCCTGCAGCCGCGCGCGGACAGTGCGATCGGCCGCCAGCTGCAGCGCGACGGCCTGCGCCTGCGTGCCCTCGCCCGCTCCATGGAAGCGGTCAGTCCGCTGGCCACGGTTGCGCGTGGCTACGCGATCCTGACCCGCGAGGACGATGGCAGCCTGGTGCGCTCGCCCTTGCAGGTGCGCCCGGGCGATACGCTCAAGGCGCGCGTGCAGGACGGCGTGATCGACGTAACGGTCAACGAACCGGCGCGCTGATCCGCCACGCCTACGCTGCTGCGCAGTTCGCCTTCAACGCCCCGCGCTTTCGCAGAACTTCTGCCGGTACTCCATCGCCTTGGGCATCAACGCCTGCAGGTTCTGGATGCGCGTGCCCGGGTTGGGATGCGTGGACGCGAACTCCGACGTTGACTGCCCCCCACTGGCCTGCCCCATCCGCTCCCACAGCGGAATGGCTTCCTGCGGATCGAAACACGCGGCCGCGGCCAGCATCAGGCCCACTTCATCGGCCTGGGTCTCATGGCTGCGCGCGTACGGCAGCAGGTAGCCGTAGCCCATCGCCGACATCATCATCTGCTGCTGTTGCGGGTCCATGCCGCTGGCGGCACCGGCCATCTGTCCGATCTGCGTCATTTTCTGCTGGGCCATCCGCTGGGCACCGTGCCGCAGCAAGGCGTGCGCGATTTCATGCCCCATCACCACCGCCATCGCGTCCACCGTCCGCGCCACCGGGATCAGCCCCGTGTAGACCGCCATCTTGCCGCCTGGCAGGCAGAACGCATTGGCCTGGTCGGACGGGATCACGTTGACCTCCCATTCGAACTCCCGCGCGAAGTGCGCAGGCTTCAGGCCATGCTCTTCGGCGAGCGCGGTTTCCACGACGTCCACCTTGGCGATCAGGCGCTGGGCGATCGCCTGGATTTCGCGTGACTGTGGCGCACTGGGATCCAGCGGTCGCTCCTGCGCCAGGATCTCCTGGTAGGCCTGCAGGCCCAGCGCCTTTTCCTGGGTCGCATCAAGCGAGCTGTCGATCAACACGCTTTCGCCGGTATACGGATCCACCGCACGGTTGGAGAACCAGTAGAACGCGGCATAGCCGGCAAACGCCAGCAGCACCCACCAGCGGATGTTGCCGAACAGGCCTGGCCGCCGGGCGCGGCCCTGCTGCTGACCGCCGAATGGATCGTTGCGCATGCGCGTGGTTCCTGAGATGGCCGCGGCACCCTGCCCGACACTGTGCCAATCCTAGAGCGCGCGCCGGGGGGCCGGGTGAAATCCCGTCACCTCACGTCGGGGACGTCCTCAGATGCCACGGACCAGCCGGAAGCCGATCCGTGCGCTGGTGGTGTCCGAATCCTGCGATTGCCGCCACGCCGCGCGGGTCTGTGCCGGCGCATTGGCCCAGTTGCCACCGCGGATCACGCGCTGCCGGCAGCCCGGGTTGAACCACGCGACGCCATCGGACGGCGCCCGCCGGTAGCTGGCATGCCAGCAGTCGGCCACCCATTCGCTGAGGTTGCCGGCAATGTCGTGCAGACCCCACGGATTGGGATCGAAACTGGCCACCGGGGCCGGCCCCCAATACCCATCGCCATAGCCGACGAAGGCGTTGTACCAGTGCCGTCCGGAGGGCGAGACATCCTCGGCCCCGGTGAAATTGCCCGCGCGCGCGGGCGGCGTGCCCGCATCACCCCATGGATATCGGCCGCTGCTGCCGGCGCGCAGCGCGTACTCGAATTCGGCCTCGCTGGGCAACCGGTAGGAGCGCCCGGTCTGTTCGGACAGCCAGGTCGCGTAATTCTCGGCATCGCGCACGCTGACGTGCATCACCGGCAGGTTGGCGATCGCCTCGGCCCCGTTGTAATCGGACTGCCAGTCCACCCCGCTGCGCCGGACGAAGTTGCCGCTGCGCTCGTCATACACGATCGAATGGCCGCGCCGGGTGGCCCGGGGGCGGGCCTTGGTAGCCTGCACATAGCGGCGGAAATCGGCGACCGTCACTTCGGTGATCGACATCGCGAAGCCGCGCTCGAAGCGCACGTAGTGTGCGGGCTTCTCGGCATCGGTCGCGCCGAGCTCGTTCTCGGCCGCGCCCATCTGGAACCCGCCGTGCGGCACCACGATCATCTGCGGCCCGCGGCCGCCATCGCGCAGCGCGTCGCTGAACACCTGCCGCGGCCGGAAGCTGCCGTAATGGGTGACCAGTTCGATGCGCTCGCGCAGCTGCCCCACGACAGGATCACCGGGCAGCGCGATGCGCAGGGCATCTTCCAGCTTCTGCCGGGCCGGCTTGAGTCCCTGTGGCGTGGCCAGATCGCGCAGACCCTCGTTACGCAGCCGCACCAGGGTGTCGGAGCGGATCTTCTCGATACGTTCGAAGGCGTCGGCAATGGTGATGGAGGAGTCCCGGACCTTGGCCGCTTCGGCCAGCCAGGTACCGGCCGTCGCGAAATCGGCCGCCAGCGCCGCCGTCTCGGCACGCCGGATCAGCGCGCTCTCGGCCGCTGCCAGTCCTTGCCGGGCGCGGGGGTTGTCCGCGTCCAGTGCGAGTGCTTCACGGAAATTGGGAATGGCGCCATCGCCGTCTTCGCCGATGCGGTCCGCGCGCAGATCGTCTTCGCCGGCGCGGTTGTACGCCACCACGCGCTGGGCAATTTCCACCCGCGACTGCAGCTCGCGCACCTTGGGATCGTCCGGCGCCAGGGTCAGCAGTACCAGGGCCATCTCGCTGGCCTGGGCCAAGGCCTCGCGCTGCTTGAGCGGCCGCTGCAACAAGGCGGACGCCTCCTGCAGCAGGCGTTGCCGCGCGCGTTTCAGCCCGGCCTCGGCCACGCGGTCCTTGGGGGCGTGCTGCAGCAGGGCAAGCCAGATCGGGATCGCGTCCTCGGCGGTGCGGTACAGCCGGTCTTCCTCGAAGGCGCGTGCGGCGTCGCGGCGAGCCTGGACAACGTCGTCGTCAACGAGGGTGACGGCAGGTGGCTGCCAGCGCTCCACCGTCTCGGCAGCGTCCTCGCCTCCGATGGTGACCTGCGCCACCGGCGCGCTCGCTTTGGCCGGTGCGGCAGCCGGCTTGGCCGCCGGCGCTGCCGACGGTGCCGGCGCGGGCGCGGGAGAACATGCGGCCAGCATGCCCAACAGAGCAGTGAACAGCAGCGGCAATGGGCCTGACGGTCGCAAATGGGGGTCCTTGGGGCGTGTCATCGTCTTGCTGGTGCCCACGCCACGTCGCAAGCCGCCGCCCGGGGCGCGATGGCGATCCAGGGGGCATGCCGCAGGCGCAGGCAGGGGATCATCATAATCGCCACCGTCGCGGGGGGCGACCGTCCCCGGCCCGGGCGTTCATCACCGCACGGCGGGATGCCGGACATGGCATGGCATCGCATGGCGTTAGGCTATCCTCCCCGACCTGAGCACCCCTTTGCAGTACATGGAATCCCACGTGGCTTACTGGATCAAAACCCCGGCGGAACTGGACGAGCGCTACCGCCAGCGCCCCACCCGCATCGGCCTGGACACCGAGTTCATCCGCGAACGCACCTACTGGCCGCAACTGGCGCTGGTGCAGATGGCGGTCGGTGATGAAATCCTGCTGATCGACCCGCTGATCCCCGGCATGAACGCGGCCCTGGCCCCGTGGCTGGCCGACACCTCGATCCTCAAGATCATGCATAGCGCCAGCGAAGACCTGGTCACCTTCAAGGTCGCCTGCGGCGTGCTGCCGCGGCCGCTGTTCGATACCCAGATCGGTGCGTCGCTGGCCGGCATCGGCGGCGGCATGGGCTACCAGAAACTGGTCACGGCAGTCACCAGCGTCACCTTGGCCAAGGGCGAAACCCGCTCGGACTGGATGCGCCGCCCGCTCTCGGAGGCGCAGCTGGAGTACGCCGCCGACGACGTGGAATACCTGTTCCAGATCCACGACACCATCGAGGCCCGCCTGGAAGAACTGGGCCGCCGCCAATGGCTGCAGGACGACGCCGAGCGCCTGCTCGCCAGTGTCGAACACGATGAAGAGCGCTGGCCGCACGTGGCGATGCGCTCGGCACAGTTCATGGATACCCCCGCGCAGCTGCGCCTGCTGCGGCTGCTGCGCTGGCGCGACGTGCAGGCGCGCGCCAGTGACAAGCCGCGCAGCTGGGTACTCGACAACGAACTGGCTGCCGTGCTCGCACGCACCCCGCCGGCCGATGTGGAGGCGTTGTCCAAGCTGATGGAAGGCTTCCCCAAGGCCCCGCGCAAACTGGCCGCCCAGGTGTGGCAGGCGCTGTCCACCCCACTGGCCGACGAAGCCGAGGCACCGCTGGCGCTGCCGGCCAACGATGCCAACAAGCAGGCGCTCAAGCGGCTGCAGGATGCCGTCAGCGCGCGCAGCGCCGAACTCGGCCTGCCTGATGGGGTGCTCGCCTCGCGCAAGCATCTGGAAAGCTATCTGGAAAGCCGCCAATGGCCGGCCGCGCTCGCGGGCTGGCGCCAGGCGCAGCTGGAGCCGATCCTCTCGCCGCTGTTGCCGCCGGCGGCCTGACCTTGGGGCTTCGGTGCGTATCCCACCGCACCGATGCACCGCCTCGCCCAGCGTTTCAGTGCACTGACGACGGCGCAACGCCGTCGATTCCTGAACGGATCGCGTCACCCTTTTGACCTGCCGCCATCGGCATGACTGCAGACACATACGCGGGTCTGAAACGCATGCAAGAGTGAATCGCACGCACCGTTCCCCGCCTGCTCCAGGCGCGGTCCGGACACGGCATCCCGCAGGACCGTGCCGCCGGCGCAGGTTCTGCCCACGCGGCTGCGCAAAGGACTCCCATGCATCTGATCGCGACTCGAAGGAACGCCCCCACCCCTCGCCGCACCACGCGCCGCCTGCACCGCTGGCTCGGCATGACCCTGCTGCTGGCGGCCACCACGGCCAGCGCTGCCGATGATCTGAACGCACGGCTCGCGCAGGCCCTGCAGGGCACCGCCACACCGGCCATGGGCGTGCTGGTCATCCGCGATGGCAAGGTCGCTGAACATGCCGTGCGGGGCGTCCGCCGCAACGATGCGTCCACGCCGGTCACCACGGAGGATCAATGGATGATCGGCTCCACCGGCAAACCGATCACCGTGGCCATGATCGCGCGATTGGTCGAACAGGGCGTGTTGGGCTGGGATGCGCCGCTGTCGACATTGTTGCCCGACGTCGCCGCACAGATGCAGCCGGCCTACCGCAGCGTCACCCTCGTGCAGTTGCTCTCGCACCGCGCCGGCCTGCCGGAAAACCTCACCGACGCCGCCGCGCTGGACGCGTTCTTCGTCGATAGCCGGGCCCTGCCCGTGCAGCGCGAGGCTTACGTCAAGGCAGCCCTGGCCGAAGCGCCGGTGCATCCGCCCGGCACCGAATTCGCCTACAGCAACAGCGGCTTCCTGATCGCGGCGGTGATCGCCGAACGTGCCACGGGCAAGGACGTGGAAACGCTGATGCAGCGCGAAGTGTTCCAGCCGCTGGGCATGACCGGTGCCGGGTTCGGCCCCACTCCGGCCGGGCAACCGGTGGGCCATCGCGGCGGCAAGCCGGTGACCACCGCGCCGCAGAAGGCCGATGACGGGGTGCCGCCGCTCTACACTGCCGCCGGCAACCTGCATATGCGACTGCACGATCTGGCGCTGTTCGCCATCGATCAGCTCGCGGGCAGCCAGGGCAAAGGCAGGTTGCTGACAGCGGCGTCCTACGCGCTGATGCAGACCGTTCAGCCGGGCAGTGGCTCCGGGCTGGACTGGGGCGTGCAGCCGTCGATCGCCGGTCGCCAGGGGCCGGTGCTGGTGCACGGCGGCTCGGACGGCAACTGGCTGGCCTGGGTGGTGCTGTTCCCTGGCCAGAACAACGGCGTTATCGCCATCGCAAATGCCGCCGAAGACATGGGCGCCGACCAGGCCACCATGGGCGTGCTGGGCGGACTGTTCGCCGAGCTGGCGCCCGCTGCAGCCGGGGCGCCCGCCAAGTAGCAGAAACGACAACGCCCCGCAGGTGCGGGGCGTTGTCGGAACACGCATCACGCTCACCGGTGCCCTGCGGCACCGGCGATCGCGTGTCTTACCAGTTCATGTTGAGCGACACACCCACGGTGCGCGGTTCGTTGTAGACCGCGGCCATGTAGTTCTCGATCACACCCTTGAGGTTCTTCTCATTGGTGATGTTGCGCGCGAACAGCGCCACTTCCCAGGCACCGTAGTTGGCAGAGTAGCCCAGCTTCAGGCCGCCTTCGAAGCTGCCCTTGGAGTTGAACTCGGCCGAGTCGTACAGCACGAAGCTGGTATAGCCCTGCTTGTTCCAATCGGTGGAGACGAAGAACACATCGCTGTCATTGACCGGCATGTCGTAACGCGCGGCCAGGTTGATGTTGTACTTCGGTGCGTTCGGCAACGGGTTGCCGTTGATCTGCGCGAAGGTGTTGGCACCGACCTTGATGGTCGGGTCATTCACGGTGCACACCACGGCGCCGTTCAGGGCACAGACCTGCGCGTACACGCGGTCGTCCTGGATCTTGCTGTGCAGCAGGCTGACACCGGCGCTCAGGGCCAGGTTCGGGATCGGGCGCAGCTCCATGTCCGCTTCCAGACCGTAGGCCTTGGCCTTGTCGGCGTTGAACAGCACGCCGTTGCCGTCCGAATCGTTGCCGTTGAGCTGGATGTCATTGACCACGTAGGTGAACGCGGCGGCGTTCACGCGCAGGCGGTTGTCCCACAGGCTGCTCTTGATGCCGGCTTCCCAGGACAGGATGGTTTCCGAGTTCGCCGTGGTGAAATCGGCATTGAACACGGCCGAACGGCCCTGGATGGTCGGGCCACGGAAGCCGCGGGCCACGCGCGCATACACGCTCAGCTGCGGGTTGAACGCGTACATCGCGCTCAGGTCCCAGCTCGGCGTGGTGTCGGACATCTCCACGTAGGTGCGGCCCTTGTAGGTCACGGCACCGGCGGCGGTATCGGCGGTCTTGAGCAGACGGGTCTTCTTCTCGTCCTTGGTCTGGCGCAAGCCGGCGGTCAGGGTGAACTTGTCGGTCACGTCATAGCTGACCTGGCCGAAACCAGCCCAGGAGGTGTTGACGTTGCGCAGGCGCACCCAGTTGTTCGGATTGCGGGCATTGCCCTGCAGGAACCAGGCGCGCTGGTAGAAATCGGTGGTGTCGCGGCCGTCGAAGTAGAACGCGCCGACCTGCCACTTCAGGCGGTTGTCATCGGCGTTGGCCAGACGGAACTCCTGGGTCCACTGGTCCAGATCGCGGATCTGGCCCATCGACTGGCCGTAGCCGTTCGGCACGCCGTTGACCGGATAGTTCACGGCGGCGCCGCCGTCGGTGTCACCGCGGCTGTAGCCGGAGGTGGTTTCGTAGGCGGTGATCGAGGTCAGCGAGACGTTGCCGAAGTCGTAGATCGCCTTCACCGACCCGCCGTAGGTCTTGTAGGCCTGCGGGTTGTTGTCGGCTTCGTCGTAGGCGACCTGGTCGCGCGGCACGTCGGTCTTGTTGGAGCCCTTGGTCAGCGCGCTGCGCAGGAACAGGGTCGAGGTGCCGTCGTAATCGCGTGCGTGGGCCGAGGCCAGCAGCGAGAAGTTGTCGCTCGGCTGCAGCAGCAGCTGCGCGCGCACGTTGCGGTCGTCGAAGCCGCCCATCGCGTTCTTCTTCGGCGAGACCGTGCCATCGGCGCTCGGGCCGCGGTAGGTGTTGTCGACGTAATCATCGCGGTGCTGGTACAGCGCCGACACGCGGAACGAGGCGATGTCGTTGATCGGGCCGCCGAAGCCGCCATCGATGGCCACGCTGCCGTACGAGCCATAGCTGGCCTGCACGCGGCCGCTGTAGTCCTGGCTCGGCTTGATTGTGTCGAACTTGACGATGCCGGCGGTGGTGTTGCGGCCGAACAGCGTGCCCTGCGGGCCGCGCAGCACTTCGATCTGGTCCACGTCGTAGACCGGGTTGGACTTCAGCACCACGTGCTCAAGCACCACGTCGTCCTGGATGATCGACACCGGCTGCGAGGCACCCAGGTAGAAATCGATGTTGCCCAGGCCACGGATGTAGAAGCGCGGGAAGATGCGGCCGGTGGTGGTTTCAGCGTAGAAGCTGGGCACCTTGCCCGACAGCGCCAGCAGGGTGTCATCGCCGCCAGCGGTGTAGTCGCGGATCTTCTCGCCCTGCACCACGCCGACCGAGACCGGCACGTCCTGCAGGTTGCGCTCGCGGTGGTCGGCGGTGACGGTGATGGTGTCCAGCGAGGTGGCGCTGGCGGACTGCGCGTCCTGCGCCGAGGCGGCAGCGGACAGCATCAGCGCAGCGGACGCGCAGGCCAGCGCCAGCGCGCGGCGGCGCGGCAGCACGGCGGTGGTGGAGAGGGAACGGGAGAGAAGACGCGTCGACACAGGGGCGTGGCGTAGAGCGGGCATGCAGAGGTCTCGGGTAGTACAGATCGGGGCAGCCGGCGCGATGGCCGGGCACCATAGGAAATCGACATCGCTGTGGAGACAGCGATGCGGCACGGTATTGGCTGGATGTTGCAGATTGGTGTCAGGGCGTTGTGGGCGACGGCTGTCCGGCCCCCCTGGTCCACTGGCTATGCGGCCGCGTTTTCTGGCGCGGATTATGCCCGGCCAAGGCGCGCGCCGGAAGGGCGGGATTCGCGTGTGACGCTTTCCGGGCCATCGGTCACGTGTCGCCCGGCACTTGTCGCCCTGGCAGCGGCGGCGAACACTGAACCGGTCATCCACGAGATCTCCGCATGTCCTCTCGCCAACTGGCCTGCCTGCTCCTGTTGTTGTCCGCCTCGGCCGCCCACGCCGCCGAATCGCCCGCACAGTGGCTGGTCACCACCGACCTGTGGGGAAACCCGGCCTACCAGCTGCTCACCCTGCCCGACCAGCAGGGTCCGGTGGAGGGGCGCTTCGATGGGGACACCCTGCAGGGCAGCCGCCAGGGCAACGAGCTGGCGTTTGTCGTCACCGGCAGCGATGGCGCGACCTACCGCTTCCGCGGCGAGCAGACCGGCACGACCCTGCGCGGTACGGCCGATTATCCCGACACCAACGCCAGCGAGCGACGCGCGATGCACCCCTTCAGCGCGCGCCGTCTGCCCGAGCGGCCGGCCGACGGCCCCCGCCAGCATGACTTCGTGCCCACCTCCTATTCGAACGAGTTCTCACCCCACCGCGCACCCGTGCTGACGATCTGGCCGGGCGACAGCGTGCGCACCACGACGCTGGATTCCGGCGGCGTGGACGCCAAGGGCCAGACCCGGGCGCTGTTCGGCAATCCGCAGACGGGGCCGTTCTATGTGATGGAGGCCGAGCCCGGCGATGTGCTGGCGATCCACATCAAACGCCTGCGCTTAAACCGTGACTACGCCGACAGCCTGGACAGCATCGTGGGACGCGCGCTGACACCGGCCCTGGCGGCGAAGGCCACCGCGCTGGACAAACCGGTGCGCTGGACCCTGGACCGCGAACGCGGCCGTGCCCGTCCAGAGGCGGCCACCGGCAAGCTCAAGGACTTCTGGGTGCCGGTCAGGCCGATGCTCGGCGGGCTGGCGGTGGCACCTGGGTTCGGCAACGCGCCGATCTCCACCGGCGACACCGGCCGCTTCGGCGGCAACATGGACTTCAACGAAATCCGCGAGGGCGCGACCGTGTATCTGCCGGTATCCCAGCCCGGCGCCCTGCTCTACCTGGGTGATGCGCACGCACTGCAGGGCGATGGCGAAACCTCGCAGTACGCGCTGGAGACCTCGATGGACGTGGACTTCAGCGTGGAGGTGATCAAGTCCCGGGCGCAGTCAGCGCCGCGGGTGGAATCGGCCACGCAGTTGATGGTCCTGGGCCAGGCCGGCTCGCTGGATGAGGCCCTGCGCGCGGCGACCGCCGGGATGGCGCAGTGGCTGGAACAGGACTACGGGTTGAGCCTGTCCGAGACGGCCCAGGTGCTGGGGAGTTCGGTCAGCTTCGTGGTGGCCAACCTGGCCGGGCGCAGCGTCGGCGTGGCCGCCAAACTGGACAAATCCCTGCTGCAGCAGGTGGAACGCGCGCCCGCCGAGGCGCGCGGCAGGCACTGAGCCGAACGCAGGCCCCACTTGGCAGGCGCCGCCGGTCGGCGCTAGACTAGGCGCATTGCGGGGTACGGCCGAGGCCGGTGACGCCACGCAGCAGCAGCATCCGTGGGGCCATAGCTCAGCTGGGAGAGCGCGTCGTTCGCATCGACGAGGTCAGGAGTTCGATCCTCCTTGGCTCCACCACTATTCAACAGAACGCCCCGGGAATCAGCTTCCCGGGGCGCTCTTGTTTTCACAGCCTTCGCGCAGTTGCTCACGCGCCCTCGGGAGTGTCCTTGCGCTCCGGCCGGCGCGTGCCTGCATCGTGGATCGCTTGATCGGTCTGCCCCGGCCGCTGCTTGGCGGTTTCATCCTGCTTGCGGTCCTGCTGGCTCTCTTCGATGCCTTCCTGCTTGCCGTGTTCGCTGGGCTTGGTGTCTGCCATGGATCTACTCACTTGTGCGGTTCCCGGTACGGGGCCTTCATCCGCAGGCTAACCGGCCGATCGTGATGCACGAATCACGATCGGCACGGCCTTGCACACGTCGCACTCACACGCCCCGCGCCGCTCAATCCAGCTTGACCACCAGCTTGCCGAAGTTGTGGCCCTTGAGCAGTCCGAAGAAGGCCTCCGGCGCGCGTTCCAGTCCCTGCACGATGTCCTCGCGATACTGCACGCGGCCGTCCTTCAGCCACTGCCCCATGTCGCGCAGGAACGCAGGGAAGAAGGCGTGCAGATCCGACTGGATGAAGCCGCGCACGGTCAGGCGCTGGCGCAGCACCTGGCTCATGAAACCCGGCAGCCGGTCCGGCCCGGGCAACACCGCACCGCGCGCGTTGTAGGTGGCGATCGTGCCGCAGACCGGAATGCGCGCGAAGTCGTTGAGCAATGGCGCGACCGCATCGAAGACGTGTCCCCCGACGTTCTCGAAGTAGACATCGATGCCGTCGGGCACCGCCGCACGCAACTGCGCGGCGAAATCGTCGGCGCGGTGATCCAGCGCTACATCGAAGCCCAGCGTTTCCAGATACGCGCGCTTCTGCTCGCCACCGGCAATGCCCACCGTGCGCGCACCCTGCAGCTTGGCGATCTGACCCACCGTCGCGCCCACCGGGCCGCTGGCAGCCGCCACCACGAGCGTTTCGCCCGGCTGCGGCTTGCCGATTTCCTGCAGGCCCACGTACGCCGTGAATCCGGGCATGCCGTACACGCCCAGTGCAGTGCTGATCGGCAGGCCGTTGTCTTCCAGCTTGCGGCTGAGCTGATCGCCGTCGATGACGGCATGCGTCTGCCAGTTGCCCTGAGCCAGCACATGCTCGCCGATGGCGAAACCGGGATGGTTGGAGGCGAGCACTTCAGCAACGGTGCGCCCTTCCATCACCGCATCCAGCGCAACCGGTGCGGCGTAGGACGGCCCCTCCTCCATGCGACCGCGCATGTAGGGATCCAGCGACAGATAGCGATTGCGCAGCAGCACCTCGCCCGGGCCAGGCGCGGGAACCGGCACGTGTTCGATACGGAAGTTGGACGAGACGGGAGCACCGTTCGGGCGCGAGGCGAGGACGATGCGGGTGTTGGTGAGCGCGGTCATCAGAGGATCGCTCCGGGGAGACGAAAAAGGAATCCCGACAGTACGCCGTCCAGGCACGTCCGGGCGGGGGGTAAAACAGCGTTCCATCGGTGCAGGACGACGCGGCTGTGCAATCACCTTGTGCGACAGGGACCGATCATCCCGATGGCGTCACAGCATTCCATCCGTACGCTGCACCGCGCATGCGTTGCCCGCGCCGCCGGCCAGGGCGCATGATCGCGTCATGAACGTTCCCTCCTCCAGCCGACGCCGCTACCTGCTGCCCGTGTTGATGTCCGCCACCACGGTGTTCGGCCTGACATGCTGGGCGATTCTGGCGACCGAGCCCGGTTGCCTGGCCGCGCAAGGCCATTGGTCGTCCGGTGCAGGCAAGTGCCACACGCGCCTGTGCCTGCTGCAGGGCGACTGCGGCGAGATGGCGTCACCTATCGTGGCATGCAACAAAGTGCAGGTCGGCGACAGCCGTGGCCGCGTGTACTTCCACCTGGGCAATCCCCTGCCTGGTGCGGGCGCCGAAGCGGAGTGGCCCGCAGGCAAGGCCGACAACGGCTCGATCCGTGCACGCTTCGAGGATGAGCGGCTGGTCAGCCTGGCCTGCCCGGTCACGCCGTAGGGCGTGCGCGCTTCCATTGCAGCGGGCTCATGCCCATCTCGATCCGGAACATGTAGTTGAACGCCGACGCCGAGGCATAGCCCAGCTCGTGCGCGATTACCGTGGGCGAACGCCCCTGCGCCAGCCACTCGATGGCGCGCAGCAGGCGCAGCCGCAACCGCCACTCGCGCAGCCGCATGCCGGTCTCGCGTTCAAAGTGGCGCGCCAGGGTACGCGGCGATGCCCCCAGCAAGGGCGCCCAGTCCTCCACGCTGCGGGTATCGGCAGGTTGCTCGTACAGTGCCTGGCACCAGCGCTGCAGGCGCGCATCCTGCGGCCACGGCAGGTGCCGGGTGTGCTGCCGCTGGCGCGGCAACTGCGCAGTGATCAGGGTGCACAAGGTGGCGTAGTAGGTGCGGTCGTGATCGGGCACGGTGCGATCGAGTTCAATGATCAGTTCGCGCAACAGCGGTGACACATCGAGTACCACGCAATGCGTGGGCATACCCAGTGCCGGCCCATCCGCCACGTAAAGATTGCGGAACGCCGAGGTATTCAACGCGCCCGTGTGATGGGACGTGCCCGTCGGCACCCACAGCGCCTGCTGCGGGGTGATCACGTGACGTGCCTGCCCGGCGCTGGCCTGCAGCACACCCGTGCTGGCGTGGACCAGCTGGTTCCAGCCGTGCACGTGCGGCGGGAAGCGCTCGCCCGCCTCCAGTCGCTGGCTGCGCGCCACCACCGGCCAGGGCAGACGCCGCAGCGGCGGCACCGGGACTTCGCGCCAACCCGGCGCAGTGGGTTCCGCCGTGGCCATGTGACGCCTCATCGACAGGATGGGTCATTCTATCGAAAGACGCGGTCACCTCTGTCCACGGACCATGGGCCCTCCCCGCTGCCCCCCCACCCATGTCACTCTCGATCCCGCCTCCCCGCCGCGCCTGGCAGGTCATCACGGCCGGCATCTGCGCGCTGGTACTCACGGTCGGCCTGGCGCGCTTTGCCTACACCCCGCTGCTGCCGGTGATGCGGCTCGACGCCGGGCTCACGGCAGCCGGCGGCGGCTGGCTGGCAACGTTCAACTATCTGGGCTACCTGGCCGGCACTGTGCTGGTCGCCCGGGTCGGCGACATGCAGCTGAAATTCCGCTTCTACCGCATCGGACTGGTCCTGGCAGTGGTATCCACCGGCCTGATGGGCACCACCACGGACATGGCCACCTGGGGCGTGCTGCGCTTCGTGGCCGGCCTGTCCAGCACCGCCGGCCTGCTGCTCGCCTCCGGGCTGGTGCTCAACTGGCTGCTCGCCCATCAGCGCCGCCCACAGCTCGGCCTGCACTTCGCCGGCCTCGGGGTAGGGATCGCGGTCTCGGGCCTGGCGGCTGCGGCGATGGCCGATCAACTGGCGTCCTCCCGGCAGTGGATCGCGCTGGGCACCCTCGCGGTGGTGTTCCTGATCCCGGCCTGGGCATGGATGCCGCCGCCGGCAGCGATCTCCAGTGCCACTGGGGCCAACGCTCCCCCGCCACCCGGGCGGCGCTGGCGCTGGCTGCTGATCGCCTCGTACTTCTGCGCGGGGGTCGGCTTCGTGGTCAGCGCGACCTTCATCGTCGCCATCCTGGTGCAGACCCCTGCCTTCGCCGGCCACGGCAGTTGGGTGTGGGTCCTGGTCGGCCTCACCGCCATCCCCTCGACGTTTGCCTGGGATCGGCTCTCGAACCGGCTTGGACTGATCCGTGCATTGATGCTCGCCTATGCGTTGCAGGCTACGTCCTTCGTATTGCCCTTGCTGGATGGCGGGCTGTGGGCCGGCGCAGCCAGCGCCGTGCTGTTCGGCCTGACCTTCGCCGGCATCGTCAGCCTGACCCTGACCGTGGTCGGTCGCCACTACCCGCACAATCCTGCCAAGGCGATGGCGACGCTGACGCTGAGTTATGGCGTCGCCCAGATCATCGCCCCCGCGATCGCCGGCACGCTGGCGCGCGACAGCGGCAGCTACCAGGGCGCATTGGTGCTGGCGGCGATCATGATGGTGATCGGCATCGTGCTGTTGTGGTGCATGCCCGACGACGCCCGATCCACCACGGGCTGATCAACTGCACCGGCGGAAAGCATCCGCCTGAACCGACGTTCATGCGCTTGGGTGATGTGTTCGGGCCCGCTGGATCAAGCACTTGGATGTGGGCGGACACGGGTTTGGAAACAAATGTGAAATTTTTTTCCCGAAACGCTTGCCGAACCCCTCATACCTCCGTATTATTCGCGTCCTCGCCAGCGGCAACGCAGCGATGAAGTGGCCGGGTAGCTCAGTTGGTAGAGCAGGGGATTGAAAATCCCCGTGTCGGCGGTTCGATTCCGTCCCCGGCCACCACAATTTCAGATGACCTGCAGAAATGCAGGTCATTTTTTTTGTCTGTTGTTCGGCGTCGCTACATCGCGCAGCGTTCAAGGAAGGAGGTTCCGCACATGGTTCGTGCTTTGTTCGCCGCGCTGTTCGGCAAACGTCCTGTTGCCTTCCACAGTACATCCCCGATCGATGTGACCGTGCTGCGCCTCAAGCAGTCGATCCAGCATGGCCCGCGCCTCTCTGTCGCCGGAATGCGCGGGAAGGCCTCCGCTCAACGGATCCGCCTGTGCTGGACGCGCCCGTTCGTGTCCAATTCTTTCAAGCCGTATTTCATCGGCCAGTGCATCCCCACCGAACGCGGCACGCGGCTTGAAGGTGCGTTCCAGATGCATCCCTTCATCCGCACCCTGATGATCGGCATGTTCGTCAGTCTGCTCATCGTTCCGCTGGTGGCGGTGGTGAAGCACTGGCAACACACACACGACCTCGCGCCTGCCCTGTTGGCCAGTCTGGCGGTGGTGCCTGCTGCCTACTTCATGGCCGGCGCGGTGCTGGTGATCGTCACGATCAGCCGCTGGGCCGCACGCGACGATGAAGCGATGATCGAGGCGGAGATCCATCGCGCGCTGCAAAGCGGGCACACCGCTCAGGGATGATTTCCGCGGGCGGGCCGTTGCGCGCCTTGCCGTCCATCGCCACGCGCTGGCATGCTCACCCGGCGGACAGGATCGTCTGCGGCCGCGCTTGTTCGTCCCCATGGCCGCACACACAGGGAGAGGTGATGTCCGAAAGCATCGAAGTGCTGCAGGCGCAGATCGCGCATCTGCAGCGAAACCAACGGCGACTGACGCTGGGCTGCGCAGCAGCCGGCCTGCTCACCATGGCCGCCTTGATGATGGGTGCAACGTCACAGCGCAGCGCCAGCTTTGATGTCATTGATGCGCAGCGCATCAACATCAAGGAACCTGACGGAACGTTGCGGCTGGCGATCTCCAATCGCACGCTGTTTCCTGGGGTGGTCATTCACAACAAGGAGCAAGCTCATCCGCGCCCGATGGCAGGCATGCTGTTCTTCAACGATGAAGGCACGGAAAACGGCGGGCTGATCTACAACGGTTCGCTCGACAAGAGCGGCAAACCCTCCAGCGGCATGAGCCTGACCTTTGATCGCTATCAGCAGGATCAGCAGATGCAACTGCTGGGCGTGGATGATGCCGGGACACACTACGCAGGGCTGACCTTCAATGACGTTGCCGATGGCCTGTCCCGCCCGTTCTTCTCCGAGCGGGACGAAGCACTTCATCGGAAGGGCATTCCTACGATCACCGAGCGCGTGTTCCTTGGCAAGTCTGATGCGCGCGATGCCATGCTGACCCTGCGCGGTGGTCAAGGAAAGCCGCGGCTTGAGTTGGTGGTCACGCCCTCGGGAGATGCCAAGGTGCGCTTCCTGGACGAGAGCGGCAACGCCACGCGGGAACTCTCCGCTGACAGTCGGTAGCGCGGGTGCCGCACGCTGCCACGCGCAGGTCAGCGACGTGGGACGGCCGCTGCATGACGGAATATTCACAATTTCCGCTCAGCCTATGCCTAAGCTCGCTGCGTCTTGTGTGGAGTGTCGACAATGCGCAGCCGCTATCTGATCAGTGCCCTGCTCGCCCTTGCCGCCACCGGGTCGGCCTGGGCGGCCGCGCCGGTGACCTCGGTGGAGGCGCTGGACATGGGCCGCTATGCCGGCCAGTGGCATGAGATCGCGCACCTGCCGGTGTCGTTCCAGAAGAAATGCGTGGGCGACATCACCGCCACCTACAGCCTGCGTGCCGATGGACGGATCAGCGTGCACAACGCCTGCCGCGAGGCTGACGGGGATCGCGTGGCAGCAGATGGCGTGGCGCGCCCGGTCGAGGGCCATCCCGGCCGCCTGCAGGTACGTTTCGTGCCGGACTGGCTGTCCTGGGTGCCGCTGGTGTGGGCCGATTACTGGGTGATCGCGCTGGACCCCGGCTACCAGTGGGCAGTGGTCGGCGAGCCGGACCGCAAGTACCTGTGGATCCTGTCGCGCTCACCGAGCATGGATACCGCCCTGTTCGAGCAGCTCAAAGCCCGTGCCGAAGCAATGGGCTATGACCTCGCCCCGCTGCGGGTGATGGCGCCGCTGGACTGACCCGGCCCGGCCTCACCCCACGCGCCGGGCCGGCCTGCCCCCACGACTAAAAGCACGTGGCCCCGTCATCCCGGTGCCCTACCCTTGCATCTCGCTGCCGCAGGCAGCGCGAACACCATACGCCGTAGTATGCTCACACCCATGCAACACCCGCCTGAGGATTGCGCCATGTCCCACCGCTTCCGTCCCCGCCTCGCCTTTGCCCTGATCGTCATCGCCTCGCTGGCCCTGACCGCCTGCAACAAGACGGTCAAACGCGTTTCCGAGCCGGCCGCCAGCGTGCAGGAGTTGACGGTGCGTGCCGATGGCAGCTGGACGGTTGCGCTGCGCCTGCAGAACTTCAGCTCCATGCCCATGACCTTCGACAACGTCGCGCTGCAGTTGAAGGTGAGCGATGAGGATGCCGGCCAGCTGCAGCTGAAGCCCGCACTGTCCATTGGCGGGGTCTCGGCCGATGTGGTCAACGTGGACATCAAGCCGAGCTCGGGCGCCCGCCTGGTGATGGCCGATGCACTGGCCGGCAACCGCACCCTGGGCTATTCGCTCAAGGGCACGGTAAGCGCCACCCCGCAGGAAAAGAAGCAACGCACCTTCGAGATTGAAAGCCGCAGCACGCTCAACCAGGCCCCTGGCCTGCCCGGCGTCCTGCGCTGACCGGCGGGCTTTCCGCCACCCTTCGCCACTGATCGAGACTGTCCCCGATGAGCAGCTACACCGCCCCGCTTTCCGATATCCGTTTCGCCCTGCATGACGTGCTCAAGGTCGAGCCGCTGTTCGCGCGCCTTGGCCTGACCGATGCCACCGCCGATGTGGTGGATGCCGTGCTGGAAGAAGCCGGCCGTTTCAGTGCCAGCGTGCTGGCGCCGTTGAACAGCGTGGGCGATGAGATCGGCTGCGTCCTCGACCAGGCGACCGGCGAGGTCACCACCCCGCCGGGCTTCAAGCAGGCCTACGCCCAGTTCGTGGACGGCGGCTGGACCGGTCTGACCGCTGCACCGGAACTGGGTGGCCAAGGCCTGCCGCATACGTTGGGCGTGCCGCTCAATGAAATGATCAATGCCGCCAACCTGGCGTGGGGCAACTTCCCGCTGCTCTCGCACGGTGCGATTGAAGCGCTCAAGCAGCATGGCGAGGCCTGGCAGCAGGACGCCTTCCTCAAGCCGCTGATCGACGGCCGCTGGACCGGCACCATGTGCCTGACCGAACCGCATTGCGGCACCGATCTTGGCCTGCTCAAGACCAAGGCCGAGCCGAACGCGGATGGCAGCTATGCGATCACCGGCACCAAGATCTTCATCACCGCCGGCGAGCACGACCTTACCGACAACATCGTGCACCTGGTGCTGGCCAAGCTGCCCGACGCACCGGCCGGGGCCAAGGGCATTTCGCTGTTCGTCACCCCGAAGTTCAAGGTCGATCGCGAGGGCAAGGTGGGCGAGCGCAATGCGCTGCGCTGCGGCTCGATCGAACACAAGATGGGCATCAAGGGCTCGGTCACCTGCGTGATGAACTTCGACGGCGCCGAAGGCTACCTGGTGGGTCAGCCGCACAAGGGCCTGCAGGCAATGTTCACCATGATGAACACCGCGCGCCTGGGCGTCGGCCTGCAGGGCATCGGCCTGTCCGAGCGGGCCTACCAGAACGCACTGAAGTACGCCCGCGAGCGCCTGCAGTCGCGTTCGCTGAGCGGTGCGAAGAACCCGGAAAAGCCGGCCGACCCGATCCTGGTCCACCCGGATGTGCGGCGCATGCTGCTGACCATCAAATCGCTGGTCGAAGGCAGTCGCCTGCTGGCCCTGCACGCGGCCACCCTGATCGACGTCGCCCACCACGCCGAGGATGCCGGCGAGCGCGAACGCGCGGACACGCTGGTGAGCTTCCTGACCCCGATCTCCAAGGCCTGCCAGACCGAATGGGGTATCGAGAACACCTACAACGCGCTGCAGTGCTTCGGTGGCCACGGCTACATCCGCGAGCACGGCATGGAGCAGCTGGCCCGCGATGCGCGCATCACCACGCTGTATGAAGGCACCACCGGCATCCAGGCGCTGGACCTGATCGGCCGCAAGACCGCCTCCAGCCAGGGCGCGGGGCTGAAGCTGATGCTGGCCGAGATCGAGGCCTTCGCCAAGGCCAATGAAGGCAACGAAGCGCTGGCCGAATTCATTGCCCCGCTGCGCGCCAAGGCCGACGAGTGGGCCAAGCTGACCATGGCGACCCTGCAGCGCGCGGCCACCAACCCCGATGAACTCGGCGCAGCCAGCTTCGATTACCTGTTCTACTCGGGCTATGTGGTGCTGGCCTACTGGTGGGCCCGCAGCGTCGCTGCCGCCGAGGCCTCCGCGCAGAGCGACGCGTTCAAGCAGGCCAAGCGCGAGACGGCCCGCTTCTACTTCGCCCGCGTGCTGCCGCGCACCCTCAGCCACGCCGCCGCGATCCAGTCCGGCGCCGAACCGTTGATGGCGATGACCGACGCGCATTTCGGCGAAGGCTGATCGGCTGCCAGACCACCGACCAACGGTCGGTGGCTACCTGATTGCCGCGCAGGTGCCGACCGCGCGCCGGAATACCGACGCCTGATCGTCGGTAGGTGCCGACCGTTGGTCGGCACCCCGATACACCTTCTGGAGAAAAGCCCCCTTGATGTTCAAGGGGGCGCGCCAACGGCGCGGGGTTAAGGTGGAATGCCTGTCCGAATCGTTACGAATCGGGTAGGGGCGCAAGCCCCTATACCCAATTCGTAACGATTCGGGTATAAGCTGTTTTCCCGATGGAGACAGACACTACACGCTTGGGTCTGATCGATACCGGAGCCTCGTCCGCCCCGGTCGCCGAGGTGTCGCCGATCGTTACGCTGCATCGGCCCGGCTCGGTGAGGTTATTGGCCCTGGACGCCCATGGGCGCGTACTCGACTGGATCAATTGGCAGGACGCCTCCTGCCTCTACGCGCGTGGCGCGGTGGCCTGGACCCTGGGCGACCCCTGCCTGCACATCCACGGCGGCATCTGCCGCACCACCGGCCTGCAAAGCGGCTTGGACCTGCACCCGATCATCGCCGCCCGCGGGCATGCGCGCTCCCGCGCGATCGACCCCACCCCGAATCTGTCCAATCCCGCGCTGTTCGCGCGCGATTCGCACCTGTGCCTGTACTGCGGGCAACAGTTCAACCGCCCGCAACTGACCCGCGACCACGTCATGCCGCTCTCCAAGGGCGGCCTGGACGTGTGGGAGAACGTGGTCAGCGCCTGCTTCCACTGCAACTCGCGCAAGAGCAACCGGACCCCGCAGCAGGCCAGCATGCCGCTGCTCGCCGTGCCCTATCGGCCGAGCTGGATCGAGCACATGATCCTGTCCAACCGCAACATCCTGGCCGATCAGATGGCATTCCTGAAGGCGCAGTTGCCCAAGCGTTCCAAGCTCTGCGCCTGAGCGCGCTGCGACGTTCTGTCGCAGCCTCCGTCACCGTTTACTCACTGAAAAGGCGGTTTGCTTGCCCCACCCTCATTTGGGGGGGAAAATAGGCGCTCAGAAGAAGCGCGATAAACATGATCGATTCCGCCCGCTATCCCCGCCTTGCGCGCATCCAGTCACCGGATGACCTGCGCAGGTTCGAAGAATCCGAACTGCCCGCGATCGCGGATGAACTGCGTGCCTACCTGATTGAGTCGGTCGGCAAGAGCGGCGGCCATTTCGGCGCCGGCCTGGGCGTGATCGAACTGACCGTCGCCCTGCACTACCTGTATCAGACGCCCGTCGATCAGCTGGTGTGGGATGTGGGTCATCAGACCTACCCGCACAAGATCCTGACCGGCCGCCGCGACGAGATCCACACGGTCAAGCAGAAGGACGGCGTCGCGCCGTTCCCCAAGCGCGAGGAAAGCGAGTACGACACCTTCGGTGTCGGCCATTCCTCCACCTCCATCTCGGCGGCGCTGGGCATGGCGATCGCACGCCAGGCCGAAGGCGATGACCGCAAGGTCGTGGCCGTGATCGGCGATGGCGCGATGACCGCCGGCATGGCTTACGAGGCGCTCAACCACGCCGGCGGCATGGAGCAGGAACCGAACCTGCTGGTGATCCTCAACGACAACAACATGTCGATCTCCGAGGCCGTGGGCGGGCTGACCAAGATGCTCGGCCGCGCCACCGGCAGCCGCACGCTCAATGCGCTGCGCGAAGGTGGCAAGAAGATCCTCGGCGACAAGAAGCACAACCCGACCGCGCGCTTCGTCAAGCGCTGGGAAGAGCACTGGAAGGGCATGTTCGTGCCGTCCACGTTCTTCGAGGAAATGGGCTTCCATTACACCGGGCCGATCGACGGCCATGACGTGCCGGCGCTGGTCGCCACGCTGAAGACGCTCAAGAGCCTGAAGGGCCTGAAGCTGCTGCACGTGATGACCACCAAGGGCAAGGGCTACGAGCGCGCCGAGGGTGACCAGATCGGGTATCACGCGGTCGGCCCGTTCGATCCGGACAAGGGCCTGGTCTCCAAGGGCGGGGCCAAGAAGCCGACCTATACCGACGTCTTCAGTGACTGGCTGTGCGATGCCGCCGCGGCGGAGCCGAAGCTGATGGGCATCACCCCGGCGATGCGCGAAGGCTCGGGCCTGGTGCGCTTCAGCAAGGAATACCCGGAGCGCTACTTCGATGTGGCCATCGCCGAGCAGCACGCGGTGACCCTGGCGGCCGGCATGGCCACCCAGGGCGCCAAGCCGGTGGTGGCGATCTACTCGACCTTCCTGCAGCGCGCGTATGACCAGCTGGTGCACGACGTGGCCGTGCAGGAACTGGACGTGCTGTTCGCCATCGACCGCGCCGGCGTGGTCGGCCCGGACGGGGCGACCCATGCCGGCAACCTGGACCTGAGCTTCCTGCGCTGCGTGCCGCACATGGTGGTCATGGCACCGTCCGATGAGGCCGAATGCCGCCAGATGCTGACCACCGGCCTGCGCTACGCCGGCCCCGCTGCGGTGCGCTACCCGCGCGGCAGCGGGACCGGCATCGCCGCCGGTACGGATCTGGCCACGCTGGAGATCGGCAAGGCCGAGCTGCGCCTGCAGGGCAGCCGGATCGCCCTGCTCGCGTTCGGCAGCACCGTGACGGCCGCCGAACAGGTCGGCCGCGAACTGGGCCTGACCGTGGTCAACATGCGTTTCATCAAGCCACTGGACCGGGCCCTGCTGCTGGAACTTGCGCAGCGCCATGAAGGCTTCGTCACCATCGAAGACAACGTGGTTGCCGGCGGTGCCGGCTCCGGCGTGGCCGAGCTGCTCAATGCCGAGAACGTGCTCAAGCCGTTCCTGCACCTGGGCCTGCCGGACAGCTTCCAGCACCATGCCAGCCGCGAAGACCTGCTGGCCGACGCCGGCATCGATGCCGCCGGCATCCGCCAGGCCGTGCTCAAGCGCTGGCCGATGCTGGTCAAGAGCGGCCAGACGCTCAGCGCCGCCGGCTGAACCACGGCGCGCCCCCACTGGGTGAGCGCTCAGGAAAAGCAGCGAGGCCGCGTCCCATCGACGCGGCCTCGTTCGTTTGAGCGCTCAGGGGGCGCTCAAACGCGGTGCACCGGCCATCAGTAGATCTGGAACTGGGCGCGGCAGCCGCCATCCACCCAGACGCCGGTGCGATCCCAGCCCCAGGTCCGCCCTTCGATACAGGCGTTACGCGAAGTCTGGCGGATCAGTCGCGCCTCGCGGCGGACATTGGCCACGCAGCGCTGACGGCGATGGTCGTTGGAATCGCAGGTCAGGATCTGGCCCCGGCCGTTGTTGCCGCCGCCGTTGTGGCCCCAGCCACCCCCACCGCCATTCCAGCGGCCGCCGCGGCCGCCCTCGGCGATGAACTCGGCCCGGCAGCCCTGCGTCACCCACACGCCGTTGCGTGCCTGGCCCCAGGTCTGGCCTTCAACGCAGGGCGAGCCGGAAATCTGCCGCACCAGGCGCGCGCGTCCCGGCAAGGCGCACTGCTGCGTCCGGTTCTTGATCGATTCGCAGCGCACCGGACCGCCGTTGTAACCGTCGTCGTAATAGCGGTCGTAGTTCTGCGCCTGGGCGCCGCCAGCCAGCGCCATCAGCGCCGGCACCACGGCCCAGCGCAATCGTCTGGCGGCCTGGGAAGGGCTCGTGTTCGACATGGGATCCTCGTTGCGTGTTGGGGGAGGCGCACAGGATCGGTGATCGTCCGGCGGCGCGACATAGGCCAGAAGTCGCTGATTTCATCCCCTATTTAGGTACCCGACGCGAGGCTGACTGGACGGACGGCAGGCGGTCACATCCGCACGGACAGCCTTGGATGGCCGGCTCAGCCGTAGCGGACGGCGTCCACGTAGGTCTCCAGCACCTGCACCCGGACGGCGCTGCTGTCGCCGGTCTCGGCATAGTGCTCGCGTGCCAGGGCATCGGCGAAATCGAAGGCGGTGGCCCCGCTTCGGAACGCAATCGGCGCGGATTTGGCTGGATGCACGACGTGCCAGCGGCGTTCGATGTGTTGCAGTTTGATCACCATGCGGATCGTTCCTTTGCGGCATGCCTGGGCGAAAAGCTCACGACGGGAGGGGTCCATCCCTCAGCAGGAACGATAGAGCAGGTTGAAGCCCGTTGTTATCGGATTAGTCTGATTTTGCTCAGCCGTCGGTGCCCAGGAACCGGAACGGTTCGGCCGGCTGGAACCGGGGCAGCGCGTCGCCGGCGAATACATTGCGCTGATCCGGCCCGAGGTCGAGTTTCAACACCGGGGCGCCGCGCGAGAAATCGGCCTTGTTGAGATCCACCCAGAAGGTATTGGGCGTCATCGCCGATTCAAAGAAATACAGCTTGCGCTTGTGGTCGGCCACCGTCCGCCAGCGCGTGGAGGAGATGTTCGGCTCGCCCGGCGTGGTGATTCCGTAGGGCACGGATACATTGCGGATCACACTGAACACGCTGGCCAACGCGACCACGGGATCCTCGCTTTTGGGAATCGCGTTGATGTAGAACTTCGCGCGGGCGAAGCGATCGGCCGAGCGGTTGGTGCCGGGCAGCATCACGGTGCCACCGATCTCCTGCCAGTACGCATTGAGCGCCAGTTGCTGATCGAACACAGGCGAGTTGGTCATCACCTGATAGGCGCGATCGTGATGGATCACCTGCTTGCCGTTGATGTATTCCACGATGGCGCTGTCGCCGCTGGCGTCGGACAGGGACAGGTGCAGCGTGGCCAGCCGGGACTCGCCCGGCACCTTGTCCGTCACGATCGAAAACGGCTCGCGCTCAAGGGCGGCGACGGCCTCGGCAACGCTGGCGAAGTTGTCGAGCACGTATTGCGCCCACAACGAGATCGCCAATCCCGGTTTGCTGCCCCGTTGCTGCGGGTACTGCGATTCTGCCAGCCACAACAGATTGGCTGACAACCCTGCTTCGTTGAGTCCATCGGTGGTGGAGATGTCATACCCGGTGGCGACCACGCTGCCGTAGCGCGAGGTCCAGCGGATCGAGCGAGGGCCGGCCTGGCCATCACGGTCGATGCCTTTGGGCAGCACCCACAGGTTGGTGGCCACATCGCTCTTCCAATCCATCGAGCGGGCCGTGATCACATCCTGGTTGTCGCCCAGGTACACCACGCGGGTGCAGGCATCGGCCTGGGCCGAGACACAGGTGAGCGCCGCAGCGAGTGCGATGTGACGCATCGAAAACAGTGTTTTCATGAGGTGCCTCCTGGCAGTGGTGCTGACAACCTCGCGTCAAACCTGATACCGGCGACGTCCATCCAGGCAGGTCGCACGCATCCTGCTTCAACGCATCATCGCGTTCCGCAGTGCTCGTCACAGACTGCAACGCAGCATCGGCAGAATCGCCCAGCGTCATATCAGCCCACGCGCGGTGATGGAGGAGTGAACCCTGCATCCTGCACGTGGCATCGACAGACCCGGCGCGAGACTGCCCGCGACCTCAAGCGCCTACGGAGCCTGCATGTCCATTCGAGCCGCCCTGCTTGCCCTGCTCGCCGCCCTCACCGCCTGCGCCCATCCTGCGCCGTCACCCTCCTCGACCACTGCAGGCGTACCCGGCGCGGACCGCGATGCGCATGGGTGCATCGGCTCGGCAGGCTACCGTTGGTGCCAACGCACCCAGCAGTGCGAACGCCCATGGGAGCTGGCCAAGGCCAAGGGGCTGGAGAACACAGCCGAGATCATCACCGCCTACTGCGCTGCGCCGCCGGCCGGGCCGGCGAAACGCTGATCCCACGCGGGATCAACCGTCCTTGTTCTTGCCGCCGAAATCGAGCGGCTTGCTGTCGCCGCCGCGATCGTCATTGAACCGGATGTTCAACTCATTGCAGCGGCTTTCGCGGCGGGCGACCTGCGTCGGCAGGTCCTTCACCTGCGGCGAATCCTCGCACTGCGGGCGCGAGGCGACATCGTCATAGGTGGCGCAAGCGGACAGGCCGGACAGGGCCAAGCCGGATACCACGATCACACCGAACAGCGAACGTCTGCGCATCGAACCGGCACCAGAAAGGGGGACGGGTCCGTTGTCCCACGATGCCCCGGCCCGATCACCTGCCATTGGTCATGCCGGGGACACCCCCGGGAACGGCCGCGGGTCCACCGGCAACACCACCAGGAACCGCGCGCCGCCGCCCGGGGCGCTGTCCACCGCGATGGTGCCGGCATGGCGCAGTACGATTTCGCGCGCCAGGTGCAGGCCCAACCCACTGCCACTGCCGCTGGGCCGCAACCGGTGGAACGGCTCGAACACGGACAGCCGTTCGGCCTCCGGCACGCCCGGGCCTTCATCACTGACCGACAGGCCCCCATCGTCATGCAGCGCCACGGCGATCATGCCGCGGCCGCCACCGTGGGCGATGGCGTTCTGCAGCAGGCTGGCGATGACCCGGTGCAGCGCATGCGGATCCCCGCGGACCCAGATCGGCTGATCCGGAGCATCCACCGAAAAGCCGTAGCCGGCATCCACCACCAGTGGCGCGACATCGGCGGCCACGTCGCGGGTCAACGCGGAAAGATCGATACGCTGGGACTGGCTGCCGTGCCGGTCCAGCCGCTGCAGATCCAGCAGCTGCTCGGCGATGTTGCTCAGCCGGCTCAGGTCCAGCTGCAGGCGCGAACGCGCATCACCGGGCGGCAGATCGGCCAGGCGGGTGGCGAGGATCGCGATCGGCATGCGCAGTTCATGCGCTGCACCGGCGAGGAAGCGATCCTGCGCATCGTAGCTTTCGCCGATGCGGCGCACGGCCGCGTTGAAGGCGTCCACCAGCGGATAGATCTCCAGCGGCACCGCACGCGTATCCAGGCCGCTGCCGCGCTCGTTGACCTGGATCGCTGCGGCCTGCGCCGCCACGCGGTTGACCCCGCGCAGCGCGCGATGGATCACCCATGGCGCCACCACCAGCGTGATCACCAGCACCGGCAACGCGATCCAGCCGCCCAGATAGCGGAAGATCAACAGCAGCTGCCGCACGATGCTGCGTTCGGGAATGCCGCCTACCGCCACGTGCAACCGCCCTTCCGGCCGAACAACGACCACCACGCGCACGGCAAGCGCATCGGCATTGATGCGGGTACGGATGTCGGTCTGCTCGATCTGATCCAGCCGTGCCACCAACTGACGGTACTGCACGGGAACATCGCCATGTACCAGGCGTCGGCCACGCTCATCGGCCGCGGCGAACCAGAACGTCGCCGGCGGCCGTGGCACGGCCAGCGCTACCTTCGGCAGATCCGCCTCCAGTCCCTGGGCACCGAAGGTGATGGCCGATGCGATCTGGTCGCTGGTCTTCCAGTCGATATAGGCCGAACGGCGGTCGCCGTAGGTCAACACCATCGCACTCAAGGCCAGGGCGATCGTGGCCGCCTGGATCAGGCAGACCTTCCACACCAGGTTGAACGCCAGGGAATCGGGTTTGAGCAATCTCACGGCGTGTCCTTGAGCAGATATCCGATGCCGCGCATGACGTGGATCTCCACGCCCGCGTCGGCTTCCAGCAGCGCTTTGCGCAGCTTGGAGACGTGCGCATCCAGCGCATTGGATTGGATCGCATCGTCAAAGCCGTACACGGCTTCCAGCAACGAGGCGCGGCCCACCGTGCGCCCTTGCCGCAGTGCCAGTGCCTCGAGCACCAGCAGCTGCCGCCGCGGCAGCGCCAGCAGCACCTCGGACACGCGGGCTTCGCGCGCCACGAAATCGAACTGCAGCCGGCCCAGCGACAACACCGGCAGGGTGATCTGCGAGGGCCGCCGCGAGATCGCGCGGATGCGCGCGAGCAGCTCTTCGACCGCGAACGGCTTGGTCAGGTAATCATCCGCACCCACGTCCAGGCCGGTGACCCGATCGGCCACCGAATCGCGCGCGGTCAACATGATCACCGGCAGGTTGGGCACGCGCTCACGCGCGATCCGGACGAAGCTGGCACCGTCGCCGTCGGGCAGCTGCCGGTCCAGCAGCAGGATCTGATGGACGCCGGCCTTGAGGGCTTCATCGGCCTGCGCCATCGTGCCGACCACGTCGATCACCATGCCGTGGCGCGCCAGGCTGACCTGGATCGCGCTGGCCATTTCCGGGTCATCTTCCAGGAGAAGAAGGCGCATGGGGCGGTGCCTTGCGGGGTACGAAGGAGGCGATGGTACCGCGCAGCCGGACGTAACGTTCCGACAATGTAGGGCGCCCACCATGACACTCCGGTTGTTCCCCCTCGGCAGGTCCATGCACGTCCGTTTCCGTTCTCCGCGCCCTTCCCTTCCGCTGTTTGGCCTGGCCCTGGCCAGTGCGTTCACCGCCGCCACTGCGCAGGCGGCTGATGCCCCCGAGGGCGCCAGGAAAAGCAGCATCGGCATCGCCGTCGTCGCACTCAAGGCCCCCTACGCCGGCTATGACACCGATCGTCTGGCCGCCCCGATCGTCAGCTGGGAAGGCCGTTCGTTCTTCTTCCGCGGTGGCAGCGTGGGCTATCGCCTGCACCAGACCGCGCAGTCCGAGCTTGCCCTGACCGCCTCACCATACGTGATGCGCTTCAAGCGCCGCGACAGCCACGACCCGCAGCTGCGCCAGCTCGACAACCGCAGCCTGTCCGGCATGCTGGGCGTCTCCTGGCGGCACCAGGCCGAATGGGGCGTGCTGCAGGCCAATGCGCAGGCGGAAGTCACCGGACATGGCGGCGGCTTTTCGGCCGATGCCCGGTACGCGTACCCGATCCCGGCCGGCCGCGTGACCTTCATGCCTGCGCTGGGCGTGACCTACACCAGCGCCGATCTCAACGACTATTACTTCGGCGTCAGTGAACGCGAAGCGGCACGCAGCGGCCTGGCGCACTACTCGGCCGGCAGCGGTGTGTCGCCCTACATGGACATCGCCGCCGTGATGCCGCTGGGGCCGCGCTGGACCGCGACTGCGTCGATCCGCCGCACCTCGCTGGCCGATGCCGTGCGCGACAGCCCGATGACCCGTGGCGACCACATGGATACCGCCGCACTCTCCCTCAGTTACGGATTCTGATCATGCGTCAGGGAATCGTACGTCGTGTCGCGGATCTGGCCTTGCAGATCGAACCGGACCGCGCCGCCGTTCTTGAATGGATTCTGCATTCCCCACTGCCCGCGCTCGACGGGCAGACCACGTTCGAACTGGCCTGCGAGGGCCAGGGTGAACGCGTCGTCGCGCTGCTGGACACCCTGCTGCGGCAGGGTGATCCGATCCTGCCGCGCGGCTGATTCCTCGTTTTCCCCCCACCGGTGTCCTGGAGGCGCGAATGAACAACGCAACCGATACCCCGCTGCTGCAAGCAGCCAACGATGACCTCGCCGCGCACGCGATCGTGGCCAATCTCCACCGCGCGATCCAGCACCGCATGGACCGCGACAGCCAGGCCCACGGCCGTTTCTCACGGGCTTACATCGCCGAGCTGTTCGACATCGGGCGCACCATCAGTCCGGCATGTCGGCCGCACCAGGTCGACAGTGAATGGATCACCGCCCGACGTTCCTGGCTGGATACGGTGCTGGGCGAGCATCCGTTGGACCGTCGCGATGCGCAACTGACCGCTGCACGGCACGCCGCCGATGGGTTCCTGCTCCGCGCCTGCGTGCTCGGCTGTGACGCCACACCGGAGGCCGCGACCGAGCGCGTACGCGATGCCCTCATTGCCATGACCCGGCCGCCGCACTGAGTGAGGGAACGCCGCCGCTACGTGCACATGACCGCCGGAATCACCGTGCTACATTCCGGCCAAGGGGCAGGCTGACTGCTTCTTGATGCCGGTATCGGCCGGCCCGGAGCGTGCCCATGCGGTGTTCGGCCCTGCTGCTGTCCCTGCTGTTCTGCGGTGCGGCGCATGCCCAACAGGACGCGCCGCCGGACCTCGCCTTCGACCGCCCCGGCATCGGCTTCGCCGCCTCGACACTGCCCCGCGGTAGCGTCGCGCTGGAGGCGGGACTGCCCAGCTTCAGCCGCGACCGCGACAGCGCGGGCGTGCTGAGCACGCAGTACAGTGCCGACATCACGCTCCGGATCGGCTTGGTCGAGCATCTCGAACTGCAGGCCTTCACCTCGCCCTGGAACCACCTGCGGGTGGCGCCGCGCGATGCACCGGCCGAGCGCAGCAGCGGTGCGGGTGACCTGGGCGTCGGACTGAAGTTCGCCCTGCCCTTGTCCTCGGAAAAGCACGCCGTGGCGCTGCTGGCCAGCACCACGTTCGCTACCGGCTCGCGCGACTTCAGCGAGGGCGCCACGCAGTACGCGCTGGGTGCGAGCTATGAGTACAGCTTCAATGATCGCTGGACCGGGGCCCTGTACGCCAATGTGGCCCGCGGTGGCAGCGAGGACAGCGTCACCTGGGCGCCGAGCCTGAGCTTCGCTGCCACCGATACCGTCAGCACCTATCTGGAAGCCGGCTTCACCGACACCCACGGCGAGCCCTCGACCGGGATGGCCGGCGCAGGCGTCACCTGGATGGTGACCCCGACGGTGCAGCTGGATGCCTCATTCGATGTGGGGCTGGATGACGACAGCCCGGACACACAGGCCGGGATGGGGGTATCGCTGTATTTCGAGTGAGCCTTGCGAGGCTCGTGCAGCCTCACCAACGAAAAGGCCTGCGCGAAACCGCGCAGGCCTTTGTCTGGGACTGCAGTGTCTTTACGCGGCCGGTCAGGTCACTTTCTTGGCGATGGTCATGCCCAGCACGAACAGCACCACAGCGATGATGATGCCCGCCCAGAACAGGAACTTGGCGATGCCGATCGCGGCGCCACCGATGCCCGCGAAACCGAGGGCGCCGGCAATCAGGCCGATGACAGCAAAAATGATGGCCCACTTGATCATGATGATCCTTTCCCCGAATCGGGTTGAATGACAGGACTCCACGGTAGCCAGCCGGCTGTCTCACCTTCGTGAACGCGCCGACTGAACGGCGTGAAGTCAGGCGCGCGGCGCCAGGCGCATTTCCATCGGCTGGTAGCGCAGCCCGGAGGATTCCGCGGCATCGGCGCTGCAGGCAAAGCCGTAACGCTCATACGCAGGCACCGACGAGAGCGATGCGCTGACGGTCAGGACCTCCACACGCGCCTGCTCGATCATGGCCGCCATCAGTGCCTTGCCGATGCCCTGCTGCTGGGCCGCCGGGTCGACGAACAGCATGGCGACATGGCGCCCTTCCTTGAGCTCGGCGATCCCGATGATCCGTTCCTCCTGCGCGTAGGCGAACATCAGAGTGTCCTGCGCCATGCGCGCACGGAACCCTTCCACCGAGGCGATACGGCTGAAGGTCTCGACACCCAGTGCAGGCAATGATTCCGCCACCGATCCCATGAAGGCCGCCATGCATACACGGCTGGCCTGTTCGAGATCCGCTGCCACCAAGGGTCTTACCGCCATCTGCATCTCCTTCCACGTCCATGAAGTCAGCGATCACTCTACCCCGCTGGCCCCACCCCGCGCACGCCGCGCCAGCGGATCGACACCCGCTCAGCGCACGGCCTCGACAAAGACGGGATTGGAGTAGAACCACAGGTCCTGCCAGTGATCTTCACCGGGCACATCGGGCAGCGGCGTCACCTCCGCAGTACTGCTGCCGCGGGCACGGACGAAACCGCCCCGGGTGGGGACCGGCAACACCCAGGACACCGAGCGCCATGCGCCGTCCACCTGCCAGTCGCTGGCGCCGAACACACGCGTTTGCATCACAGGCCCATTGCCACCGCCGGGGCCGCCCACGATCAACTCCACGTGATCCAGCACCGGGTGCCGCCCAGCGTGATTGGCTGAGGCCGGTACACGCACCCGCAGTTCCACGCGCATGGAGGCGCCAGGCGACATCGACAGCGTGCCGCCCATCGTGGCACTACGTGCCTCGTCGTCGTTCGCAGTCGCACGCAGCTCCAGTGCATCGATCAGATCACCGGTGACCGCGAACATCCGTCCGTGTCGAAGGCCATCGAGGATGTCCTCGGCGTCCCGCCGCGCACAGACATGGGTCTTGCTGTACTGGCCCGGATCGAAGTCACTGCCGCCATCACGCTGGTTGACGTGCGAATCGGAGCTGGCCGTGATCCAGAAGCGATGCCCCTCGGACAACAGCGTGTCCCAGATGCCGCCGACCGTCGCTGTCATCTGGTCGAAACCGCCCAGGGTCGGTGCATCCGCATTGCGATACAGGCCGCGATGGACACGGGTGGCCTGATGGCCCGGCGCGCCTTCCATGCCAACCAGCACCTGCGGTGCGGCCGCATGCCAGGCACGCAGTTCATCGGGCGCGACGTCGCCCCACCGGCCCATGGCGGTGGCAGTGCGCGCGGGGTGATTGATGAACATCAACGGCGGTGCCGGCAGCGACCGCATGTGGACCAGTGCATCGAGCATCGTCTGCCCGTCGTCGCGGCTTCCCTGCAGCGGCTCGCTGCGGCCGTAATCGCGTTCGATCGCGACCAGCTGCTCGCGCTCATCCGGGCCGGGGGCGATGATCAGCGAGGCGTGCTCGCCGGCCGGTACATCGAATTCCATGCCGTTGAACTGGATCAGTCCGGGCACCTCGCGGCGGGCATCCAGCAGCGCCGGCCACGCATGGTCCCGGGTGACCGCCGAATGCCCCGGCCCGCCATGATCGGTATGCACCACCCAGGTCAACCCATTGGCGAGCGCCTGCCGGGCGTTATGGGTGCGGGTGTAGGACGAGTCGCCGCCACGGATCGGCGTGGGCGGCGTGGTCCTGCGATCCCAGTCCACGCTCCACTCGCTGTGGACGTGGTGGTCGCCCGCCTGCCAGCTGCGGCCGGCATCGTGATCGGCCGCCTCGGAGACCATTGGCCACGCCAGCACGGCCACAAGCGGCAGGAAGAAAACATGTCGCATCGGATGTTCCTCACAAACGGGCAGCCGCATCCGGGGCACGCGCACGTGCCTCCGGATGCACCGCGAAGGTGGCTCAGAAATCCGCGCGCAGGCCGAGGCTGATGCGGCGACCGGAGCGCTCGTACATCGTCGGGAACGCGGGATCCATCGTGTAGCCGGTGGTCGCCTGGTTGGTCAGGTTGATGCCCTTCAGGCTGAGCTTGATGCTGTCGGTCAGGCGGTAGCCGATCGACACATCCACCTGTCCGTAGTCATCGCGCCAGATCGGGTACATGTTGTAGCCGATCGATTCAACGTACTCACCCTTGTGGTTGTACGACACGCGCGCGTCGAAGCGCTCGTTCTCGTAGTAGACGGTCATGTTGTACGACTTCTCCGAGAGCCCCGGCATCGGCGTGCTCACGCCCAGATCGGATTCACCGGCCAGCGAACTGTCCAGCATCGTGTAGTTGGCATTGATCCCGAAGCCTTCCAGCGAACCGTGCAGCATGCTCAGCGGCAGCTGCGCGATCAGCTCGACGCCTTTCACAACGTAGGTGCCATCGGCATTGATCGGCTGGTACACGTCGAAATCATAGGTGCCGTTGAGCGAGCCGTTGGCGTTGTACACCGCCACATCCGGCACCACGCCGGTCAGCGCATTGATCACCACGCCGTCAATCTTCTTGTGAAAGTACGAGGCCGCCAGCAGGCCGCCGTTGTCCAGGTACTTCTCCAGACCCAGCTCCCATTGCTTGGCATAGGTCGGCTGCAGGTCCGGGTTGCCATCGGTGAAACGGAACGAGCTCCAGCTGGCGGTGCGCTTGTAGGCGATGTCGGTCAATGCCGGGCGGATGAAGGTCTTGGAGGCGGCACCCCGCAGCACCAGTCCCTCGGCCAGTTCGGCGGTCGCATTCAGGCTCGGCAGCAGATCGTTGTAGCTGCCTTTGCGCAAGACGGGCGTGTCGGTATAGCCGGTGCTACCGTCTGCCCGCTGGATCGGGTGGAAGCCGGAGGACTGCACCGAGGTATCCACATAGCGCACGCCCGCGTTGATCGAGACCGGCACGTGGCCCACATCGAAGCCGATGTCGGTCATCGCGTACAGACTGGTCACGTTCTCGTCGACCCGGTAGTACTGGCCCGGATCAAATGGCGTTGCGAAGCCCGGATAGCGGAACGCACTGCGTGCGTAGTCGTTGGAGACCATCTTCCAGTCCAGGTCCTTCACCGAATAGCCACCGCCGGGCACGATATCGGCGATCGACTGCAACGGACTGTCGGCCAGGGTGCGCGTGTTCACCCAGCTGTTGTTGCCCGGGCCCGGCCCGTAGATCTTGGCCTCTCCGTATTCGCGCTGCTTGGACTTGTCGGTGTAGCGCGCGCCGAACTGCACGCTGCGCAGCGCCGGCAGGAAGGCCAGTTCCAGCGCCTTGGTCACATCCACCTGGGCGGCATACTTGTCATCGCTGACCTTCTCCAACGTCGTCTCATACGCTTCGAACAGATACTTGTCCGAGGCGTTGTACATGTCGATGCTGGCCGGGTTGGCGCTGGGTATCGTCTCGCCACTCTTGCCGGTCCAGCGGGTTCGCGAAGGCGCGTAGGCCACATGCTTGAGGTTGCTGGCATCCAGCGTCTTGTCGGCGCCGGAGTAACCGACCATCGCATCCACGCCCCAGGTGTCGCCCTGCCAATCCATCGCCGCGCTGTACTGGCTGAAGTCGGTCTTGTTGATCCGCTCCTTGCTCAGCATCTCGTGCTGGGTGGCGGTGTAGGACACATCGCGCAGCACCACGATGCCGTACTGCGACAACGTGCTGGCGTCGTAATCGTGGATGGTCTCCAGCGTGCTGCGGCTGGACGCCGAATATGCAGCCGCGTCGTACTCGTCTTCGGTGGTGTCGTAGCCGCCGCGCATCGCATCGAAGGTCAGGCTGAAGCGGCTGCTCGGCTTGTACTGCAGCGAGGCGGTGGCGCCCCATTTGTCCTGGTCGTTGACGAAGACGCGGTCGCCTACCTTGTCCTGGAACACGATCAGGTTGCTTTCATCGGTGTTGTTGCGATTCTTCACCACCACGCCCGCATCGCGTGCCAGCACCGCGGCGGCCTGCGTGCCGCGTGTGCCCGAGGCGCCAAGGAAGCGCGACATCGGGCGGAAGTTGATGCCCGAGGTCGCATCCGTGCGGTTGCTGCGCTTGGCGGTGGCAAAGGACACCAGGCCGCCCCAGTCGCCCCAGGTGTCACTGGCCAGGAAGGAGAACTTCGGGTCCACTTCTTCGGAAATCGAGTTGTGCGCCCCTTCCACCGACGCGACCAGCTTGCGGCCGGTGTAGTCGAACGGGCGCGCGGTGGAAATCTGCACCGAGCCGGCGATGCCGCCCTCTTCGTCCGCGGCGGTCGGCGATTTCAACACCGTCACCTGCTGGATGATCTCCGAGGCGAAGATGTCAAACTCGATGTCACGCCCGCCGCTGCCCGATGCCGTGGCCAGGTTGTTGATCGAGACATGGGTGTACTCCGACGGCAGGCCACGCACGTTGACGCGGCTGCCCAGACCCTTGTCACGTTCGATGGTCACGCCCGGCATGCGCTGCAGGGCTTCGGCCAGGTTCTGCTCGGGAAAATCGGCCACGTCGGTGGCCACGATCGAGTCGGAGAAACCGATGGTGGCGCGCTTGATGTCCACTGCCTGCTCCAGGCTGCGGCTGTAGCTGCCCACCACGTCGATGCGCTCCAGCTGCTGCAGGCCGGCGCCTTCCGCTGCGGGGGCCGCCTCAGATGCCACGGCCGATGTGGCGACGGGCACGGCAGACGTGCCCGACGGTGCGCTATCACTGCGCGCTTCGATGGTCACCGTGGTGTCGTTGAGATAGCGATAGCGCAGGCCGGTGCCGTCCAGCAGCTGCTCCAGTGCCTGCTGCGGAGCAAGACCCGCCGGCATCGCGCGGGTACGCGGGTTGCCGGCCTGCTGCGCGTTGTAGACAAACTGCAGGCCCGTCTGGCGCGACAGATCGTTGAGTGCACGGTCCAGCGGCTGGGCGGGAATCGCCTCGCTGGCCACGCGGGTGTCCTGCGCGGTGGCGGTGACGGCGGCGCTCTGCAGGGCAAGAGCGATCGAAAGGAAAAGAATGCGGCGCATCGTAGAAGTCCAGTGGGGTGGTATGAGCGTCGCGAGACGGAATCGTTCGCGCTTGCCTGGACTACGAGGGCGCAGGGCGAGGATCGGGCACCGGTATTTCGATGAATTTTTTTTGACAGCCGCTCGGCGTGCGCCGCGCGATGACGCGCGGATAGCGCAATTACGGCTGTTTCGTGTTGATTTCCGCCGCCGATGGGCTGCTCACGTGGATCTGATTGCCGACCACGCGCGTGCGCAGCGATCGCTGCTGATCGAGGAAGGTACGAAGCGATGCAAGATCGTCGCCGCGCAGGTTGCCGGTCAGTCGCAGTGCCCCGGCGACATCGTCGTCCACCTGCAGACGCACGTTGTTGAGTCGATTGAACTGCTCGACCACCTCGCGCAGCGGTTCGTCCTGGAACACGACGCGTCGTCGCCACCACGCGGTCATCGTGTCGGTGTGCTGCTGGCGGAGGCTGACGGTCTGATCGCGGTAGTCGATGTGGGCGCTCTGCCCGGCATGCAGGTCGGCCAGCAGGCGTCCCTGACCGGAATCGCCGCGCACCTGTACGCTGCCTTCGGCTACCTCGATGCGCGCCTGCTCGCGCCGCAGCGACACGTCGAACGTCGTGCCGATATCGCGCACCTCCAGCCCGGCCGCATGCACCGCGAAGGGACGGCGCTCCTCGGCCACCACAAAGCTCGCCTGCCCGCGCGAGAGCTCCACGCGGCGGCTCAACAAGGTGAAGCGGATCGACAGTTCACTTTCCGCGTTCAGATGCACGACGGTGTGGTCCGGCAGCGCAAATCGCTGCGGTGCGCCGTGTGCCGCCACATAGTGGCGGGTCTGTGGCCACGCCATGTGCCCGGCGAACGCAACGCCCAGCAGCAACGCGGCCGCCGCGGCGATGCCCGGCAGGTGCCGGCGCGGCGCACGGGAGGCCGCGGGCGGTGGAGGGCGTCGCCGTACCGGCAAGGCCACCACGTTGTCGTCGGCGGGCGGTGGCCCGGCGGCGATCAGTGCATCCAGATCCACTGCCATGTCACGCAGCGCATCGCCGAGTTCGGTGGCGACGCGGCTGACCGTGATGTACTCGCGCAGGTGCGCCGGTGAGGTCACCAGCCACGTCATGAACTGGCGTTGTTGTTCGGCGGTCAGCCCGCCCTGGCGCTGCAGCGCATGCCAGTGCGCGGCCTCGCTGGCGAGGGAAGGACGCGGTGCGGGAAACTCGCTCACCACGCCTCCGCGTGGCCGGCCAATGCACGGCGGCACACGGAGAGTCCGCGTACCACGTGCTTCTTGACCATGTGCGAGGACACGCCCAGCCGCTCGGCGATTTCCTTGTAACTGAGGCCGTCACGGTACTGCATCACCAGCACCGCGCGGGTGTGCTCGGGCAAGGTGCCCAGCAGCGTCTGCAGATGCGTGCGGCGCTGCGCGCGTTCGGCGGCATCCTCGACGGTTTCTTCGCCGGTCAGCAGCGTGGTGAGGTGTTCAAGATCGTCGATGGGCAGCATCGACCAGCGCCGCCGCGCGGCCTGCTCGCGTGCGAGATTCTGCGCGACGGTAAACAGGTAGGCCTCGGGATTGGCGATTGCCTCGCCTTGATCCTCATGTGCGCGCAGCAAGCGCAGATAGGTCTCCTGCACCATGTCCTCGGCATCCTGGCGCGCGCCGCGGCGGGTGAAGAATCCCCGCAGCACCGGCCCCTGCTCCAGAAACATGCGCGCCAAACGCCGTTTTGCGTGTTCGGCCACGATCCCACCTCGCCCCCAGGTGCGGCGAAGGTACGTGGCCTGCATGACGATTCGATGACGCAGGCGACACGGTACCGCCGCGCGGCGATACCGTGGACACGCGCCTCAGGTGGTACGTGCGTCGATCAGAACGTGTGTTCCGGACCGGGGAACGTGCCTGCCCCAACCTCTTCCGCGAACTCACGCGCGGCCTTCTGCAACACGCCATGCATATCCGCGTACTGCTTTACGAAGCGCGGCAGCTTGCCGGTGCGCAGCCCGGCCATGTCCTGCCAGACCAGCACCTGTGCATCGCAATCGCTGCCGGCCCCGATGCCTACCGTCGGAATCTTCAGCGCGGCGGTGATCTGTGCGGCGACCGCGCCGGGCACCATCTCCATCAGCACCGCGAACGCACCTGCGGCTTCCAGCGCGCGCGCTTCCTCGATCAGCCGTGCGCCATCCTCGCCCCGCCCCTGCACACGGAAACCACCGAGCTGGTGCTCCGATTGCGGGGTGAAGCCGATGTGCGCCATCACCGGGATGCCGCAGCTGACCAGCTTGCGGACCTGCGGCACCATCTCGATGCCGCCCTCCAGCTTGACCGCATGGGCCCCACCTTCCTTCATGAAGCGCACCGCCGTGTGGAAGCACTGCTCCGGCGAGGCCTGATAGGAACCGAACGGCAGATCGGCGATCACCAGCGGTCGCCGCGTGCAGCGGCTCACCGCGCGCACCAGCGGCATCAGCTCATCAACCGTGACCGGCAGCAGGGAGTCGTTGCCGAACACGTTGTTGGAGGCCGAATCGCCGATCAGCAGCACCGGAATGCCGGCGTCTTCGAAGATCGCCGCGGTGTACATGTCGTAGGCGGTGAGCATGGCCCACTTCTCGCCGCGCTCCTTCATCTGCTGCAGATGCGGAATGCGCACGCGCGGTGCCGGGACCGGGGCGCTGCCCGGCGTCGCGTAGGGATGGAGCTGTTCGGTCATGCCAAGGATCCTCGTGGGGGATAACGTGGGGTCAGAGTGTGCCGGTTCCGCTCAGCAACAGCACGGCGATCAGGATCATGGCGGCGCCCGAGATGCGGCCGACCATGCGTGATGCACGTGGGCGGGTGCGCAGCACGGCACCGGCGCCATAGCCGACGGCCAGATAGACCGCCCCGCAGCTGACCAGGTGCACCATGCCCAGTGCGATGATCTGCACCGGCATCGCCCATGCCGCGCTGGCGGAAATGAACTGGGGCAGCAGCGCCAGAAACAACAACAGCACCTTGGGATTGAGGCCGCTGACGCAGGCGCCCTTGACTGCCCAGTGGCGCCATCCCGTCATCGCTCCCGCATCTTCCGCTGCGGCCACCGGCGGATGGCGCAGCAGGCCGATGCCCAGCCACAGCAGATACAGCGCGCCAAGCACGGTCAGCACGTGCAGCGCGACCGGCGCACGGGCGAACATCGCGCCAACGCCCGCGGCGACCAGCCCGATCGCCAGCAGATGGCCAGACAGCAATCCGGCCACCGCCGGCACCACCGCCCGCCCGCGCAGGCCGGCGGCGATCGCATGCGCCCAATCCGCACCGGGGGTGAGCACGAAGAGGATCGAGACCGCCCAGAAGGCGACGATGACGCTGGGTTGCATGGGGTCCAATGGGCGGTCTTGCCGCGATCTGCGTGCCAGACAGAAGAATATTCCCGCGACGCTGGAATGTGCTTCCAAAGACTTGCCCTGCGCCGGCCTGCAGGAGGAAACTCTTGCGCATGGATGCCACTGACCAGCGGATTCTTGCCGAGCTGCAGAAGGACGGCCGCCTCACCGTGACCGACCTGGCCGAGCGCATCGGCCTGAGCGTCTCGCCCTGCCACCGCCGCGTGCGCGCCCTGGAGCAATCCGGTGCGATCCGCGGTTACCGCGCCGAGCTCGATCCGGCCGCCTTGGGCCTGAAGTTCTCGGCGCTGGTATTCGTCACCCTGCGCGACGGCGACCGACAGGCGGTGGATGCCTTCGAGCACGCCGTCGCCGACGTGCCCCAGGTGCTGCAGGCGCAGCGCCTGTTCGGCGATCCGGACTACCTGCTGCACGTCATCACCCGCGACCTGGCCGCGTTCCGGCAGCTCTACGACGAACACCTCTCTGCCCTGCCGGGTGTGCAGCGGCTCACATCGACCCTGGTGATGAAAGATGTGGTGATCGACCGGCCGCTGCCGTTGCACGGGCATTGACGCAACGGCGTCATACCTTCCGACCGCGGCCTGCATCCAACGGTGAGTGACCTGCCGGAAGAGATGTGCGACCGACGTACTACGCACCGGCGGCAACCGGACAACCGGACAACGCCAAGGTGATCGCCACGTTGATCGAGCGGTGGTATGACGGGCAACCCACAGCAGCCCAAAAAGAAAAAAGGCCTGCGCATCGATGCACAAGCCTTTGATCGAATCACCAACATTGGTCGGGACGGCCGGATTTGAACCGACGACCCTCTGCCCCCCAGGCAGATGCGCTACCAGGCTGCGCTACGCCCCGATGATGCTGGCAATGTCCCCGCCTCTCAGCGGGCCGACGAGTATAACGGGTTTGCGTAAAAAATGGTTCAGCGGCGCAGCAATTGCAGCACTTCTTCCAGTTCCATCCGCGTCTGCTTGATGATCTGGTTGCTCAGCGCCGATTCCTCGCGCGCATCGGCACCTTCCAGGCGCAGACGCGCGCCGCCGATGGTGTAGCCCTGCTCATAGAGCAGGCCGCGGATCTGGCGGACCATCAGCACGTCGTGGCGCTGGTAGTAGCGGCGGTTGCCGCGGCGCTTGGCCGGCTCGAGACTGGGGAACTCGGTTTCCCAGTAACGCAGCACGTGCGGCTTGACGTCGCACAGTTCGCTGACCTCACCGATGGTGAAGTAGCGCTTGGCCGGTATCGGCGGAAGTTCTCGGTTACTGCCCGGATCCAGCATATGCCTCTACCCTTTCCTTGAGCTTCTGGCCCGGACGGAAGGTGACCACCGTACGGGCGGAAATCGGAATTTCCTCACCGGTCTTGGGGTTGCGACCCGGGCGCTGGTTCTTGCGCCGCAGGTCGAAATTCCCGAAGCCGGACAGCTTCACCTGACGTCCCTGTTCCAATGCTTCACGCAGCACATCGAAGAACGCGTCGACAAATTCCTTGGCTTCGCGCTTGTTCAGACCGACTTCGTCGAACAGCTTCTCGGCCATCTCCGCCTTGGTCAATGCCATTGCCTGCTATCCCCCATGCTTCCCGCTCAACCGCGGATCCGGGCGTGATGTTCACGCTCCATGGCAGAGACCGCCTCGGCCACCACCGCATCCACGTCGCGGTCCGTCAGAGTGCGCGACTTGTCCTGCAAAATCAAGCCCATAGCGAGACTCTTGAACCCCGGCTCGACCCCCTGGCCGACGTACCGGTCGAACAGGGTGACCTCCCGCAGCAGCGGGCCGACGGCGCGGCGCAGGGTCGCTTCCAGGTCGGCCCAGGCCGCGGCCTCGGGCACCAGGAACGCCAGATCGCGGCGCATCGACGGGAAGCGCGACAGCTCGGTCGCGCGCGGCAGCGCGCGGGCAGCCAGCGGCGCCAGGTCCAGCTCGAAGGCGAACACGTCCACGTCGATCTCCATGGCCTTGGCCAGGCGCGGGTGGATCTGGCCGATCCAGCCCAGGCTGACGCCGTCACGGGAGACCTCGGCCGACCGTGCGGGGTGGCCATACGGACGCTGCGACGGCGTGAACACCAGCTCGGCGCCACTGGCCGCGGCCAGCGATTCCAGGTCGCCCTTGAGGTCGTGGAAATCGACCTTGCGGGTCGGCAGACCCCACTGCTGGGTGTCGGCATCGCCACAGATCGCGGCGGCCACGCGCTGGGTTTCCAGCGGCGCGGGCTGGCCTTCGCCGGCCTGCTGATGGAATACGCGGCCCAGTTCGAACAGGCGCACGCGGCCCAACTGGCGCGCGGCGTTGCGGCCCAGGGTGGCGACCAGACCCGGCAGCAGCGACGGGCGCATCACCGCCAGTTCTGCGGAGAGCGGGTTGGCCAGCGCGACCAGACCCTCGCCCAGCTGCCACTGTGCAAGCAGCGCGGCATCGACGAAGGCGTAGTTGATGGTTTCCTGCAGGTCACGAGCGACCAGCTGGCGACGGACGCTCAGATCGTCCAGACGGGTCTCGGTCGGCATCGCCACGCGCGAGGCACCGCCCGGCAGCGTGGTTGGAATCTGCTCGTACCCGTGGATGCGGGCCAGCTCTTCGATCAGGTCTTCTTCGATGGCGATGTCGAAGCGGCGGCTCGGCGCGGTGACCTGCCAACCATCGGCGGTCGCGGCCACCTCCATGCCCAGCGCGCGCAGGATGCGCTCCACATCGGCATCGGCGATCTGGATGCCCAGCACGCGCGCGATACGGGCGCGGCGCAGGCCGATGGTGGCGGTCGCGGGCAGGTCAGTCTCAGCCGCTCCCGGCATCCTGCCTCCCGCGGCACTGGCGCTGTCCTGCGCGGCGCGCGCCTCGGTGACCGGCGCCGGGGCGCCGCCGGCCAGATCCAGGATCAGGCGGGTGGCGTACTCGATCGCCGTGCGCGGCAGCACCGGGTCGACGCCGCGCTCGAAGCGGTGGCCGGCATCGGTGTGCAGGCCCAGCTTGCGGCCACGGCCCATGATCGCGGCGGGCGCGAAGTGCGCGGCCTCCAGGAAGACGTTCGTGGTGTCGTCGGTGACGCGCGTATCGAAGCCGCCCATCAGGCCGGCCAGCGCGATCGGGCGGTCGGCATCGGTGACGAGCAGGAAGCTGTCGTCCAGCGCGGCGTCGCGGCCGTCGAGCAGTTTCAGGGTTTCACCCGTACGCGAACGGCGCACGCCGATGCGGCCCTGCAGGGTGCCCAGATCGAAGGCATGCATCGGCTGGCCGAGTTCCAGCATCACGTACTGGGTGACGTCCACCAGCAGCGAGACCGGGCGCACGCCACTGCGGCGCAGGCGCTCGGCCATCCACAACGGGGTGGCGGCGCGGGCGTTGACGCCTTCGATCACGCGGCCCACGTAACGCGGGGCCTCGGCGCCGGCGTCCAGCTGGATCGTCAGCTCACGCGAGCCCACGGCGGCGACCGGCGCAGCATCGAACGGCACCACTTCACTGGCGCACGCGGCGGCCACGTCGAAGGCGATGCCGCGGATGCTGAAGCAATCGGCGCGGTTGGGGGTCAGCTTGATCTCGATGCTGGCGTCGGGCAGGCAGAGGTACTCGATCAGGGTCTGGCCGACCGGCGCATCGTCCGGCAGTTCGAACAGGCCCGAGGCATCGGTGTCCAGGCCCAGCTCCTTGGCCGAGCACAGCATGCCGTTGGAGTCCACGCCACGCAGCTTGGCCGGCTTGATCTTCAGATCGCCGATCTGCGCGCCGACCATCGCCAGCGGCGCGACCAGACCCGGGCGCGCGTTCGGCGCGCCACAGACGATCTGCAGGTGCTCGCCCTGCCCCGCATCGACCTGGCAGATCTGCAGGCGGTCGGCTTCGGGATGGCGTTCGGCGGAAATGATCTTCGCCACGACCACATGCTGCAGGCCATCGCCCAGCGCATCGACCTCTTCCACTTCCAGACCGATCGCGGTCAGCACCGCGCTGAGTTCATCGCGCGAAACGGTGGTCGGGACGTGGCTGCGCAGCCAGTTTTCAGAGAATTTCATGGTGTCACCCTGGTGGGCCCGGCGCAGGCGCCTGGGCCGTGATGGTCTTCAATCCTGTCCAGCCGGGCATGGCCCGGCGCTACGCTGACGCGCTTACGCGAACTGCTTCAGGAACCGCACGTCGTTTTCGAAGAATGCGCGCAGGTCGTTGACGCCGTAACGCAGCATCGCAAAGCGCTCCACGCCCAGACCGAAGGCGAAGCCGGTGTAGCGCTCCGGATCGATGCCAACGCTGCGCAGCACGTTCGGGTGGACCATGCCGCAGCCGAGCACTTCCAGCCAGCGGGTGCTGCCATCGGGCTGCTGCCAGGCAATGTCCACTTCCGCGCCCGGTTCCACGAAGGGGAAGTAGCTGGGACGGAAACGCATCTCGAAATCGCGCTCGAAGAACGCGCGCACGAACTCGGACAGCGTGCCCTTGAGATCGGCAAACGTGGAGTGCTCATCGACCAGCAGACCTTCCACCTGGTGGAACATCGGCGAATGGGTCTGGTCGCTGTCGCTGCGGTACACCTTGCCAGCGGCGATCATGCGCAGCGGCGGTGCGTGCTCGCCCATGTAGCGCACCTGCACACCGGAGGTATGCGTGCGCAGCAGGCGGCCGTCGCCGAAATAGAAGGTGTCGTGCATCGCGCGCGCCGGGTGGTGCGGCGGGAAGTTCAGCGCTTCGAAGTTGTGCCAGTCATCTTCGATTTCCGGACCTTCGGAGAGCTCGTAACCGAGCCGGCCGAAGATCTCGGTGATGCGCTCCAGGGTACGGGTCACCGGATGCAGGCCACCGCGCTCTTCGCGACGGCCCGGCAAGGTGATGTCGATCGCTTCAGCGGCCAGGCGCGCGTCCAGCGCAGCGTCTTCCAGCACGGTCTTGCGATCACCCAGCGCGCTGGTCAGCGCGTCACGGGCACGGTTGATGGCTTCGCCGGCGGCTTTGCGCTCTTCGGCCGGCAGGCCACCGAGCTGCTTGAGCTGGGCGGTGATGCTGCCGTTCTTGCCCAGCAGGGCCACGCGCAGGGCTTCCAGCGCATCGGGGCTCTGGGCAGCGGCCACGTCGGCCAGTGCCTGCGTGGTCAGGGATTGGATGTCACTCATGGATAGCCGGAGCCTCGCGTCGGTATGCCATCGCGATGCGCGTCGGGCCGACCCCCGTCGCCACCGCTGTCGATCGATGGCACCGGGAGGGCCACCGCCAACACAAAAAAGAATGGGGAAGGACTTGCGCCCTTCCCCATGCATTTGCCTTACCCACAGCCGTTGCGCGTGAACGGCAACGGCAGGGGAATGGACTTATGCCGCCAGTGCGCCCTTGGCCTTTTCGGCCAGTGCAGCAAAACCAGCTGCGTCGTGCACGGCGATGTCAGCCAGAACCTTACGGTCCAGGGTGATGCCGGACTTGAGCAGGCCGTTCATGAAACGGCTGTAGCTCAGGCCGTTGATGCGGGCAGCCGCGTTGATGCGGGTGATCCACAGCGAACGGAAATTACGCTTCTTCTGCTTACGACCGATGTAGGCGTACTGCTGTGCCTTGATCACGGCCTGCTTGGCAACGCGGAAGACCTTGCGGCGAGCGTTGTAGTAACCCTTCGCCAGGGTCAGAATTTTCTTGTGGCGGCGACGCGCCTGTACGCCACGCTTTACTCGTGCCATGGGTCAGTCCTCAGAGGTAGGGAAGCATACGGTTCAAACGGCCTGCGTCTTCTGCACGAACATGGTTCGTCTGACGCAGATTGCGCTTCCGCTTGGTCGACTTCTTCGTGAGGATGTGGCTACGGTTGGCGTGGCCAGCCTTGAACTTGCCGGACGCGGTCTTGCGGAAGCGCTTGGCCGCCGCCCGGTTGGTCTTGATCTTGGGCATTGCTATGTCCTTGATGATGTTTTGTCACTGACCAGGGCGGTGGCATTGCCACACTTTCCGTCCGTGCCCTTGCCTGCTTGTAAGCCCGGGATCCCCTATGGGAACCAGGCCGGTCCTGTTTGCCGTTGAAACAGCGTGCCTTTATGGGGCGGGAAACCGTTCAAAACAGCACCCCCGCAAAACGGGGCCGCCCATTATGCCCGTGAACACGGGAGGTTGCAAACTGTTGATTGGGCGAATGTTTACCGCGGGGCGGACGAACCTGAACGGAACGGCCGCGAGGGCCGGCGTCATGCCAGGCCGCGCACGCGGGAAACGGCAGAAGGCGCCGGTGGGCGCCCGCCGTGTGGTGCGCGAAGCGGGGAAGCCGAGCGAGCGCTCGGTGCAGCCGACCAACGGTCGGCTCTACCCATCGCCACGGTGGGGTGTGCAGCCGACCAACGGTCGGCTCTCCCCCCGGTGGGCGGTTACTTCTTCTTGGGCGCGATCATCATCACCATCTGCCGGCCTTCAAGGCGCGGACGGGACTCGATCACGATGTCCTCGCCCAGATCACCTTCGATCCGGCTGGCCATCTCGCGACCCAGTTCCTGATGGCTCATTTCACGGCCACGGAAGCGGATGTTGACCTTGATCTTGTCGCCCTCTTCCAGGAAACCGCGCATCTTGCGCAGCTTGATCTGGTAATCACCTTCATCGGTGACCGGGCGGAACTTCACTTCCTTGATCTCGACCTGCTTGGTCTTCTTCTTGGCCTCGTTGGCCTTCTTCTGCGCTTCGAACTTGAACTTGCCGAAGTCCATGATCTTGCACACCGGCGGATCAGCCTGCGGCTGAATCTCGACCAGGTCCAGACCTTCGTCTTCGGCCATCGACAGCGCTTCGTCACGCGTCAACACACCAATCATTTCTCCGTCGCTGCCGATCACGCGGACGCGCGGCACCCGGATTTCCTGATTCTTGCGGTTCTGTTTGTTGTCAGGGGTACTGATATTGCAATCTCCCAGAGGAATCAAACCGGCCCATCGCGGAGCATCCGCAGGGCCGGGACTTTCTTACACGGACTGTTCTGCCTGCAACCGCTCGATGAAGGCCTGGACGGACATGCTGCCCAGATCTTCGCCAGAGCGCGTACGCACGGCCACGGCGCCATTTTCCTTCTCACGGTCGCCAACCACCAGCAGGTACGGGACCCGCTGCAGCGTATGCTCGCGAATCTTATATCCGATCTTCTCGTTGCGCAAATCGGCGTTCACGCGGAAGCCTTGATCTGCAAGGGTTTTCCGTACTTCGCTGACGTATTCAGCCTGCGCATCGGTGATATTGGCCACCACCACCTGGGTCGGAGCCAGCCAGGCCGGGAACTGGCCGGCATGGTGCTCGATCAGGATGCCCAGGAAACGCTCCATGGAACCGACGATCGCGCGGTGCAGCATGACCGGATGCTTCTTCTGGCTGTTTTCGTCCACATACTCGGCGCCAAGGCGGCCAGGCATCATGAAGTCGACCTGCATCGTGCCCAGCTGCCAGGTACGGCCGATGGCATCCTTGAGGTGGTACTCGATCTTCGGGCCGTAGAAGGCGCCCTCGCCCGGCAGCTCCTGCCACTCCACCCCGCAGCTGGACAGGGCCGAGCGCAATGCGCCCTCCGCCTTGTCCCACGTGCTGTCATCGCCCAGGCGCGATTCGGGGCGCAGCGCGATCTTGACCTGGATCTCCTCGAAGCCGAAGTGCTGGTACACCGCCAGCGCCTGCTGGTGGAACGCGGTCACTTCCGCCTCGACCTGGTCTTCGGTGCAGAACACGTGGCCGTCGTCCTGGGTAAAGCCACGCACGCGCAGGATGCCGTGCAGCGCGCCGGAGGGCTCGTTGCGGTGGCAGGCACCAAACTCACCGTAGCGGATCGGCAGATCGCGGTAGCTGTGCAGCCCCTGGTTGAACACCTGCACGTGGCCCGGGCAGTTCATCGGCTTGAGCGCGTAGGTACGCTTCTCCGACTCGGTGAAGAACATCGCGTCCTGGTAGTTGTCCCAATGGCCGGACTTCTGCCACAGCGACACGTCCAGGATCTGCGGGCAGCGCACTTCGCCGTAGCCGGTATTGCGGTACACCTTGCGCATGTACTGCTCGACCACCTGCCACAGCGCCCAGCCCTTGGGGTGCCAGAACACCAGGCCCGGGGCCTCTTCCTGCAGGTGGAACAGGTCCTGCTGCTTGCCGATGCGACGGTGGTCGCGCATCTCCGCCTCTTCGATGCGCTTGATGTACGCATCGAGCTGCTTCTTGTCGGCCCAGGCGGTGCCGTAGACGCGCTGCAGCTGCTCGTTCTGCGCGTCGCCGCGCCAATAGGCGCCGGAAATGCGGGTCAGCTTGAAGGCCTTCAGGAAGCGCGTGTTGGGCACGTGCGGGCCGCGGCACATGTCCACGTATTCCTGGTGGTAGTACATGCCCATCGCCTGGATCTCCGGCGACATGTCGTCGATCAGGCGCAGCTTGTAGTCTTCGCCACGCGCCTTGAAGATCTCGATGACCTCCGCACGTGGGGTGACCTTCTTGATGACGTCGTAGTCCTGCGCGATCAGCTCGCCCATGCGCTTTTCGATGGCGGCCATGTCCTCGGGCGTGAACGGACGCTCGGAGTAGATGTCGTAGTAGAAGCCTTCGGCGATGACCGGGCCGATCACCATCTTGACGTCCGGGTACAGCTGCTTGACCGCATGACCGACCAGATGGGCGGCGGAGTGGCGGATGATCTCGACGCCCTCCTCGTCCTTGGCGGTGATGATGCGCAGGCTGGCATCGTGGTCGATGACGTCACTGGCATCGACCAGCACGCCATCCACCGAACCGGCGATGGTGGCCTTGGCCAGGCCGGCGCCGATCGACTGGGCGACGTCCATGACACTGACGGGATGTTCGAATTCACGGCGGCTGCCGTCGGGGAGCGTGATCGCGATCATGAGAGTGCTTTGGTCTGGTGGCCCGCAGGGGGCCTGGAGAATCCGGGGGCGAGGCAATAAAAAAAGCGCCACGAAGGCGCCTGCGTCAGGGGCCGTCGGGGGCGTTCAGCGGTGGGCGGTGGTAGTGCTCATGTCACACGCTAGACCGGCGCAGGGCGCGGGCCACCTTGTTGCCTCGATAGAGATGCCCTGATCTTAAACCAATCCGCCGATGAATGCGCCGCTCCGGCGGCGGCCAGGCAACGGGACCGCCTGAATGCGCCCGTGTGGCGCCCACAAACCGCAATGATTACCATGCGCGGATTACTGTCCTGCCCAGGACAGGATTGCCGATTGGATTCCCCCATGCCCTGCCCCGCTTCCTTCCCGGCCTGCCGCGCTCTGTCGCCCATGCCGGCAGCCGCCCGATGATTACCGTCGCCCTGACCTCGCTTGGCTTCTGCAGCCTGGCGCTGGCCGGCTCGGCGTTCTCGGCGCTGGCGCTGTATGCCGCCTCACCGCACTGCCGCTGGCCGCGCCTGCGCCGTGCCGGCCGCCTTGGCCGGCAGATCAGTCTGGTGGCTGCGGTGGCGGCGCTGTGGCTGTGGATCGCCAACATGGGCATCGCCACCGGCGTGGTGGTGATGCTGTGCAGCTGGATGCTGGTGGCGATCGCGCTGCCGCTGCTGGCCGCGTGGCATCGTCCGGCACAGGTGATGCGCTGATGTGGGTCCGCGCGGGCGCCGGCCTCCTGGCGGGATTCTTCGTCGCGGCCGCGGCCACCGGCCTGGTCGCCTGGCTGCCGCCGGGGCCGTGGCAGAGCGCGCTGGTGCCCAGCCTGATCGCCTTCATTCCGCTGTGGATGCTGGCGGCGATCTGGGCCTTCAGCTTCCGCACCGGGCTGCGGGCGTGGGCCGTGATGAGCGCGACCGCCCTGGCCGGATTCGGCCTGTTGTGGCTGCTGCGCCTGACCGGCGCGGTGCAATGAGAGCGATACGATGAAGTTCAGTTCCCAGACCCTGCGCACCTTCACCACGCTGCATACGTGGGTCGGCCTGGTCGCCGGTTTCGCCCTGTTCGTGGCGTTCTACGCCGGTGCGCTGACCCTGTTCCACCACGATCTGCCGCTGTGGCAGACGCCGCATGCGGTGGATACCCCGGCCGCGAGCCTGGACGACGCGCAGCGCCTGCTCGAGGGGGTGCTCGAGCGCCATCCGGCCGCACGCGCCCATGTGGGCATGACCTTCCCGGGGGCGGATCATCCACAGCCGATCGCGTATTGGCAGGATGCCAAGGGCACCTGGCTGTACGCCTGGCTGGACCATTACGACGGCAGCGTGACCCCGCCACAGACCGGACTGGCCGAGCTGGTCAACGAGCTGCATTACAGCCTGGGCCTGCCGGTCGCGGGCACCTACCTGATGGGCATCGTCAGCCTGCTGTATGGCGTGGCCCTGCTCAGCGGCCTGGTCATCCACCTGCCCAGACTGCTGGGCGATCTGTTCGCACTGCGCCCGGGCCGCAATCTCAAGCAGATGTGGCAGGACGCGCACAACGTGATCGGCGTGCTCAGCCTGCCCTTCCACCTGATGTTCGCGGTCACCGGCGCGCTGCTCTGCCTGATCTTCCTGCAGATGGCGGCGCTGAATCCGCTGATCTTCGACGGCAAGCTGCTGCAGGCGGTGCCGGCAGCGATGGACACCGCGCCGGTACGCGAGCCCAGCGGCCAGCCAGGCGATGAAACCAACCTGCGCATGCTGCATGCCCGCGCCATCGAGGTGGCCCGGGCGCAGGGCGTGGCCGATTTCGAGCCGGCCTTCCTCAAGCTCGCCCATGCCGGCGATGCCAACGCCACGATCGAGATCACCGGCGAATCCGGCGGCACCCTGGGGCCGCTCGGCGCGGTCGGCCTGGATGCGGCCAGCGGCCGCCTGCTGAGCAGCCAGCTGCCTGGCCAGCGCGATGCCAACCACGCCACCCTGAGTGCCGCCTACGCGCTGCATTTCGGTGAATTCGGCAATGGCGTGGTGGTGTGGTTGTACTTCCTGCTCGGCCTGGGCGGCGCCTTCCTGTTCTACTCCGGCAACCTGCTGTGGATCGAATCGCGTCGCAAGCGGCGCCAGGTGGAACAGGGGCGCGCGCAGATCAATATGGCCCGGGCCACGGTGGGGGTCTGCATCGGGCTGTGCGTGGCAGTCTCGGCGAGCTTCGTGGGCGCCCAGATCCTGGAGCAGGTCGCGCCGCAGGCCGTGGATCACGGCATCCGCTGGATCTGTTTCGCCACCTGGGCCGCGTGTGCGCTGTGGGCGGCACTGCGTCGCCCCGACCAGGCAGCCCGTGAGCTGCTCTGGGCGGCCGCCATCAGCACCGCACTGGTGGCGGTGGTGCACGGCGGCCTGACCGGCTACTGGCCATGGGCGAGCGCGGCACGGGGCTACTGGCCGCTGTTCTGGGTGGACGCGGTGGCGCTGGCACTGGCCTTTGGTTTTGCCACCCTGGCGCGTGCGAGCCTGCGCCGGGCGAGGCATGGCGATCCGAACAGCGTCTGGAGTGCACCGCGCTGATGACCCTGGGGGCCTGCTGCGGCGGGCTTTCAGAATTCTTCAGACGCCTTTCCAGCACTTCAGACCGCGTCATGGCGTAGTCGGCCCTCATCTCGAGGAGCCTTGCCCATGCACCCCTACCGACACCGACTTGCCGCCCTGGTCTTCGCCCTGGCGGCCGCCCTGCCACTGGTTGCTTCCGCCGCACCCGCGGTGCTGGACAGCGCCCGGATCACCGCACTGGAGTCGGCGATCGCCAGCCAGGACATCAAACAGGTCACCAGCGTGCTGCTGCTGGTGGACGGCCAGGTGGCGTACGAGGGCTACTTCAACGGCGGCTCGGCGGACACCCTCAATGACGTGCGCTCGGCCAGCAAGAGCGTGACCGCGATGCTGGTCGGCGCGGCCATCGGCGACGGGTCCCTGCCCGGCGTACAGGCCCGTGTGTACGACTACTTCCCCGCGTTCACCGCTGGCCATCCCGTCGATCCCCGGCTGCGCGCGATGACGGTGGAAGACCTGCTCACCATGAGCACGCTGTGGGAGTGCGATGACGAGAATGCGTTCTCGGCCGGCAATGAAGAGCGCATGTACGTGACCGAGCACTGGCTGGACTTCGCGCTGTCGCTGCCGGTCAAGGGTTTCGCACCGTGGATGACGCGACCGGAAGACAGCCCGCACGGCCGCGCGCATGCCTACTGCACGGCCAATTCCTTCGTGCTCGGCGCAGTACTGGAACAGGCCACGAAGCGGCCCTTGGCCGACTACGCCGCGCAGGTGCTGGAGCGCCCGCTGGGCATCACCACGAGCACGTGGAACCGCTCACCGGAAGGCATCGGCATGGGCGGCGGTGGGACGCGTTACCGCAGCCGGGACCTGGCACGGTTGGGCGAACTGGTGCTGGCCGAGGGACGCTGGCAAGGCAAACAATTGATCCCGACCCGCTATGTGCGGGCGATGCTCAGCGCGCAGGCCACCGCCGGTGATGGCAGCGACTACGGCTATCAATGGTGGGGGCTGAAGCTTCCGGTCGACGGGCACGACAGCACCGTGTGGACGATGTCCGGCAACGGCGGCAACTACGTGTTCGTGATACCCGGCAAGAACCTGGTCGCGGTGATCACCAGCCAGGCCTACAACCGCAGCTACGCCCACCCGCAGTCGCGCCGCATCCTTACCGAGTTCCTGCTGCCCGCGCTGCGCTGAGGCCGTCGAGGTCTGTTGGCCGCCATGGAGCGGCCAACACCCGGGCGCGCTGGACGGATACGTCTTTCTCGATGGTGTCGAGCAGTTCCTGCCAGCCGGCCGCACCGTGCAGCGGCGCAAACAAAGGGGTGGCGCGCAACCACGCCGCGTCGCGGAAGCCGGCGTTCACCGCGTGATGCAGGGCCACCAGCGCAGCGGCCTCATCGCCCTGGGCCTGCAGCACCATCGCACGCTCCAGTGCGGTGTCGGACCAGCCATCATCGCCTTGCCCTTCCAGCATCTGCAGGCGCTCGGCGATCCAGGTCGGGGCAGGCGCCGGATCGCCATAGAGGCCGGCCAGGGTCTGCCCCATCGACTGCTGCGGGCGCAATGCCCGGCTCTGCTCGAAGGCTTCGGCGGCGCCCTTCCGATTCCCGCGCAACAGCAGCATCTCGCCCTGCAGGCGCAGCAACTGCGGATGTGGCGTCCCGCGAGCCAGTGCCTGATCCAGCGCCTGCTGTGCTTTTGCCGACTCCCCCATTGCCAACAGGCTGTGCGGCCAGGCGATGTTGGCGAACACATTGTCCGGATAGAGCTGGAAGTTGTGCGCGTGCCGGCGAGCGGCCGCATCGGTGAACCCCAACAGCTCCAGTTCGCGTGCGACCTGTACGTCGCGGAAGCGAACCCGCTCGGGCGCGCGCAGTGACAGGTTGTCCTGCAAGGCCTGCGCGAGGTCGCCTTTTTCCTGCTGCAGATAGGCCAGCGATGCGCGCGTGCGCTCGTCACCCGGGTCGCGCCGCAGTGCCTGCCGGTAGTCCGCCATGGCGTGCGACATCGCGCCGAGGCAGTCGTGGGCATAGCCGCGTGCGGCCCAGCCGGCGGCATCTTCCGGCGCCTTGAGCACCAGCTGGCTGCTCAACACCAGCGCCTCCTGCGCACGCTCGCGCGCGCCGTTGAACAAGCAGGCATCGGCCGCCAGCGCTCGGGCGAGTCCACGCCGTGCGCTTAGCGATTCAGGGTCGATCTGCAGCGCCTGGCGGTACAACGCGATCGCCCGTTCGTTGTTGCTGGCCTGGCCGATGCCCGCGTAATAGGCGGCGCGCTGCAGCACCGCCTCCGCTGGCGACGCCGGTGCGCTGGCGGGACGTACCAAGGCGAACACGACGGCAGCAGCGACGACCGTTACCCCAGCCAGCCAGACCCACCGTGCGGGTGCGCGCGCGCCAGGTGCGACGGGAGCGCCCTCCGTGCCGGCGCTGGCAACGGCATCACGCATCACCGGCTGCGGCGAGGCGCACAACTGGTAGCCACGGCCACGAACCGAGCGGATGTAGCGCGGCCGACGGCCGTCATCGCCCAGCGCCTGCCGGAGCAGCTTCACCCGCTGGCTGATCGCATCCTCGCCGACCACCGCCGGTGCCCAGACCTGATCGGCGAGCGTGTCGAAATCGACGACGGCGTTGCCGTGGGCCAGCAGGCAGTCCAGCAGCCGCCAACTCAACCCGCCGACCGGCAATACCTGATCCCCTCGCCGCACCTGCTGGGCAGGGCGGTCGATGTGCAGATCCAGCAGGCGGACGGTCTCCATGGCGGCAAGCATAGGGCACGCCGCGTGCGTGGCGGCGGCCTTCGGCGCGCTTACTTCGCAGGTTCCCGGAACGGCGCCACCATGGCCTTGAGCAGGCTGCCCTGCGCGTCGTCACCGGTCAGCTCCCACATGAAGACGCCGCGCAGACCGCTGTCCTTGGCGAAGGTGGCGCGCAGACCGATCGAGGTGGGATCCTCATAGCTGACGAAGACCTTCCCGGTGGCGTTGTACAACCACGGCGTCTGCGCGACCGGGTGCCAGTGCCGCTCCCAGCCGGGCTGGCCGAGCATGCTGGCCTGGATCTGCCGCCAGTCGCCGGCCGGATGCGGCGCGCTGTAGTGCTGGTAGAGGCCCTGGTTGGCATCGCCCTCCAGCTGGAAGCCACGGCCGTAGAACGGCACGCCGAGCACCAGCTTGTCTTTCGGCACACCGTGCTGCTCGTAGTAGGACACCGCCCCGGCCACGCTGTTCCAGCGTTTCAATTCCGGCCCCAGCGGATCTTCCGGCACCTCATGCAGCGGCGCGTTGAAGGTGGACACCGCCGAGAAGCCGGTGCCCATGTCGTAGCTCATCAAGTTGATGAAATCGAGCGCGCGGCCGAGCTCCTTGAGTTCGTAGCTGCGGGCCGGATCATACGGGCCATCGGTCTGCACGCGGCCGGCAGGCAGCGCGGCGGTGACCAGCCGGTGCTGGCCGTCTTTCTTGTCCAGCGAATCGAGCTGGCGGCGGAACTCGCGCACCAGCAGGGTCATGTTGCGGCGATCCTCCGGGCGGTCGGCGATCTGGGTCGGGCCGCCATATACCGGGAACTCCCAGTCGATGTCCACGCCATCGAAGCTGCCGCGATGGCGCTCGAAGAACATCGCCACGCAGGAGGCCACGAAGCGTTCGCGGCTTTCCGCGGTCAGCGCCGCATCGGAGAACCCGCCCGCGTTCCAGCCGCCGATCGAGATCAGGGTGTGCAGCGTCGGATGCGCACGCTTGAGCGCGGCCAGTGCCCTGAAATGCGCATCGGCCTGCGGCGCGACCGCGCATTGACCTTGGTCGATGGTGGCGAACGCATAGAACAGATGGGTGAGCGTATCGGCCGGAATGGTCTCCACCGGGTAGCGGTCCGCCGAACCCCCCGGGTAGTACGCGCCGATCACCTTGGGCAACGACTCCATGGCAGAGGCGGCCTGCGGCATCACGCTGGCGATCAGAACGGCCAGGACAGCGACGGTTGGACGGAACATGGGATCTCCCGGGGCGAAGGCGAAGCCACGTTAGCAGCGTGCTGTGGTGCGTGGGCGCCTTGCGCGGTGATGTCCTGCGAATCCGTCCAGCGGACACTGACGGCTGACCCACGCAGGCCTGGCGGCTGTCCACAGGCCGTACGGCAACACCCGGTACACGCCACGGACGCGTCACTCGAAGTCGCCGCCCACAGCGGACGACCGCGCGGTCTGTCCCGCTCTGCCGCCCGCCCGCCCGCACGTATGCCTGCATGCCTGCATGCCTGACGGCGACAGGTGTTCACCCCCGCCTTGCGTCATCGGTTTTACAGTTCAGCGATAGTGACTGCCTGCTGCGTGACACCGATGACCGACCTGCATATCGACCGATTGGACCACCTGGTCCTGACCGTGGCGGATGTCGCCGCGACCTGTGAGTTCTACCACCGCGTGCTGGGCATGGAGGTGGATACCTTCGGCGAGGGGCGCAAGGCGCTGCGCTTCGGGCTGCAGAAGATCAACCTGCATGCACACGGGCGCGAGTTCGAGCCAAAGGCCGAGCGCCCCACGCCCGGCTCGGCGGACCTGTGCCTGATCACCTACGCGACGATGGACGAGATCCTGGCGCACCTGCAGGCGCAGGGCGTGACCGTCGAAGAAGGACCGGTCCAGCGGACGGGTGCCACCGGACCGATCCTGTCGGTGTATTTCCGCGATCCGGACCGGAATCTGATCGAGGTATCTCGCTATCTGGCGTAATGCGCCCCCACCCAACGGCAGCCATGCGTGGCATGGCATGGCACTCCACCGCGAACCGGCGCCGTTGGTTGGACATGCGGGCACAAAAAAAGCGGGCCGAAGCCCGCTTTTTCTTGTCTGCGGAAGCGTGAGGACCAACGGTCCTCACCTACCGACCGGGAAGCGTGAGGACCAACGTTCCTCACCTACCGCGAGATCGGCGTTGGCCGATTACTCGGCGGCGGGGGCGCCCTCGCCTTCTTCGACGGCCTTCATCGACAGGCGGATACGGCCCTGCTTGTCGACTTCCAGCACCTTGACCTTGACCACATCGCCTTCCTTCAGCACATCGCCGACCTTCTCGACGCGATCGCTGGAGATCTGCGACACGTGGACCAGACCGTCCTTGCCCGGCAGGATCGTGACGAACGCACCGAAGTCCATGATCTTGGCGACCTTGCCTTCGTAGATGCGGCCCGGCTCGACGTCCGAGGTGATCTGCTCGATGCGGGCCTTGGCAGCCTGCGCAGCGATGGCGTTGACCGACGCGATGACGATGGTGCCGTCATCCTGGATGTCGATCTGGGTGCCGGTTTCCTTGGTGATGGCCTGGATGGTGGAACCACCCTTGCCGATCACTTCGCGGATCTTGTCCGGGTGGATCTTGATGGTCAGCAGGCGCGGCGCGTAGTCCGACAGCTCTTCGCGCGGGGCGGTCAGGCCGTGGGCCATTTCACCCAGGATGTGCAGACGGCCAGCCTTGGCCTGCTGCAGTGCCTGCTTCATGATCTCTTCGGTGATGCCTTCGATCTTGATGTCCATCTGCAGGGCGGAGATGCCCTCAGCGGTACCGGCGACCTTGAAGTCCATGTCGCCCAGGTGATCTTCGTCACCCAGGATGTCGGACAGGACGACGAAGCGCTCGCCTTCCTTGACCAGACCCATGGCGATACCGGCCACCGGCGACTTCACCGGCACGCCGGCGTCCATCAGGGCCAGCGAGGAACCGCAGACCGAGGCCATCGACGAGGAGCCGTTGGATTCGGTGATTTCCGAGACCACGCGGATGGTGTACGGGAAGGCTTCCAGCGACGGCATCACTGCCAGCACGCCGCGCTTGGCGAGACGGCCGTGGCCGATTTCGCGACGCTTCGGGCCCATCATGCGGCCGGTCTCACCCACCGAGTAGGGGGGGAAGTTGTAATGGAAGAGGAAGTTTTCCTTGTACTCACCGGCGACGGCATCGATGACCTGGCCATCACGGGCGGTGCCCAGGGTGATGGTCACGATGGCCTGCGTTTCACCGCGGGTGAACAGCGAGGAGCCGTGGGTACGCGGCAGGATGCCGGTCTTCACCGAGATCGGGCGGACGGTGTCCAGCGCACGGCCGTCGATGCGGACCTTGGTGTCGAGCACCGAGTTGCGCATGGTGCTGTATTCCAGCTCGCCGAATTCCTTCGACAGCTCGGCCGGGTTCCAGCCTTCGGCGGCCACACGGCCAGCCAGCGACTCGACCACGTCCTTCTTGATCGCCGAGATGGCGTCACGGCGCTGCAGCTTGTCGCGCACCTGGAAGGCTTCGCCCAGACGCGGGCCGATGGCTTCCTGCAGGGCGCTGATCAGCACGTCGTTCTTGGCCGGGGCTTCCCAGGTCGACGGCTTGGTGCCGGCTTCCACGGTCAGCTCGTTGATCGCGTTGATGACCTTCTGCATTTCGCGGTGACCGAAGGTCACAGCGCCCAGCATCACGTCTTCGGACAGCAGCGCGGCTTCGGATTCCACCATCAGCACGGCGTTGGCGGTACCGGCGACAACCAGTTCCAGCTCCGAATCCTTCAGTTCGGTCACGGTCGGGTTGAGGATGTACTCACCGTTCTTGTAACCCACCTTGGCGGCGGCGATCGGACCCTTGAACGGGGTACCGGCCAGCGACAGCGCAGCCGAGGCGCCGATCAGCGCGGCGATGTCGCCGTCGATGTCCGGGTTCAGCGACATCACGGTAGCGATGATCTGAACTTCGTTCTTGTAGTCTTCCGGGAACAGCGGACGGATCGGGCGATCGATCAGGCGCGAAATCAGCGTCTCTTTTTCGGTCGCGCGGCCTTCGCGCTTGAAGAAACCGCCCGGGATACGGCCACCTGCGTAGAACTTCTCCTGATAGTCGCAGGTCAGGGGGAAGAAGTCCTGGCCCTCACGCGCGCTCTTGGCGGCAACGGCGGAGACCAGCAGCACGGTGTCGTCGAACTTGACGATGACGGCACCGCCGGCCTGACGGGCGATTTCGCCGGTTTCAAGCGTGACGGTGTGCTTGCCGTACTGGAAGGTTTTGGTGATTTTTGCCACGGGGGTTTCCTTGGATGATGCTTTCTTCAATGGACCGCAGGCGACCCTTGCCGCCGACGGGTGACCGGTTGTCCGGCCCATACGTTTGATGCGGTACTGCCAAAACAAAACCGCGGCGCATTCCTGCGCCGCGGTGGGGGTTCGTGCTTAGCGACGCAGGCCGAGCTTTTCGATCAGGGCCTTGTAACGCGGAGCGTCTTTCTTCTTCAGGTAGTCGAGCAGGCTGCGGCGGCGGTTGACCATCTGCAGCAGGCCACGACGGCTGTGGTGATCCTTCTTGTGGGTCTTGAAGTGGCCGGTCAGCAGTTCGATGCGGGCGGTCAGCAGAGCGACCTGGACTTCCGGGGAGCCGGTGTCAGCCGCGCTGCGCTTGTTGTCTTCAATGACTTTCTGGGTGTCGATCGACATATCTGTTTTCTCTTGGATGCGTGGCCCGCAGAAACGTCCCATTGACGTACCGCGCGACTCGCCGTTAACGAAAGGATGAACCCGCAGAACGCGGGAAGCCTGAAAAGGCCGCGGAATTGTAACGTCCGCGGGCGTCCGGAACAAGGACCGGGGTGGCGTCCGGCCCGCTCGCTCAGAGGTTGAACAGGCGCTGCGGGGCCAGCAGACCGGTCTCGTCGACCTGGCCTAGGCCCTGGATCGCCTCGGCCGGGCCGAAGACCACCACCCCACCCTGCGGCCAGCTGGCGTCGCGGATGCGCTGCCCCACCCGGAAGCGACGGGTCTGCTCGTCGTCCAGCGTGACCCGCGGGTAATGGGCCAGACCCGCGTCCAGCGGCAGCAACAGGGCCTCCATGCCGGCCTCATCGCCCTGCTCGGCCAAGGCGCGCAGGGTGTCCAGGGTGACCATCGGCGCCTCTCGGAAGGGATCCACCCACAGCCGACGCAGGCCGGCGATATGGGCGCCGCAGCCCAGCGTCTCGCCAAGGTCGCGGGCCAGGCTGCGGATGTACGTGCCTGAACCGCAGGTCACCCGCAGCGACAGCCGGGTCTGCTGCTGGTCCAGCACCTCCAGGGCGTGGACCTCCACATCGCGCTCCGGCGCTTCGATCGCCTCGCCACGGCGGGCCTTCAGGTACAGCGGCTCGCCGCCCTGCTTGAGCGCGGAGTAGATCGGGGCGCGCTGGCGGATGCGACCGCGCAGCGGTGCCAGCGCCGCCTCCAGCTCGGCCGCACTGATGGCAGGGACCGGCCGCTCGCGCAGCACGGTGCCATCGGCATCATCGGTATCGGTGGTCTGGCCCAGCACCACCTCGGCGTCATAGGCCTTGGCGGAGCCGAGCAACAGGCCGGCAATCTTGGTGGCCTCACCGAAGCACAGTGGCAGCAGCCCGGTGGCCAGCGGATCCAGGCTGCCGGTGTGGCCGCCCTTCTCGGCGCGGTACAGGCGGCGAGCCACCTGCAGGGCCGCGTTGGAGCTCATGCCGGTCGGCTTGTCGAGCAGCAGGATGCCATCCAGGCGGCGGAATGAAATTCGGGGTGCCATGCATTCAATTCAAAACGGCGCCGTGTGGCGCTGCCGGTCAATCCGGCCTCCGGCGGAGCGGTCGCACTGCGACAGGCCCCGCCCCATAAGACAACAGCCCTTTCGGGCTGTTGGTCCATCAGGCTTTCTTGTCGCCTTCGTCGGCGTCTTCGCCTTCGTCGACGTCATCTTCGCCGCCGTCATCGCCCTGCCGACTTTTTTCTGCCGCCAGCGTATCGGGCAGATCGCGCAGGATGTTGTCGATGCGCTCGCCGCGATCCACCGAATCATCGTAGTGGAAGTGCAGCTCGGGCACGTGGCGCAGCTTCATCGCACGCGCCAGCTCCATCCGCAGCTCCCAGGCCAGTTCCTTCAGGCCTTTCATGGCTTCTACCGAACGTTCGGGCATCAGCGCGGTGACGAAGATCTTGGCATGCGCCATGTCACGGGTGATTTCCACGTCGGAGACGCTCACCGAAGGCAGGCCGTGTACACGCACGGCGTTGTGCACGAGCGTCCCCAGTTCGCGGCGGATCTGGGCGGAAACACGGTCGGTTCGATGGAAGGTCTTTGGCACGAGGCACTCTTGATTCGGTGGTCGCCCGACCAACGGTCGTGCGCGACAGGTGTACGGGACCCGACCAACGGTCGGGCGCTACAGGTATACGGGACCCGACCAACGGTCGGGCGCTACATCATGGCAGGGCCCGACCGTTGGTCGGGCCACCGCGACATTACAGGGTGCGCGGCACTTCGATACGCTCAAAGCACTCGATCTGATCACCCGGCTTGACGTCGTTGTAAGCCTTCACGCCGATACCGCATTCGGTACCGTTGCGCACTTCTTCGACGTTCTCCTTGAAGCGACGCAGCGATTCCAGCTCGCCTTCGAAGACCACGACGCTGTCGCGCAGGACGCGGATCGGCTTGCTGCGCTTCACCGTACCTTCGATGATCATGCAGCCTGCGACCGCACCGAACTTCGAGCTGCGGAACACATCGCGGACCTGGGCGATACCGATGATCTCTTCGCGGATTTCCACGCCGAGCAGACCGGAGGCCACCTGCTTCACCTGATCGATCACGTCATAGATGATCGAGAAGTAACGCAGGTCAACGCCGTTGGATTCAATGATGCGACGGGCCGAAGCATCCGCACGCACGTTGAAGCCGATCACGGTGGCCTTGGAGGCAACCGCCGAGTTGGCGTCCGATTCGGTGATGCCGCCCACGCCGGAGTGGATCACGTTGATGCGGATGTCGTCGTTGGACAGCGCGACCAGTGCCTGGCTCAGCGCCTGCACCGAACCCTGCACGTCGGCCTTGATCACCAGGTTCAGCACCTGCTGGCCATCGCCCTTGCCCAGGGTCGCCATGATGTCTTCCATGCGGCTGCCGGCGGACTGCACCAGGCGCGATTCACGGCGCTTGGTTTCGCGCTGCTGCGCGACGTCCTTGGCCAGACGCTCGTCTTCAACCACGACGAAGTCATCACCGGCATCCGGCACGCCGGACAGACCCAGCACCTGCACCGGAATCGACGGGCCAGCCTGGTCGGGCTGTGCGCCGGTTTCATCGAACAGCGCGCGCACGCGGCCGTACTGGATACCGCAGACCAGGTAATCGCCCTTCTTCAGCGAACCCTGCTGCACCAGCACGGTGGCGATCGGGCCACGGCCCTTGTCCAGCGAGGACTCGATGACCACGCCGCTGGCGCGACCGTCGGCCACGGCCTTCAGCTCCAGCAGTTCGGCCTGGATCGAGATCGCGTCCAGCAGGTCGTCGATGCCCAGACCGGCCTTGGCCGAGATCTCGACCATCTGCACGTCACCACCGAAATCTTCGGAGACGACCTGCTCGGTGAGCAGTTCGTTCTTGACGCGCATCGGATCGGCGCCGGACTTGTCGATCTTGTTGATCGCCACGATCAGCGGCACACCCGCCGAACGGGCGTGCTGGATGGCTTCCTTGGTCTGCGGCATGACGCCGTCATCGGCCGCCACCACCAGCACCACGATGTCGGTCAGCTTGGCACCGCGGGCACGCATGGACGTAAACGCCGCGTGGCCCGGGGTATCCAGGAAGCTGATCACGCCCTTCGGCGTTTCAACGTGGTACGCACCGATGTGCTGGGTGATGCCACCGGCTTCGCCCGTGGCGACCTTGGTGCGGCGGATGTAATCCAGCAGCGAGGTCTTGCCGTGATCGACGTGGCCCATGATGGTGACCACCGGCGGACGTGCCACCGGCTCGCCCTGGTTGCCACCGGCCAGCGCCAGCAGCGCGTCTTCGGCGTCGTTGGTGTTGGCACGGATCACGTTGTGGCCGAGTTCTTCGGTCACCAGCGCAGCAGTGTCATGGTCGATGGTCTGGGTGATGGTCGCCATGACGCCCATCTTGAACAGCGCCTTGACCACATCGCCGCCCTTGACGGCCAGCTTCTGGGCCAGATCGGCGACGGTGATGGTGTCGCCGATGGTGACGTCACGCACGATCGGCGCGACCGGACGTTCGAACCCATGGGCACCACCGCCGCTGCGCGACTGGTTGCTGTCACGGCGGCTGCCGTGCTGAACGCGCCCGGTCGGACGACCGCGCGAGTTGCTGTTGTTGCCGCGGCGGGCACGATCGGCAGCCGACAGATGCAGCTGACCGGCGAAGCGGTTGCCACCATCGTCGTCGCGCTTGGCGCCCGGACGGTTGTTGTTGTTGTTCGAGTTGCGATCGTCCGAACGCGGTGCCGGACGGGCAGCCGACGGTGCAGCCGGACGCGCATTGCGGGCCGGTGCATCGGCAGCAGTCGGCTTGGCGGCAACCGGGGCCGGGGCCGGCGGTGCGTTCTTGGCCGCTTCTGCAGCGGCTTCGGCCGCCTTGCGCTCGGCTTCGGCACGTTCCTTGGCGTCGATCTCTTCCTGACGCTTGCGGGCGATTTCTTCGTCGCGCGCACGGTCCTTCTCGGCCAGTGCGCGCTGCTCGTCCAGATTGCGCTGGCGGGATTCCTCCAGCTTGCGCAGGATGTCGGCGCGCTCCTCATCCGCGGTCATCGGCTTGCCGCTGGCGTCCTTCATGTAGGTACGCTTCTGGCGCACTTCCACGTTGACGGTGGTCTTGCTGCGGCCGGCGCTGACGGTCACTTCCTGCAACTTGCGACGGTTCAGGGTGATCTTCTTGGCGGCCTCGTCATTGCTCTCGACGGGCTGCTCGGTCTTGCCGTGCGAACGACGAAGGAAGCCCAGGAGCTTCACCTTCTCGGTACTGGTCACGACCTGGTCGGGACCGCTGAACTTCATGCCGGCTTCGGCAAGTTGTACGAGCAGTTTATCGACCGGGGTGTTGACCAGTTCGGCAAGCTTGCGGATGGTGGTTTGCTGCGACATTCGGATCCTATGATCTGGTTGGCGCTCCCTCGAAACGTGCGAAGGCAGCGCGGAGTCTAAGCCCTGAGCGGGTCAGGGCACTGTTCATCGCTGGCTCATTCGCCGCGCTCCAGGCGGGCGATCTCCTCGGCTCGGGCGGCAAGGATCAGGGCGGCGGCGCGCTCCTGGTCCATGTCCTCGATGCCGAACTCGAGGATCTCGTCGGCGGCCAGGTCCGACAGGTCCTCACTGGTACGCACGCCGTGACCGGCCAGGGCGTAGGCAGTTGCCTCGTCCATGCCTTCCAGGGCGAGCAGGTCTTCCGACGGCGAACCGTCCTCCAGACCTTCTTCCACCGCCAGCGCTTCGTTGAGCAGCGCATCGCGGGCACGGGCACGCAGCTCTTCGACGATGTCTTCGTCGAAGCCTTCCACGGCCAGCAGTTCGCCGACCGGGACGTAGGCGATTTCTTCCACGGTGTTGAAGCCTTCGGTCACCAGGATGGCGGCGATTTCTTCATCCACTTCCAGCTTGTCCATGAACAGCTGACGGGCAACGCCCTGCTCTGCCTCGGACTTGGCGGTCACCTGGTCCTGGGTCATCACATTGAGCTGCCAACCGGTCAGGCGGCTGGCAAGACGGACGTTCTGGCCGCCCTTGCCGATCGCCTGGGCCAGGCGCTCTTCCGCCACGGCCAGGTCCATCGAGTGCTTTTCTTCATCGACGATGATCGACTGCACTTCCGCCGGCGCCATCGCATTGATGACGAAGTTGGCGGGGTTCTCGTTCCAGAGCACGATGTCCACGCGCTCGCCATTGAGCTCGTTGGACACGGCCTGCACGCGCGAACCGCGCATGCCGATGCAGGCACCGATCGGATCGGTACGCGAATCGTGGGCCAGCACGGCGATCTTGGCGCGGTCGCCCGGATCACGTGCACAGGCCTTGATCTCGACCAGGCCCTGGCCGACTTCCGGCACTTCGAGCTTGAACAGTTCGATCATGAATTCCGGGGCGGCGCGGCTGATGAACAGCTGCGGGCCACGCGGTTCCGAACGGACTTCGGCCAGGTAACCGCGCACGCGGTCGCCAGCGCGCAGTACGTCGCGCGGAATGCCCTTGTCCTTCGGAATGAAGGCCTCGGCGTTGCCGCCCAGGTCCACATAGATGTTGCCGCGCTCGGCGCGCTTGACCACACCGGTGACCAGTTCGCCGACACGATCCTTCCACGCATCGACCACCTGCTGACGCTCGGCCTCGCGCACGCGCTGGACGATCACCTGCTTGGCGGCCTGTGCGGCGATACGGCCGAAGTCCGGGTTCTCGATCTGCTCTTCGATGAAATCGCCGACTTCCACGCCGTCGGCTTCATCGATGGCGTCCATCAGACGGATCTGGCGGTCCGGGGACTCCATGACCACGTCATCGGCCACCACTTCCCAGCGGCGGAAGGTTTCGTAGTTGCCGTCCTTGTGGTCGATCGACACACGGGCCAGCACTTCTTCTTCCGGGTAACGCTTTTTGGCAGCCGAAGCCAACGCTGCCTCGATGGCATCGAAGATGACTTCGCGCGGGACGCCTTTTTCGTTGGCGACCGCATCCACTACCAGCAAAAGTTCCTTGCTCATTGGCTCACTCCGCGCGCGGCTTTTTGGCCGCCGGCTCGTTGGATGGTTTCTTGTTCGCCTTGCCACCCTGTTTGGGTGCCGGGCCAGTCGGTTTGGTCGGAGCCAGGCCGAGGGCGGCCCAGTCCGGCATGATGCGCGCCTTGTCGATGTTCTCGATGTCGGCGGTAAACGGGGCATTGTCGACCTTGAAGGTGACCGTGCCTTGTTCGATATCCACGGCGAGGATCTCGCCCTGCAGACGGCGGCGGCCATCCTGCGGCAGGCTCAGCGTCACCTTGGCGGATTCGCCGATGGCGCGCTCGAACTGGTCGCCGGTGAACAGCGGGCGGTCCACGCCCGGCGAAGACACTTCCAGCGTGTAGTTCGCCGTGATCGGGTCTTCGACGTCCAGCTGGGCAGACACTTCGCGGCTGACACGTTCGCAGTCGTCGATGTTGACGATGCGCTCGGGCTGTTCGGCCAGCGGCACGTCGATGTACAGGCGCAGCGTGGCACCACCCGGGGCGGTGAGATATTCCACGCCCAGCAGCTCGAGACCCAGCGACTGAACGGTGGGGGCGAGCAGATTCGCGATTTCGGTTGCCTTGTCGCTCACAGTCGGCCTTGATTCGTTGAAAAGAAATACGGGTCTGGTCCGTTGCATGGACCACCTTCCGGAAACAACAAAGGGCCCGTTGGGCCCCTGTCCGGTACAACTCCGGTCATGCTGGATTCCGGTGCAGAGACGCACGTGGTGCGTTCCTGCGAGCCCAGCGTTCCGGGGGTCACGGCGGCCTGGGTACAGGTTGCCGTTTCCTGGAAGCCGGTTGCGGGGCCTGTTCATATCCGTTGAGAGGAGATGAGTAGACAGTCCGCTAAGCCACTGATGATAGCCGTTGCACCGCGCTGGTGCAATGGTTGGGGTGGCTGCTGGCGCCTCTATTCGGAAAGCTGAACGGCAAAAGCCGTTGTTTCATCCTTCGGCGCGGACATCGGTATGGGCAGGTCCGCGGGACGCGCCGTGAACCCCGCTCCGCGGCCCGGCCCAGCTGCTGGCGGCTGTGCGTTCGAACGCATGCGAGGCAGTGCCTCGCAAGCAATGCGCCCTCACCCTTGGGGTCTCATGGGCGACATCCATGTCGCCCCAATGGTCCCGCCAACCTGCCCACACCGCTGCCTACGGAAATGCCTGGGCAGTCACTGAAGTTGCAAGCAAAGGCGGGGCAGCATCTCAGGCGACAACGTGTCATTGACGCTGACTGCCTGTCGAGCATCGTCGCCGCAGCCGCCATCGCCCCGCTCCGCCGACCTTTCCACTGTCATGCCGCGTCGCCGTCCACGTCGCAGATGCCACAACGAAAAAAGCGACCTCGTTGCCGAGATCGCCTTTTCGTCTACTGCATCTGCACTGCAGATTTTCTGTGGTAGCGGGGGCAGGATTTGAACCTGCGACCTTCGGGTTATGAGCCCGACGAGCTGCCAGACTGCTCCACCCCGCAGCAGAAGCGGAATTGTAAGGGAGTTTTCACTACCGTGCAACCCCCTTGTGAAACATATCGTTCGACGTCCAGGAAAGGCAGCCGACCAACGGTCGGCTCTACCGAAAGGTCCGAAGCAGCCGGAGCAGCCGGAGCAGCCGGAGCAGCCGGAGCAGCTGGAGCAGCTGGAGCAGCTGGAGCAGCTGGAGCAGCCGACCAACGGTCGGCTCTACAACGAAAAAAGCGACACCGTTTCCGGCATCGCTTGATTCGTCCACTGCCTCCGGTTTGCACCGGAGCTATATGGTAGCGGGGGCAGGATTTGAACCTGCGACCTTCGGGTTATGAGCCCGACGAGCTGCCAGACTGCTCCACCCCGCAGCAGAAGCGGATGAGTTGTGTGCCAACCAACGGTTGGCACCTACCGCAACGATGTTCTGGCGAAACCGCTGCATCAACAACTCAGGAGATGAATATTACACGAGTTGCGCACGTTTGTATCGTTTTTTACGAAATATGTGCAAATGCCTGCTGGCACCACACCATGATCGGGTTCCACGCCACGCCCAGGGCCAGCAACGCCAGGGCATTCACGCCCAGCACCACGCCCAGGACGCGATCGTTGTTGGCCGGCAGCGGCTCACCCACCGGCTCATCGAAGTACATGACCTTGATCACGCGCAGGTAGTAGAAGCAGCCGATCACGGCGCAGATCACGCCGACCATGGCCAGCCACAGCATGTCGCCCTGGATCGCCGCGCCGAGGACGGCCAGCTTGGTCCAGAAGCCCAGGAACGGCGGGATGCCTGCCAGCGACGCCATGATGCACAGCACCAGGCCGGCCATCCACGGGTTGCGGGCATTGAGGCCCTTGAAGTCTTCGATCTTCTCGGCTTCAAAGCCGTTGCGCGACAGCGCGATGATCGCGCCGAACGCAGCCGTGGACATGATCGCGTAGCTCAGGGCGTAGAACAGTGCCGCCGAGTAACCCCGCTCGCCACCCCCGGCCATGCCCATCAGCAGGAAGCCGATGTGCGAGACAGTCGAGAACGCCAGCATGCGCTTGAGGTTGGTCTGCGCGATCGCCATCAGGTTGCCGATCACCAGCGACAGTGCGGCCAGGCCACCGATCAGGTACTTCCACTCGTCGGCCAGCGGACCCACGCCCATTTCCAGCAGGCGGTAGGCCATGCCGAACGCGGCAAGCTTCGGGGCCGAGCTGATGAACAGCGCGACCGGTGCCGGGGCACCCTGGTACACATCGGGCAGCCACATGTGGAACGGGGCCGCACCCAGCTTGAAGGCCACGCCGGCGATCATGAACACCGCGCCGGTCAGCAGCAGCATCTTCTCTTCGGTATGCGGGATGGCGGCGTTGATGGCGTCCAGGTGCAGCGAACCGGTGGCGCCGTAGATCAGCGACATGCCGTACAGCAGCAGGCCCGATGCCAGCGAGCCGAGCACGATGTACTTCATCGCCGCTTCCGAGGCCAGACCGTTTTCACGGTTGCTGGCCACCAGGGCGTAGGAGCACAGCGCCAGCAGTTCCAGGCCCAGATAGACCATCAGCAGGCTGCCGGCCGAGACCAGGATCATCATGCCCGCGGTGGCGAACAGGATCAGCACCGGGATCTCGCCCTGGTAGAGCTTGCGCTCGCGCAGGTAGCTCCAGCCGTAGATCAGGGTCAGGCCGCTGCACAGCACGATCACGGTCTTCATCACGTCGGCCGCGTTGTCGCGGACGAACATGCCGTGGAAGACCTCGCCCTGCCCGCCCACTCCGGTGGCGAGCATGAAGAAGACGACCGCCAGCGCAGCGATCGAGAACAGGTGGGTCCAGATCTTGTTCTTCTCACTGATGAAAAGATCAAGCATCAACAGGGCGAACGCACTGCCAACCAGCACCAGCTCGGGAGCGAGCGGCGGGAGGTCAGCGGCGGTCAGTGGCAACAGCGGCGAGGTGGTCATCATCAAATCCTGGAATCAATACTCTCGACGGCCCGATTACAGCAGCTTGCTGGATGCGATCTGCATCGCCAGCTTCGCGATCGAGGGCTCCATCAGGTCGGTCAGCGGCTTGGGGTACAGGCCCAGGGCAAGGGTGCCCACGGCGAATACACCCAACACCAGCCACTCGCGACCGTTGATGTCCTTCAGTTCGGCGACATGGGCGTTGGCCACTTCACCGAAGAACACGCGCTTGTACAGCCACAGCGTATACGCCGCGGTGATCACCAGGGTGCTCGCCGCGCCGAGCGCCAGCCACGGATTGCGCTGGAAGCTGGCCATGATGATCATGAATTCACCGACGAAACCGCTGGTACCCGGCAGGCCGGCATTGGCCATGAAGAACAGCATGGCGAAGGTGGCGAACCAGGGCATCACGTTGACCACGCCGCCGTAATCGGCAATGCGGCGGCTGTGCATGCGGTCGTAGAGCACGCCGACGCAGGAGAACATCGCGCCGGACACGAAACCGTGCGAGACCATCTGCACCATCGCGCCCTGCAGGCCCAGGCGGGCGGCGTCCGGGTTACCAGCGTCACGCACCAGCCACAGAGCGATGAAGGTGCCCAGGGTGACGAAGCCCATGTGGGCGATCGACGAATAGGCGATCAGCTTCTTCATGTCGTCCTGCACCAGGGCGACCAGGCCGACGTAGATCACCGCAATGAGCGACAGTGCGATCACCAGCCAGGCCCATTCATGCGAGGCATCCGGCACGATCGGCAGGTTGAAGCGCAGGAAGCCGTAGCCACCGATCTTCAGGGCGATGGCGGCCAGGATCACCGAACCGGCGGTCGGCGCTTCCACGTGGGCGTCCGGCAGCCAGGTGTGGACCGGGAACATCGGCACCTTGACCGCGAAGGCGATCAGGAACGCGAAGAAGATCCAGGTCTGTTCCTTGCCCGACAGCTGCAGCTGGTACAGGTCGGCCAGCTGGAAGCTGCCGCCCTTCAGGTACAGATAGATCAGGGCCACCAGCATCAGCACCGAGCCGAGGAAGGTGTACAGGAAGAACTTCAGCGCGGCGTAGATGCGGCGCGGGCCGCCCCAGACACCGATGATCAGGAACATCGGGATCAGCATCGCTTCGAAGAACACGTAGAACAGCATCGCGTCCGTCGCAGAGAAGATACCCACCGTGACACCTTCCAGGATCAGGAAGGCGGCCACGTACTGGTTCACGCGCTTGTCGATCGCGCTCCAGGCACCGATCAGGGCCAGCACCGAGACCAGCGTGGTCAGCAGGATCAGCGCGATCGCGATGCCGTCGACGCCGAGGTTGTAGCCGATGTCGTAGGCGGGAATCCAGGCGCGGGTCTCGACGAACTGCAGCGCGTCGATTCCCGTGTCATAGCCGCTGAGCAGCGACAGGCTGGCCACGAAGGTCAGCACCGCGACGCCCAGGGACGCCCACCGGGCGGTTTGGGCATCACGGATGGCAAGGATCAAGGCACCGCCGATGATCGGCAGCCAGATGAGAACACTAAGTAGGGGCCAGTTCGACACGTCTTCTTATTCCGTACAGGTCATCAACGCAGGTAATGCATCAGGACGCCCAGAAGGGCAATCAGGCCGATGATCATCGCGAAGGCGTAGTGATAGAGGAAACCGGATTGGGTGCGACGCAGCAGGTTGGCCGCCAGATCGATCAGGCGCGCCGAACCGTTGACCACCACACCATCGACCACATTCGTGTCGATCGCGCGCGAAACCTTGCCGAGCTTGATACCGCCGCCGGCGAACCCGCCGATCCAGAGCTTGTCGAAGCCGTACTTGTTCTCCAGCACCGACACGATCGGCGCGAAGGTCTTGCGGGCCTTGCCGGCCAGTTCCGGCTTCCACAGGTAGAACAGCGCCGCCAGCAGGAAACCGACCACCGTCAGGATGAAGGCCGGGGCCATCATGCCGTGAATGGCGAAGGCCACCGGGCCGTGGAACTCTTCGGCCAGCGCACCAATGGTGTTGCGCGCCGGGTCGTAGAAATCAACGATGCCGGTGAAGAACGAATGCACCTGGCCCGGGATGGCAGCGTCGGCATGGTGGCCGGCCCAGTCGGTGCCGTACAGCATCGGACCGATGCTGAAGAAACCGATGACCATCGAGGGGATCGCCAGCAGGATCAGCGGCAGCGTCACCACCCACGGGGTCTCGTGCGGCTCATGCGCGCCATGGCCGTGGCCATGATCGTCATGATGCGCGTCGCCATGGTGGGCATCGGCTGCATGCGCGTCAGCGGCGTGGTGACCGTCATGGCCATGGCCGTGATCGTCATGCGCATCGCGGAAGCGTTCCTTGCCATGGAAGGTCAGGAACAGCAGACGGAAGCTGTAGAAGCTGGTCACGACCACGCCACCCAGCACCGCCCAGTACCCGTAGGTTGCCACCCAGCTCGAGGACACATGCGCGTGGTGCTGCGCGGCCTCGATGATGGTGTCCTTGGAGTAGAAGCCGGAGAAGAACGGGGTACCGACCAGGGCCAGCGTACCGATCCACATGGTGACGAAGGTGATCGGCATGTACTTGCGCAGGCCGCCCATCTTGCGCATGTCCTGCTCGTGGTGCATCGCGATGATCACCGAGCCCGCGCCGAGGAAGAGCAGCGCTTTGAAGAAGGCGTGGGTCATCAGGTGGAACACGGCGGCCGAATAGGCCGACACACCCAGCGCCACGGTCATGTAACCCAGCTGGGACAGCGTGGAGTACGCGACGACGCGCTTGATGTCGTTCTGCACGATGCCGATCAGGCCGGTGAAGAACGCGGTGGTGGCGCCGATGAACAGCACGAAGTTCAGCGCGGTCTGCGACAGCTCGAACAGCGGCGACATGCGGGTGACCATGAAGATGCCCGCGGTGACCATGGTCGCGGCGTGGATCAGGGCCGAGATCGGGGTCGGGCCTTCCATCGAGTCCGGCAGCCAGACGTGCAGCGGCACCTGGGCCGACTTGCCCATTGCACCGATGAACAGGCAGATGCAGATCACCGTGGCAACCGACCAGATCACCGGCTCGCTCATCACCGGGATGGAGGTGCCGAACAGGTCGATCGTGCCCGACCAGATCTGGATCAGCGCGTCCGGATGGCCCAGCACCTGGGCATTGGCGAACACGGTGGCGTAATCGAGGGTGCCGAACACCCACAGCACGCCGGCGATGCCGAGGATGAAGCCGAAGTCACCGACACGGTTGACCAGGAAGGCCTTCATGTTGGCGAAGATGGCGGTCGGGCGCTTGAACCAGAAACCGATCAGCAGGTACGAGACGAGGCCCACCGCTTCCCAGCCGAAGAACAGCTGCAGGAAGTTGTTGCTCATCACCAGGGTGAGCATCGAGAAGGTGAACAGCGAGATGTAGCTGAAGAACCGCTGGTAGCCCGGGTCATCCTGCATGTAGCCGATGGTGTACACGTGCACCAGGAACGACACGAAGGTCACCACGACCATCATCATCGCGGTGAGCTTGTCGACCATGAAGCCGACGTGCGCCGAGTACTGGCCCACTTCGAAGAACGTATAGAGGTTCTGGTTGAACGGCTGGGCGCCGCCCCACAGCAGCATGTACAGCACGTAGCTGGACAGCACGCAGCTGACCGCCACGCCGAGGATGGTGACCGCCTGCGCGCCAGCGCGACCGACCTGACGACCGAACAGGCCGGCGATGATGCTGCCGAACAGCGGTGCAAGCACCACTGCGATCAACAGACTCTTGGAGAGAGTGATTTCCATCTACGGATCAGCCCTTCAGCGAATCGACTTCGCCGACATTGATGGTGCGGCGAGTACGGAACAGGGTTACCAGGATCGCGAGGCCGATGGCGGCCTCGGCCGCGGCCACGGTCAGGATGAAGAAGACGAACAGCTGTCCGGCCGTATCACCCATCTCACGCGAGAACCCGACGAAATTGATGTTGACCGACAGCAGCATCAACTCGATGGACATCAACAGCACGATGATGTTCTTGCGGTTGAGGAAGATGCCGGCAAGGCTGATGCAGAACAGCACCGCACCCAGCGCCAGAATATGGCCAAGCGTGATCATGGCTGCGCCTCCTCGTTGCTGGACGGCTTGATGTTGGTGTGCACGACCGGCTTCTCCACATCCATTTTGACGATGCGCAGGCGATCGCTGCCCTTGACCATGGTCTGCTCGGACGGGTTCTGTGTCTTCAGGCCGGTGCGGCGACGCAGGGTCAGCATCACGGCGGCAACCACGGCCACGGTCAGGATGACGGCGGCGAACTCGAACGGCAGCAGGTACTCGGTGAACAGGCTGCGGGCCAGCCAGGTGATGTTGGAGGTGTCGGCGGCCAGCGCGGCAGCGTTGTCGGCCGGGAACGGATTGACCGCCCTGCCCTTCACGCCGATCAGCACCAGCATCTGCACCAGCATCGTCACCGCCACCACCAGGCCGAGCGGCAGGTAACGCACCCAGCCCTCACGCAGGTTGGAGGGATCGATGTCCAGCATCATCACCACGAACAGGAACAGCACCATCACCGCGCCGACGTAGACCAGCACCAGCGCGACACCGAGGAACTCGGCTCCGACCAGGATCCAGATGCAGGCCACGGAGAAGAAGGTCAGGATCAGGCACAACACGGCGTAGACCGGATTGCGCACGCTGATCACCGCCGCAGCGGAAATGCCCGCCACGATGGAGAAGACCCAGAAACTGATATTTACCCAATCCATCATTCGACCTCAGCGGAAAGCGGCATCGGCGGCGCGACGCTCGGCGATCTCGGCTTCAAGCCGATCACCGATGGCCAGCAGCTGCGGCTTGGTAACGATGTTCTCGCCACGGTTCTCGAAGTGGTACTCGAGAATGTGGGTCTCGACGATCGAGTCCACCGGGCAGCTTTCTTCACAGAAGCCGCAGAAGATGCACTTGAACAGATCGATGTCGTAACGGGTGGTACGGCGGGTGCCGTCCTCGCGCTTGGCCGAATCGATGGTGATCGCCAGCGCCGGGCACACCGCTTCGCACAATTTGCATGCGATGCAGCGTTCCTCACCGTTGGGGTAGCGGCGAAGTGCATGCAGACCGCGGAAACGCGGCGACTGCGGGAACTTCTCCATCGGGTACATCATCGTGTACTTCGGCTTGAAGGCGTACTTCAGGGTCAGCCACAGACCACCGAGCAGCTCAAGGAGCAGCAGGCTTTTGAAGTAGTGAGTAATTCGGTTCATCGCTTAGACGCCCTTCTGGATCACGCCGTAAAACACCATCAACGCCGTCACTGCAATCCAGAAGATGGTGAGCGGGATGAAGACCTTCCAGCCCAGACGCATGATCTGGTCGTAACGGAAGCGCGGGAAGCTGGCACGGAACCAGATGTAGGAGCTGGCGAAGAAGAAGACCTTCAGCAGCAGCCACGGCCAACCGCCCACCCAGATCCACTCAACCCACGGCGCAATGGCCTGGTTGCTGAGCTGGATGTCGAACCAACCCTGGAACGGGCTCAGCCAACCACCGAGGAAGAAGATCGAGATCAGGAAGCTGATCAGGATCATGTTGGCGTATTCGGCCAGGAAGAACAGCGCGAAGGCACCACCGGAGTATTCGACCATGTGGCCGGCCACGATTTCCGATTCACCTTCCACCACGTCGAACGGCGCGCGGTTGGTTTCGGCGACGCCGGACACCCAGTACACGATGAACAACGGGAACAGCGGCAGCAGGAACCAGTCGAACAGACCGGAGTTGCCCGCCTGCGCCATCACGATGTTGCTCAGGTTGAGGCTGCCCGAGGCGATCATCACGCCGACCAGGGCGAAGCCCATCGCGATTTCGTAGCTGATCATCTGCGCCGAGGCGCGCATGGCACCCAGGAACGCATACTTCGAGTTGGAGGCCCAACCGGCCAGGATGATGCCGTACACGCCCAGCGAGGTCATCGCCAGCAGATACAGCAGGCCGGCGTTGGCGTTGGACAGCACGATCTGCGCGTCGAAGGGAATCACCGACCAGGCCGCGAAGGCCGGGCCCAGCGTGATCAGCGGCGCAAGGATGAACATCGCCTTGTGCGAGCTGCTCGGCTGGATGATTTCCTTGAACAGCAGTTTGAAGACGTCGGCGAAGGCCTGGAAGATGCCCATGCCGACATACATCGGGCCATGACGCACGTGCATCCAGCCGATCAGCTTGCGCTCCCAGACCACGTAGAAGGCCACCGAGATGATCACCGGCATGGCGATCACCAGGATCTTCAGGATGATCCAGAGCAGCGCGCCGATGTCGCCCAGTGACAGCAGCCACTGGTGCAGCGGGTCGACCGCGTTCAACAGCAATTCGTTCATGCAGCCACCACCGTTACGCGTGCGGCACCCAGCGGTGCGGTTGCACCGTGGCCCGATTCAATCCAGACCGACCCCGCGGCGACGCGGGCGTCGACCACCACCGGCAGGGTGGCGCGACCGGCATCGGTGCCGACCTTGGCCATCTGCCCTTCGGCCAACTGCAGGCGGGCGGCATCGGCGGTGTTGAGCACGATGCGCGGCGCGGTGTTGAGCGGATGCGACTGCAGTGCCTGGGCGCGACGGACCACCGCATCGGTGCGGTAGATCGCGGCGGTCGAGGTCACTTCCAGGCCCTCACCTGCCACCGGCGTTGCCGCCGAGGACGAGACGGTGACGCTGACCGGTGCCAGGCTGGCGCGCAGGCCGGCCAGATCGGTGAACTCGAAACCGGCCAGCGACAGTTCGCCGCCCAGTGCACGCAGCACACGCCAGCCTTCACGCGCCTCACCCGGCAGCTTGCCGCCGGCACGGGCCGACTGCTCGCGACCATCAAGGTTGGTCAGGGTGGCATCCACTTCCGGCAGCGCGCCGATCGGCAGGATCACGTCGGCGACGTCGCGGGTGGAGGCACAGGCGAACTGGCTGAAAGCCACCACCTGGGCACCGGCCAGTGCCTTGCGGGCAGCGGCGGCGTCGGCGAAGTCCAGGCCCGGCTCGATGCCATAGATGGCATAGGCCTTGCGCGGCTGGGCCAGCATGGCGTTGACGTCCTTGCCGGCCGGCAGTACACCGGCGCGGGTCAGGCCCACGGCATTGGCGCCCTGCGGGATGCGGCACAGCTTGGCACCGGTCGCGGCGGCGAAATCACGCGCGGCAGCGCGGATCGCGGCAGCCTGCGGGTGGTTTTCGGCGATGCCACCGACGATCAGCACCGCATTGCTGGCGCCCTTGACGGCGTCACGCAGCTCGGCGTTGCCCAGTGCGTCGATGAAGGCCGACGGGGCGACGATCTGCTTGCTGGCCAGCTTGAACGCGAAATCGAAGTCCACCGGATTGACGGCGTGGATCTTCGCATTGCGCGTGGTCTGTGCCTTGCGCAGGCGGGCATGCAGCAGCGGCAGCTCGTGGCGGATGTTGCTGCCCAGAACAACGATGCTGTCCGCGCCTTCGATCTCCGCCAGCGGCAGGCCAAACACTTCGGCGGTGGCGGCGTCGGAGAAGTCGCGGTTGTTGATGCGGTGATCGATGTTCGTGGTACCCAGGCCGGTGGCGAGACGGGCCAGCAGTGCGCCCTCCTCGTTCGAGGCCGACGGGTGCACCAGCACACCGAGGTCGTCGCCCTGGTTGGCAGCGAAGATCTCCTTGGCAGCGGCCAGGCCTTCAGCCCAGCTCACTTCCTTCCACTCGCCATTGACCTTGCGCAGCGGCTTGACCGCACGGTCTTCGCTGTACAGGCCCTGGTGCGAATAGCGGTCGCGATCGGACAGCCAGCATTCGTTGACGGCTTCGTTGTCACGCGGCACGGCGCGCAGCACTTCGCCGCGGCGCACGTGCAGGAACAGGTTCGAGCCCATCGCGTCGTGGTAACCCAGCGACTCGCGCGCGGTCAGTTCCCACGGACGGGCGCGGAACTGGAACACCTTGTTGGTCAGCGCGCCGACCGGGCAGACGTCGACGACGTTGCCGGACAGCTCGGTGGTCAGCGGCTTGCCGTCGTAGGTGCCGATCTGCAGGTTCTCACCGCGGTACATGCCACCCAGCTCGTAGGTACCGGCAACGTCGGCGGTGAAGCGGACGCAGCGGGTGCACTGGATGCAGCGGGTCATCTCGGTGGCGACCAGCGGACCGATGTCCTCGTCGGGCACCACGCGCTTGCGCTCGTTGAAACGGCTGACCGAACGGCCATAGCCCAGCGACACGTCCTGCAGCTCGCACTCGCCGCCCTGATCGCAGATCGGGCAGTCCAGCGGATGGTTGATCAGCAGGAATTCCATCACCGAGCGCTGGAACTTCAGCGCCTTTTCACTGCGGGTGGCGACCTTCATGCCATCCATGACCGGCGTGGCGCAGGCCGGTGCCGGCTTGGGCGACTTTTCCACGTCGACCAGGCACATGCGGCAGTTGGCGGCGATCGGCAGCTTCTCGTGGTAGCAGAAGCGCGGGATCGGAATGCCGGCCTTGTCGGCGGCCTGGATGATCATCGAGCCCTTGGGCACGACCAGGGACTGGCCGTCGATTTCGACGGTCACATGATCCGGTGGCACGCTCGGGTTTACGGGTTGCGCGCTCATGCGGCGGCTGCCTCCACCTTCTTGCCGTCAACCATCGAATGACCGTTGACGATGTAGTACTCGAATTCGTCCCAGAACTGGCGCAGGAAGCCCTGGATGGGCCATGCCGCCGCTTCACCGAACGCACAGATGGTGTGGCCTTCGATCTGGCCGGCCACCGTCTTCAACTGATGCAGGTCTTCCATCGTGGCCTTGCCGGCGACGATGCGCTCCAGCACGCGGTGCATCCAGCCGGTGCCTTCACGGCACGGGGTGCACTGCCCACAGGATTCCTTGTGGAAGAACTGACTGATGCGGCAGGCGAACTTGACGCAGCAGACGCTGTCATCCAGCACCACGATGGCGCCCGACCCCAGACCGGTGCCGAGGGCACGCAGGGTGTCGTAATCCATCTGCAGGCCGTTGAGCTCTTCAGCCTTCAGCACCGGCATCGAGACGCCGCCCGGGACCGCGCCCTTGAGCGTGCGGCCCGGCTTCAGACCACCGGCCATTTCCAGCAGGTCGTCGAAGGTGGTGCCCAGCGGCACTTCGAAATTGCCGCCCTTCTGCACGCAACCGGAGACCGAGAAGATCTTCGGACCGCCGTTCTTGGTCAGGCTCAGGCCCTGGAACCACTCCGGACCATTGCGGATGATCGCCGGCACCGAGGCATAGGTCTCGGTGTTGTTGATCGTCGACGGCTTGCCGTACAGGCCGAAGTTGGCCGGGAACGGCGGCTTGTAGCGCGGCTGGCCCTTCTTGCCTTCCAGCGATTCCATCAGCGCGGTTTCTTCGCCGCAGATGTACGCGCCGGCGCCCAGCGCACCGTAGATGTCGATGTCCACGCCGCTGCCGAGGATGTCCTTGCCCAGCCAGCCGTTCGCGTACGCGTCGGCCAGGGCCTGCTCGAAGTTCTCGAACGGCTCGTGGTGGAACTCACCACGCAGGTAGTTGTAGCCCACGGTCGAGCCGGTGGCGTAGCAGGCGATCGCCATGCCTTCCACGACCGAATGCGGGTTGTAACGCAGGATGTCGCGGTCCTTGCAGGTTCCCGGCTCGGATTCATCCGAGTTGCACAGGATGTACTTCTGCATGGTGCCCTTGGGCATGAAGGACCACTTCAGGCCGGTCGGGAAGCCCGCGCCGCCACGGCCGCGCAGGTTGGACTGCTTGACCATCTCGATGACCTGCTCCGGCGAGATCTTCTCTTCGAGGATCTTGCGCAGGGCAGCGTAGCCACCGGTCTTGAGGTAGCTTTCATACGACCACGGGGTGTCGTAATGCAGGGTGGTGTAGACCACCTGGTGCGGCAACGGTGCGGGACCGACCGGACCACTGGGTGCGTGATGATGTGCCATGTCTTACTCCAACCCGTCCAGCAGCTCGTCGACTTTCTCGACGGTCAGGCGCTCGTGGTAATGGCCATTGATGACCATCATCGGCGCACCGGCGCAACCGGCCAGGCATTCTTCTTCGCGCTTGAGGTAGATGCGGCCATCAGCGGTGGACTGACCGGTCTTGCAGCCGAGCTTCTTCTCGGCGTGCGCGACCAGGTCTTCGGCACCGTTCAACCAGCAGCTGATGTTGGTGCAGAAGGCGACGTTGTGGCGGCCGACCTTCTCCAGTTCGAACATCGAGTAGAAGCTGGCGACCTCGTAGGCCCACACCGGCGGCAGATCCAGGTACTTGGCGACGCCGGCGATCAGCTCGTCGGTCAGCCAGCCCGCATTCTGTTCCTGTGCGGCGTGCAGGCCCTGCAGGACAGCCGAGCGCTTGCGATCCGGCGGGAACTTGGCCAGCCAGTGATCGATGTGCGCACGGGTCTTGTCATTCAAGACCACCATCGGGTCGACGTCGCGCGCCGCCTCGAAATTACCTGTCGCCTTCATCGGCCGACCTCAGCGAATACGAAATCGTTAAAAACCAGAACCTGCAGCGCCGGCAGCAGCCGGCGGGTGTCAGGCGTCGTGCAAGCGGATGCGATCACCGGTCCACCTCGCCGAACACCAGATCGTAGGTGCCGATCATGGCCACCACGTCGGCGAGCATGTGGCCGCGCACGATCGAGTCGATCGAGGACAGATGGGCGAAGCCCGGCGCGCGCAGATGCACGCGGAACGGCTTGTTGGCACCATCGGACATCAGGTAGCAGCCGAACTCGCCCTTGGGCGCTTCGACGGCGGCGTAGGTTTCGCCGGCCGGGACGCAGTAGCCTTCACTGAACAGCTTGAAGTGATGGATCAGCGCTTCCATGTCGTCCTTCATGTCTTCGCGGCTGGGCGGCGCGACCTTGAAGTTCTTGACCATGACCGGACCCGGGTTGGCCTTCAGCCAGGTCACGCACTGCTTGATGATGCGGTTGGATTCGCGCATCTCGGCCACGCGGCACAGGTAACGGTCGTAGCAGTCACCTTCCTTGCCGAGCGGGATGTCGAACTCGACCGCGTCGTACTTGGCATACGGCTGCTTCTTGCGCAGATCCCAGGCGATGCCCGAGCCGCGTAGCATCACGCCGGTCATGCCCCAGGCATGCGCCAGTTCCGGGGTGACCACGCCGATGCCGACCGTACGCTGCTTCCAGATACGGTTGTCGGTCAGCAGGGTTTCGTATTCGTCCACGCGCTTGGGGAACTCAACGGTGAAGTTCTCCAGGAAATCCAGCAGCGAACCTTCGCGCGAGGCGTTGAGGTTCTTCAGGGCCTTGCCCTTGTGCCAGCGCGATTCCTTGTACTTGGGCATGTGGTCCGGCAGGTCGCGGTAGACGCCGCCCGGACGGTAGTACGCCGCGTGCATGCGCGCGCCGGAGACCGCTTCATAGCAGTCCATCAGCTCTTCGCGTTCGCGGAAGGCGTACAGCATGACCGCCATCGCGCCCAGATCGAGCGCGTTGGACCCCAGCCACATCAGGTGATTCAGGATGCGGGTGATTTCGTCGAACATGGTGCGGATGTATTGCGCACGCTCCGGCGCCTCGATCCCCATAAGGGTCTCGATCGCGCGCACGTAGGCGTGCTCGTTGCACATCATCGACACGTAATCCAGGCGATCCATGTAGCCGATCGACTGGTTGAACGGCTTGGACTCGGCCAGCTTTTCGGTACCACGGTGCAGCAGGCCCACGTGGGGGTCGGCACGCATGATGGTTTCGCCGTCCATTTCCAGGATCAGGCGCAGCACACCGTGCGCGGCCGGATGCTGCGGGCCGAAGTTCATCGTGTAGTTGCGGATTTCCTGGCGCAGTTCGGCCGGGTTGCTCGCAAAGGCCTGGCTGGCCTGGGTGAATTCACTCACTTGCTTGCCTCCGACTGCGCGGATTCACCGGCAGCGGTCTGGAAACGGGCGTCGTCACGGATCACGCGCGGCACGCCGACACGCGGTTCGACCGAGGTCACCGGTTCATAGATGACGCGCTGTTTTTCTTCGTCGTAGCGCACTTCGACGTTGCCGATCAGCGGGAAATCCTTGCGGAACGGATGGCCGACGAAGCCGTAGTCGGTCAGGATCCGGCGCAGGTCCGGGTGACCTTCGAAGATCACGCCGAACAGATCGAACGCTTCACGTTCGAACCAGTTCAGGCCCGGCCAGATATTGGTCAGCGAGGCGACCACCGGCAGCTCCTCGTTCGGCGCAAAGCAACGGATGCGCATCGTGAGGTTGTGCTGGTAGGAACGCAGCTGGGTAACCACGGCGAAACGCTGCAGCGGGATCGGCTGCGGCTGGGCGCCATCGCTGGTTTCGCGGGTGGGGAATTCACCCCAGGCGAAACGACCGACGGACTTGCCCTCTACGCCACGGCTGAAGCCCTGGGACGACACATCGGCCGTATCCCATTCGTCGCTGCCATAGCCGAGGTAGTCCAGGCCGCACAGGTCAACCGCCTGCTCGAAACCGAATTCGTCGCGCAGCGCCAGAGCGGTGGCATGCCAGTCAGCGGCGGGCACTTCCAGCGTCACTTCGCCGCGGGGTTCGACCACGAAGACCTGCGCACCTGCGAAACGTGCGGAAAGTCGGTCGATGAAGGAATGTGCTTGCTCTGCCATGGGGGCTTGGCGTGCTCTTGTCAGGAGGGATGTCAGCGGGCGATGGTCTGCGTACGCCAGATCTTCTTCTGCAACTGCAGGATCCCGTACACCAGCGCTTCGGCGGTAGGTGGGCAGCCGGGGACATAGATGTCCACCGGCACCACGCGGTCACAGCCACGCACTACTGCATAGGAGTAGTGGTAATAGCCGCCACCGTTGGCGCAGCTGCCCATCGAGATGACCCACTTCGGGTCCGGCATCTGGTCATAGACCTTGCGCAGGGCCGGAGCCATCTTGTTGACCAGGGTGCCGGCCACGATCATCACGTCGGACTGACGCGGCGACGGGCGGAACACCACGCCGTACCGGTCAAGATCCAGACGCGCCGCACCGGCGTGCATCATTTCCACTGCGCAGCAGGCCAGACCAAAGGTCATCGGCCACATCGAACCGGTACGCGCCCAATTCAACAGCGCATCGACGCTGGTGGTCACGTAACCCTTTTCGAGCAGGGGGTTGTCGCCTTCGGGGCGCAGGATGTCATCGACCCGCCCTTCCGGGACCGGGTTGTTCATCAGGCCGTCGAGCGTCTGAATTACTCCCATTCCAGCGCTCCCTTCTTCCAGACGTAAATGAAACCGAGGAAAAGCATGCCTACGAAGAGGCCCATCGTGACCAGCGAACGTGCGCCCAGTTCCATGAAGACCTGGGTCCACGGCACGATGAAGATGATTTCCAGATCAAATACGATGAACTGAATCGCGATCAGGTAGTAGCGCACATCGAACTTCATGCGCGCGTCCTCGAAAGCCTCGAAGCCGCATTCGTACGGCGAGAGCTTTTTAAGATCAGGACGTCGGGGACCGAGGAATCGGCCAACCAGCATCAGCGCAACGCCGATACCGGTGGCAACGATCAGAAACAGCAGAGACGGCAAATATTCGGCCAGCACAGCGATTCTCTCTTGCCTCTGCCGCTGCGCCTGCAGGCGCTTTGGCATGGGGGAGTGGACGGATACCGCTACCTGGCGCTTTGCGCGCCAGACGAACCCGCTTACAAACAAATGGTGCCCAAGAGGGGACTCGAACCCCTACGACTCTCGTCGCTACCACCTCAAGGTAGTGCGTCTACCAATTCCGCCACCTGGGCTTACGATCGCACCGGTTGTTCTCCAGTGCGCCGCATATTGTAACCGTCTTCAGCGAGTCTGGGTGCCTTCCGAAGGCTTTTCTTCACCAGATTTCGGGGTTTCCGCCTGAGCCGGCACAGTGGCCGACGGAACAGGCTGCTGCGACGGGGTTTCCGGGGCCTTCGGCACGGCCGGAAGCTCGCCTGCCGGCGCGGCTGGCGCACTGGCGGCCGGAGCCGACATCAGACCCAGATCCTGCTGCGCCGCCGGGCGCGAGCCATGGCTGGCATACCAGGCCATGAAGAGGCTGATGCCGAAGAACACCACGGCCAGCCACTTGGTCGACTTGGACAGGAAGTTGGACGCGCCACGCGCGCCGAACACAGTGCCCGAGGCGCCGGCACCGAAACCCGACCCTGCGGCCGCGCCGGAACCACGCTGCATCAGGATGAGCGCGATCATGGCCACTGCGACCAGCACGTAGACCACATTGAGGATCAACATCAGCATTTCGAATCCGTCCTCGGACATGTCGTGCCGGCGGTTGAGCCGACAACGTAACTAATTAGCGCCCCGCCGCCGCGGCAGCGATGGCAAGGAAGTCCGCGGCCACCAGGGAGGCGCCGCCCACCAGCCCACCATCGACATCGGGCTGTGCGAACAGTTCCGCGGCGTTGTCGGGCTTCACGCTGCCGCCATAGAGGATCGACAGTGAATCCGCAATTCTAGCATCGAGCTTGGCCACTTCGCCACGGATGAACGCGTGGACCTGCTGGGCCTGTTCCTTGGAGGCAGTCCGGCCGGTACCGATGGCCCAGATCGGCTCATAGGCGACCACGGCCTGGGCGAAGCCGGCGGCGCCGACCAGCTCCAGCACCGGGGCGAGCTGGGCGGCGATGACCGCCTCGGTCTGATGGGCCTCACGCTGCTCGAGGGTTTCGCCCACGCACAGGATGGGGGTCAGGCCGGCATGCAGGGCGGCGGCGAACTTGCGGGCGACCAGCTCACTGCTTTCGGCGTGGTACTGGCGGCGTTCGGAGTGGCCGACCAGGCCGTAACGGGCACCGACTTCGGCCAGCATGGTGGCCGAGACTTCGCCGGTGTAGGCGCCCTTTTCGTTGCTGCTGACATCCTGGGAGCCAAAGGCGACGGCGCGCCCTTCGAAGGCTTCGACCAGTTCGCCCAGGTACGGGAGCGGCGGCAGGACCACGACTTCGACGCCCTGCAGTGGGAGGTCGGCAACCAGGTCACTGACCAGGTCGGTGGCGAATTGGCGGCTGCCGTGCAGCTTCCAGTTACCGGCGACGATCTTGCGGCGCATGGCGGGGGCTCCTTTGGGTATCAGCCGGCCATGATAACGGATGCAACGAATTGGCGTTGGCGGGAAAACGCTTACATTTCAATTGGATATTTATTTTTTGTTGCGGCCCCAAGTCAAAAGCAAGGGCGACGGGGCCGGTGGACGTGCCCAGACTGGGCGGGCGTGGGTGGGTTGGCGGGACACGCCGTAAACCCCGCTCCGCGGCCCGGCCCAACCGCCGGCGGTTGTGCGTTCGAACGCATGCGAGGCAGTGCCTCGCAAGCAATGCGCTCTCACCCATGGGGGCTCGAGATGCGCCATCCATGGCGCATAACGGTCCCGCCAACCCACCCACGCCCACCCTCTGACAGTTTGTCGGCTTGCATGGAACAACTACAAAGCGCCGGATCGGATTTGAGGCTGCCCTGCCCTCCGCCGAGGCGATCTGTCGGGGGCGAGCGCTGCCGTGCCCAGCCGGGACCGTCGGGCGCCAAGGATGGCGCCCGTCGAGCCCCCCTGGACGGGTTTAAGGCGCGTCCCGGCTGGGCATGGCAGCGCTCGCCCAGCACGGGGCAGCGAATAGCCGAATGCGGCGAGGGCAGCAGTGCCTGGAGCCGGCCAGCGGCCGGCACTACGCCGAATGAAGAAGGCCGCCATGCGGCGGCCTTCTCTCTTGTTTCGGCAGGATCGCTTACTTCAGCTTGATCTCGCGCAGGCGCTCTTCCAGGAAGCCGTGGGCGGTGATCGGCTCCGGGTAGCGGCTCGGGTTTTCCGGGGTGATGCAGGTCGGCAGCACGTCGATCAGGAAATCCGGGTTCGGGTGCAGGAAGAACGGCACCGAATAACGCGGCTGGCGCGCCTGCTCGCCCGGGGGATTGACCACGCGGTGGATCGTCGAAGGATACACATGGTTGGTCAGGCGCTGCAGCATGTCGCCGATGTTGACCACGATGGTGTCCGCGTCCGAGGTGAACGGCACCCACTTGCCTTCGTGCGACTGGACTTCCAGGCCGGCCGCGCTGGCGCCGACCAGCAGCGTGATGAAGTTGATGTCGCCATGGGCACCGGCGCGCACGTTCGGGATGTTCTCGGCGGTGATCGGCGGGTAATGGATCGGGCGCAGGATCGAGTTGCCGTTGTTGGTCTTGTCCGCGAAGAAATCCTCCGGCAAGCCAATGTGCAGCGCCAGGGCCGACAGGACGCGCGAACCCAGCTTGTCCAGGGCCTGGTAGATGCCGTAGCCACGCTCGCGGAAGCCCGGGACCTCGCTCGGCCACAGGTTCGGGGCCATCACGTCACGGCACGGGGAGTCGTCCGGGATCTCGCGACCGATGTGCCAGAACTCTTTCAGATCAAAGTGCTGCGAGCCCTTGGCGGTCTCCACGCCGAAGGCGGTGTAGCCGCGCGCGCCGCCGCTGCCGGGCACGTGGTACTGGCGCTTGGTCTCTTCCGGCAGCGCAAAGAAGGCCTTGAAGACCTCATACGCCGCGTCGATATCGGCCTGCGGAATGCCGTGGTTGCGGATGCCAGCAAAGCCCCATTCGCGGTAGGCCGCACCCAGCTCGGCCACGAACGCGTCGCGGTCGGTGTCAAAACGGGTGATGTCGAGGGTGGGGATCTGGCTCACAGCGATTCCTGCTTGTTCATGGTGGTCGGTGGGCCAGCTGTGGCCCGGCTGAACATTGTGCCAGATCGGGCCAACCCCGCCACCGATACATTGATACAAACCGATACAATGCGCGCGCCCAGACGGCCAGAACGGGCCAACGGCGACGCTCCCGCGCCGCCCCCTTTACTCCCAGCGTCGCCCGGTCCGCCTCATGGATGCCCTGCCCTCTTCCTCATCGCCAATGGCGTTGCGCTGGCTCGCGCCGGCAGGGCCCAGCCTGTGGCCGATGGACCCGCATGACCTTCCACCCACGGCACCGCACAGCGCATGGGATGCGCTGGTGCGATCCCGCAGGCAATGACGATGGCCGCCCGCGCAGGCCGCGGGCGCTTTTCCACACATGGACTGTCCACCGATGAACGTGCCACTGAAAATTCTCCATACCGAGGCTGCCAAGGGATTTGGCGGGCAGGAGATCTACATCTATCGCCACATGCTGGCCATGCGCGAGCGCGGCCATGACGTCTCCCTGCTCTGCCAGCCCGGCGCCCGCCTGGGCGAGATGGCGCGCGAAGCCGGCTTCACCGTCCACGCGCTGAAAATGGGCGGTCTGCTGCGCATGCTGCGGGGGATCTGGTCAGTCTCGCGCCTGGTGCGCCGCCAAGGCTACGACGTGGTCAACACCACTAGCCGCCGCGACAGTCTGATCGCCGCTGCCGGTGCACGCCTGGGCGGCACGCCCCTGGTGGTGCGCTCGCGCCACCTGATGAGCCCGATCAACTCGCTGCTGACCTACACCGGCCTGCCCCATCGGGTGATGACGGTGAGCAGTTTCGTGAAGAAGCTGATGGTCAGCCGCGGCATCGAGGACGCGCACGTCGGCATCGTCCCGCCGATCGCGGTACCGCCGCAGTGGTCGCAGATCGCCAAGCGCGATCCCTGGCAGTGCCTGCAGGACACCCGCGCGGACGTGCGCGCGGAGCTGGGCTTCAACGACGAACAGATCGTGGTCGGCTGCGTCGCGGTGCTGCGCGAACCCAAGGGCCACCTGGAGCTGCTGCAGGCCATGGCACCGCTGTGCCGCGCCGATGCGCGGGTGCAACTGGTGATCGTCGGCGACGGCCAGCCGGTGATGGACCGCCTGATCGCCCTGCGCGAGCAGCTCGGCATCGCCGCCCAGGTGCACTTGCTGGGCTACCGCCAGGGTGCTTGCCGGCTGATGACCGGTTTCGATATCTTCGCCCTCGCCACCCACAAGGAGGCAGCCGGCACGGTGTTTCTCGAAGCGGCGTACGTCGGCGTGCCGATCGTCGCCACGCGCGTGGGCGGTGTGCCGGAGATGGTGGTGGAAGGCAGTAACGCCCTGCTCGCGCCACTGGGCGACCAGGCTGCGTTGACCAACGCACTGCGCACCCTGATCGAGCAGCCCGACCGCCGCCAGCAGATGGGCCTGGCGGGCTGGGAGTGGATGCGCAGCGCCCACCGTTTCACCCCGACCGGTCACACCGAAGCGACCGAACACTATTACCACCAGTGGTTGAAGGAACTGGGCCATGGCCAACGCTAGATCCGTCCCGGTGCTGATGCACCACCATGTCTCCCCCTCTCCGGGGATGATCACGGTGTCGCCGGAGAACTTCGAAAGCCAGATCGCCTGGCTGGCGGCCAACGGCTGGACCTCACTGACGCTGGACCAGTACGCCGACTTCCTGGCCGGCAAGCCGACCCCCGCCAAATCGATCGTGATCACCTTCGATGACGGCTACCTGGACAACTGGGTGTACGCGCACCCGATCCTGGCCAAGTACGGGATGCACGCCGTGGTGTTCGTGGTCACCGGCTGGATGGGCGAAGGCGATGTCCGCCCGCACGCCGGCCAGCCCGGCGCCACAGTGCCCGCAACGCCGGACCATCGCGGCTGCGAGGCGGCGATCCTGCGCGAGAACCGTCCGGACGAGGTGATGATGCGCTGGAGCGAAGCGCGCGCGATGATCGCCGCCGGCACGTTCGAGGTGCACTGCCACACCCACACGCACACGCGCTGGCTCAAGCAGGATATCTCCCGCGAGCACAAGCGGCAGGGCATCAGCGGCGACCTCTCGGTGGCACGCGAAGTACTGCAGCAGCAGTTGGGCGCGGTCTCGGACACGCTGTGCTGGCCGTACGGCGATTTCGACGAGGACTACGTGCAGATCGCACGGGCACAGGGCTTCAAGTACCTGCACACCACTCATCCGTTCGGCCGCAATGTGGTCGGCGGCGATCCGGGACACATCTACCGGTTCGCGATCCGCAACCGGCCGGCGAGCTGGCTGCGCAAGCGCATCGCCTACAGTTACCACCCGTTGATCGCCCCCCTGTTCAACCGCTTCAAGGCGAAGAAAAAGAAGATGGTGGCGGGGCCGTAACGCGCCACCGCGCTGCAACGAAAACGCCCCGGTCTCCCGGGGCGTTTTCAGTTTCCGGCATCACTGCATGGCTCAGGCCGCGGCAGCTGCCTTCACCGCTGCCGAGAGGCTGTCCAGCGTGGACTGCATCAGCTCGGCGCTGTCTGCCTCGACGGTGACGCGCACCACCGGCTCGGTGCCCGACGGGCGCAGGAACGCACGGCCGCGCCCCTTCACTGCCTGCTGCGCAGCCGCCAGCGCGGCCTGCACGCTCTCGGCCTGCACGGTGGCCTTGGCCGCGCCCTGCAGACGCACGTTGACGGTCTTCTGCGGCACCTTGTTGAGCACCGACAGCACCTGGCGCAGCGAGGTCCCGTCACGGCGCAGCACTTCCAGCACCTGCAGCGCGCTGACGATCGCATCACCGGTGGTGGCGCGATCCAGGCACAACAGGTGACCGGAGGCTTCGCCGCCGAGCACGCCGTTGTTTTCGACCAGGGCCTGATGCACGTAGCGGTCGCCGACGTTGCTGCGCTGGAACGGGATGTTCAGCCGTTCCAGTGCCTGCTCCAGGCCGAAGTTGGTCATCAGCGTACCGACCACCGGGCCATGCAGGCGACCACTGCGCTGCCAGGCCTGGGCCAGCACGAACAGCAAGTCATCACCATCGACCGGGTTGCCCTGGTCGTCGGCCATCAGCACGCGGTCGCCATCACCATCGAAGGCGATACCGAAATCGGCGCCGACCTCGCGCACTTTCGCCGCGAGATTGTCGATGTGCATCGAGCCGACGCCATCGTTGATGTTCAGACCGTTGGGCGCATCGCCGATGCTGACCACCTCCGCGCCCATCTCGCGGAACAGCAGCGGGGCGACGTGATACGTAGCGCCGTGCGCGCAGTCGAGCACGATCTTCAGCCCACGCAGATCGAACCCGCGCGGCACGCTGGCCTTGCAGAATTCGATGTAGCGACCGACCGCATCGCGCGCACGCATGGCCTTGCCCAGCCGCTCGGACTCCACCGTGGTGAACGGCGCATCGAGCGCGGCTTCCAGCGCCAGCTCGGTGGCGTCATCGAGCTTCTCGCCATCGGCGGAGAAGAACTTGATGCCGTTGTCGTAGTGCGGATTGTGCGAGGCGCTGATGACGATGCCCGCATCCGCACCGAGGGTGCGGGTGAGGAAGGCCACCGCCGGCGTCGGCATCGGGCCGAGCAGCTGCACATCGGCGCCGGCGGCGACCAGCCCGGCTTCCAGTGCGGCTTCGAACATGTAGCCGGAGATACGGGTGTCCTTGCCGATCACCACCACCGGGCGGTGCCCGTTGCGCTCGGTCAGCGCACGCCCGAGCGCATTGCCCAGGCGCAGTACGAAATCGGCGGAGATGACGCCCTCACCGACCTTGCCGCGGATGCCATCGGTGCCGAAATACTTGCGCGACGCCATCAGGCCGCCGCATCCGGTGCCGGTGCGGGCTGACGCGCCAGCATGGCCAGGAGCTCCGACAGGCGGTCGCGCATCTCGCGGCGGTCGCAGATCTGATCGATCGCACCGTGCTCGAGCAGGAACTCCGAGCGCTGGAACCCTTCCGGCAGCTTTTCGCGCACGGTCTGCTCGATCACGCGCGGGCCGGCGAAGCCGATCAGTGCCTGCGGCTCGGCGATGTTGATATCGCCCAGCATCGCGAACGAAGCCGACACGCCACCGGTGGTCGGATGGGTCAGCACCGAGATGTACGGCAGGCCGGCATCGCGCAGGCGACCCAGCGCGGCCGAGGTCTTGGCCATCTGCATCAGCGAGAACAGGCCTTCCTGCATGCGCGCGCCGCCACTGGCGGAGAAGCACACGTAGGGCGCGCCGATCTCCAGCGCCTTTTCCGCGGCCAGCGAGAAACGCTCACCGACCACCGAGCCCATCGAGCCGCCCATGAAGGCGAAATCGAAGGCCGAGGCAACCAGCGGGCGGCCCTTCATCAGGCCCTGCATGGCGATCAGTGCGTCGTACTCGCCGGTGTTCTTCTGCGAGGCCTTGATGCGCTCGCTGTACTTCTTCTGGTCCTTGAACTTGAGCAGGTCCGTCGGCCCCAGGCGCGCACCGATCTCGGTGGTGCTGTCCGCATCGAACAGCGCGGCCAGGCGCGCACGCGCGCGGATGGCCATGTGGTGGCCACACTTGGGGCAGACTTCCAGGTTCTCTTCCAGCTCAGGACGGTAGAGCGCGCTGCCGCAGCTGCTGCACTTCTCCCACAGGCCCTCGGGGACGCTGCGCTTCTTGCTGGGGACGTTGTCGGTGCGGATGCCAGACGGCATCAACTTGCTGAGCCAACTCATGCGGGATGCTACTTCCGTTCAGGGCGGCCCGGGGGCCGCAAAGGCGGACAGTCTAGCTCACCGTTTCCATGCTCGGGCACCCCCCGGCGGTTGCCGGGGGGCTGACGCAAACCATTCTGGTACGTACGTTTACGTGCTTCAGGCAGCGTCGAGGGCGCGTCGCAGCGGCGTGAGGAATGCCTGCGCGGTTGCCGCCGCGGCCGTGGCGTCGGGCGCCTCACCCAGCGCAGCCACCAGCGCACTGCCCACCACCACGCCATCGGCCTCCACGGCCATGGCCGCGGCACTGGCCGCATCCTTGATCCCGAAGCCGGCCACCACCGGCACGCTGGAGCGGCGGCGCAGGTCGCGCAGGCGGGCACTGGCGGCGCCGCTGTCCAGGCGCTCGGACGCACCCGTCACGCCGGCGAAGCTCACGTAATACAGGTAGCCCTGGGCCATCGCGGACAACGTATCCAGACGGGTATCTGCGGTCGTCGGCGACGCCAGCAGGATCAGTGCCAGGCCGGCCGCGGTGAAGATCTCGCGGGTTTCAGCCGCTTCTTCCGGCGGCAGATCGACCAGCAGGATGCCGTCCACGCCCGCGGCGATGGCGGACTGCGCGAAGCGGGCCGTGCCGTGGATCTCGATCGGGTTGAGATAGCCCATCAGCACCACCGGCGTGATGGCATCGTCCCTGCGGAACGCGGCGACGGTCTCCAGCACATAGCGCAGCCCTGCCCCACGGGCCAGCGCACGCTCGGAGCTGCGCTGGATGGTCGGGCCGTCGGCCATCGGGTCGGAGAACGGTACCCCGAGCTCGATCACGTCCGCACCGGCGGCGGCCAGTGCATGCATCACCGGCACGGTGGCCTCCAGGCCCGGATCACCGGCGGTGATGAAGGGGATCAGCGCCTTGCGGCGCTCATCGCGCAGGCGGGCAAAACAGGCATCGATACGGTCCACGGACATCTCAGGCACATCCTTCAATCAGTTCAACGGCGCCACTGGCGCCCCAGTACAGCTTCGATATCACCCCGTCGAAGATCTCCAGCCGGATCGCCAGATCCGAACCGGGGTCCTGCCAGGTCAGGTACTCGCCCGTTTCCGGGTCATAGGCATGCGGTGCGCGGGTACTGCCGGGCGGCAGGCGCTTGAGCGCGTCATCCAACGTCATGCCCAGCCGCAGCCCGAACGGCCCCGGCTGGGTAATGGCCTCGTAGGACTCCTCGATCGGGGCCAGCTCGAAGCGCTGCACGTGGTCATCCTCGACCATCATCGAGACGCCTTCGGGCAGGCTGCCACGTTCGTAGTACTCGCAGGCGCCGTTGGGCTCGCCTTCGCTCAGGCCGGCCGAATGCCACGGGCCATCGGCGGCGAGCTCGGTGAAGCGCTGCCCGATGAGCACATCGCCGGCATGATCCAGCGCGACCGAGACCACCGACGGCGCAGCGTCATCCACAACAGGCGCATCGACAGCCCTGGGCGCTTCCGGCGCGTCCTCGATGGGGCGGTTGGCAATGTCATCATCATTGCTCGCCAGCTGCCGCGCCGGCGCCACCGCGCCCACAGGCGCGGCAGGGGCCGGCAACACCGGCGGATCCGGCGGCGCGCAGCCGGTCAGGCCGACCACCATCAGCAGCGCACTTCCCTGGCGCAGCAGCGGATTCACAGAACGAGACCCTCGCGGGCAGCAATGGTATGTACGTCCTTGTCGCCACGGCCGGACAGGTTGCACAGCACCAGCTTGTCGCGCGGCAGCTCGCGCGCGATCTTGATCGCCTGGGCCACTGCATGACTGGATTCCAGCGCGGCCAGGATGCCTTCGCTGTGGGCCAACTGGTGGAATGCAGCCAGCGCTTCGTCATCGGTGATACCGACATACTCGGCGCGGCCGGCATCGGCCAGGAACGCGTGCTCCGGGCCGACGCCCGGATAATCCAGGCCGGCCGAGACCGAATGGGTCTCGGTGATCTGGCCGTCGTCGTCGCAGATCACATAGGTGCGGTTGCCGTGCAGCACGCCCGGGCGGCCGGCCGCGATGGAGGCAGCATGGCGACCGGTCTCGATGCCGTCGCCGGCGGCTTCGGCACCGACGATGCGCACGTCGCGATCATTGAGGAAGGCATGGAACAGACCGATCGCATTGCTGCCACCGCCAACGCAGGCGGTGATCGCATCGGGCAGGCGGCCGTAGTCGGTCAGCATCTGCGCGCGCGCTTCGCGGCCGACGATGGCATTGAAGTCACGCACCATGCGCGGGTACGGGTCCGGGCCGGCCACGGTGCCGATAATGTAGAAGGTGTCGCGCACGTTGGTGACCCAGTCGCGCATCGCTTCGTTGAGCGCGTCCTTGAGCGTGGCCGAGCCGGAGGTCACCGGTACGACGGTCGCCCCGAGCAGCTTCATGCGGTAGACGTTGATCTTCTGCCGTTCGATGTCGGTGGCGCCCATGTAGACCACGCATTCCAGGCCCAGCCGGGCGGCCACGGTGGCACTGGCCACGCCGTGCTGGCCGGCGCCGGTCTCGGCGATGATGCGCGTCTTGCCCATCCGCGCGGCGAGCAGCGCCTGGCCGATGGTGTTGTTGATCTTGTGCGCGCCGGTGTGGTTCAGGTCCTCGCGCTTGAGCAGGATCTGCGCGCCGCCGACCTGCTGGCTGAGGCGCTCGGCGTGATAGATCGGGCTGGGACGGCCCACATAGTGGGTCAGATCCTTGTCGTAGGCGGCGATGAAGGCCGGATCGCGACGCGCTTGGTCATAGGCGGCCGCCAGCTCCTGCAACGGCCCGATCAGGGTCTCGGCGACGAAACTCCCGCCGTAGCGGCCGAAATGGCCGTTGGCATCGGGGTAGGCGTGGAAATCGACGATGGGGGAGATGGGGGAAGCAGACATAGCGGGACAGCCGGTGGAGACAGGCTGCCAATTTAACGCACCTGTCATGACAGGAATATCGATAATATCTGCCACAACCTGTCAGGAAAACTCACATGACCGACGGACCGTTGCCCCCGCTCAATGCCCTGCGCAGCTTTGAAGCGGCCGCCCGGCTGGGCGGGGTTGGCCGTGCGGCGGAGGCACTGCATGTCACCCATGGCGCGATCAGCCGCCAACTGCGCCTGCTGGAGGAGCACCTGGGTGTCGTGCTGTTCCAGCGCGAAGGGCGTGGGCTGCGCCTGACCCGCGCCGGCGAGGATCTGCAGGCCGCCTGCGAAGGCGCCTTCGACCAGATCCGCGAGGCGGTGGTGGCCCTCAAGCGCCAACAGCGGCCCGAAGCGTTGGTGCTCGGCTGCAGCGGCAGCATCCTGGCGCGCTGGATGATTCCCCGCCTGCAGGCGCTGCAGAGCGCCCTGCCCCAGCTGCCGCTGCATTGGTCCGCGCAGGACGGGAGCTTCACCGCCGAACAGCAGGGCCTGGATGCGGTCCTGCTGCTCGCCCAGCCGCCGTGGCCGCGCGGCTGGCGGGTGCGGGAACTGGCGCCGGAGCGGGTGGGCGTGGTGGTCAGCCCGCAGCACCCGGCCGCGGCGCGGTTGGCGCATCAGCCGCCCTCCTCCTTGTTGGGCGAATCGCTGTTGCATACGACCTCACGCCCGCAGGCGTGGCCGGCCTGGGCCCTGTCGCATGGGCTGGCGCCGGCCCAGCTGCAGCTGGGCAGCGGCTTCGAGCATCTGTATTACCTGCTGGAGGCGGCGGTTGCCGGACTGGGCGTGGCGATCGCGCCGGAGCCGCTCGTGGCCGATGAGCTGGCCGCCGGCCGGCTGCTGGCACCCTGGGGATTCGGCGCGACCGGGGGGTTCTGGGTACTGGCCACGCCGGAGGGCGCGGCGGACCCACGGGTGGATGCGCTGGCCGGGTGGCTGCAGGAGCAGCTGGCGGGATGACGCCGCCACGACCAACGGTCGTGGCCTACACGTGGGGCGGGCGGATCAATCCGCCTCGTGGCAATCGGCGCGACGCACTTCTTCGACGAACTTGCGCATCTTGTAGCCGTCCTTGATGCCCGGTTCGGATTCGATGCCACTGGACACATCCACACCCCACGGCAGCGTGGCCACGATCGCGTCGAACACGTTGTCCGGGGTGATCCCGCCGGCCAGCAGGAACGGCCGGTGCAGGCCGGTGGGCAGGCGCGTCCAGTCGAAGGCGACGCCGGTGCCACCGCCGCCACCGGGGGCATGACTGTCGAACAGGAAGCCGGCCGCGCTGGGATAACGCAGTTGCAGCTGGCGGGCGTTGACCTCGTCCTTGCCCCCCATCGCCACGGCCTTCAGGTACGGCATGTTGAAGCTGCGGCAGAACGATTCGTCTTCGTCACCGTGGAACTGCAGCAGGGTCGGCCGCACGGTGCGCAGCACTTCGCGCACCTCTTCCTTGGTGTTGTCGCGGAACAGGGCCACCACGTCCACCATCGGTGCGATCGCCTGGCGCATCGCGCGCGCCTCGGCCGGGGCGACCCGGCGCTTGCTCTCGCGGGCGAAGATGAAACCGACGGCGTCCACGCCGAGCTCGCCGGCCAGGCGTACATCGCCGGCACGGGTCATGCCGCAGAACTTGATACGGGTGCGGTAGAAGGAGCGGCTCATAAGGTGACCTCGGCAGGCAGCTGCCAGTTGTCGGGGTACAGGGGACCAACGAAGACCAATCCCTGCGGCGGAGCGGTCGGGCCGGCCACGGTGCGGTCGCGCCCGGCCAGCAGTTGCCCCATCCACGCGACCGGCTGCTCACCACAACCGATCAGGATCAATGAACCGACGATATTGCGCACCATGTGATGAAGGAATGCATTGGCCTGAACGGCGACCTCCACCACCTCGCCCTGACGGGTCACCGAGAGCGATTGCATGTGCCGGCGCGCATGCAGGGCCTCGCACTGCACGCTGCGGAAGGCGCTGAAGTCGTTCTCGCCCAGCAGGGCCTGCCCGGCCGCATGCATCCGTTCGGCATCCAGCGGCCGGCGCTCCCAGCTCAGGGTCTGCCGGTACAGCGCCGGGCGGACCTGGCGGTTGAGCAGACGATAGCGGTAGCGGCGCGCGCGCGCGGCGAAACGTGCGTGGAACTCGTCGGCCACCGGTACGCACCAGCGCACAGCGATGGAGCGCGGCAGGCGGGTGGTGGTGCCCAGCATCCAGCTGCGCGGATCGCGCACGACCTCCGTATCGAAATGCACGACCTGGCATTCGCCGTGCACGCCGGCATCGGTGCGCCCGGCACACACCACCTGGATCGGCGCATTGGCCACCGAGGACAGCGCGTCCTGCAGGCTGGCCTGCACGCTCGGGCAGCCACTCTCGCCCAACTGCTGCCAGCCCTTGAATTCGCTGCCGTCGTATTCCACGCCCAGTGCGTAGCGCATGGTGAACCTCTATGTTTTGGGGGGCCGGCGCAGGCGCCGGTATTGCATCAGACGGCGTCGCGCTCGGACCACACGGCCAGCTCGTTGCCGCCGGGCTCCAGGAACTGGAACCGGCTGCCGCCGGGGAAGGCGAACACCGGCTTGATGATCTGCCCGCCCTGGGCCAGCACGGCCTCGAGCATGGGCTGCAGATCATCGGCGTAGATCACCAGCAATGGCGCGCCCGCACCCGCCGCCGTCTGCGGCTCAGCGCGGAAGAAGCCGCCCTGGAAACGGCCATCGTCGAAGGCGGTGTAGTCCGGGCCGTAATCCACGAACGACCAGCCGAACACCTGCTCGAAGAAGTGGCGACTGGTTGCGGGATCGCGCGAGGCGAACTCGACATAGTCCAGGCGGCGCTCACGGGCGGCCAGCGGGCGGGCGTCGCTCATCCCAGTCGCGCCAGCAGTTCGCGCGCCTCGGCCTGGCTGTGCGGGTCGGCGCCGACGGCCACTTCGTGCAGCAGCGTCCGCGCGGTCTCGGCATCGCCGAGGTCCAGGTAGGCGATGGCCAGTTCCAGTCGATCACGACCGGGGCTGCCGATCGGCGCGACCGGCGCGTTGTCGGCGACCGGGTCTGCACCCTCGGTGGTGTCGTCATGGGTGGCCATCACCGGCGCAACGTCGGCACCGAGGGTGTGATCGTCTTCGTCTGCCGGACGTTCGGCCGTCGCCGTTTCATCGGGGAATTCGAACACGCCCCGGAACGAAGGCTGCGCGGCGGCTTCCAGCGCATGGGCCGACGGCTCGATCAGCGGGGCCGGCGCGCGGAACAGCGCCTCATCCACGTTCACGTGCTGCGCATCGGCCTCGATACTGTACGCAGACGCCGCCGTCGCCTCGACCTCCGGCAACACGGGTGCCTCGTCGGTCGCGGTGTCGCTCCAGCGAGGATCATCGAGGGGATCACGCGGATCGGCGTCGTGCGCGGAAGGCGCGAGCGGGAAGACCGGCTCGCGGCGCAGCCCGGCGTAGACGTCGGCCTCTGCAACGGCCTCTTCGTCAGGCACGCGCTGCACGTCCTCCTGCTGCGCTGCCAGTTCGTCCACATCGTCGGCCGCGGGGACGGCAGCAGCCAATGCCATGCCATCGAGCCCATCGCGCGACAGCGGCGGCAGCGGCGACGGCTTGCGGCGGCGTACCAGCGCCCATCCCCCGACTACCAGCAGCAGCACGACCAGGCCCAGCCAGTACCAGCCACCGCCGGCGCTGTCACGCGGGCCGGGTGCCTGCTCCAGGCCCTGTTGCGCAGCGGCCAGTTCGTTGTCCTTCAACGTGATCAGGGACTGCTGCTGGGCCTTGAGCTTCTCCAGCTCGGCCACGCGTTCGCGCAGTTCCTGGATCTCGGCATCGCGCGTGGCGACGTCTTCCTTGGCCTGTCGCAGTTGTTCGTTAGCCAGCATGTCGCCCTCGGTGCCGGCAGCGGTGCCGGTGGTTGTGCCTGCGGTGGTGCCGGCGGCGGCGACGGCCGGCGCGATTTCCAGGCGTGCGCCCTGGCCAGCAGCGGTCGGTGCGGCCGGTGCAGGAGACGGCACGGCGGCCACCCCGCTGTCGGCCGGCTGCGGGATCGCCGCGCGCGACTGCCGCCACTGCGCGGTGTGCTCGCGCACGATCGCCGCGGCCTGCTGGGCATCGATCCCGGCCAGGCCCTCGGCGCCCGGCGTACGCAGTACCGCGCCCTGCTTGAGCAGGTTCACGTTGCCACGGATGAAGGCCTCGGGATTGGCCCGCAGCAGCGCGATCATCGCCTGGTCGCGGTTGACGCCCTGCTCGCGCGCCAGCGAACCGGCGATCTGCGAGAGGGTCTGGCCACGCTGCACGGTGACGCTGCCATCGGCGGCGACGGGTGCGGCCGATGCTGCGCGTGGCGCGGCCGGGCGCGGCGTGGTCGCCGGTTCCGTACGGCGCGGCGGCGTGACGGCGACCGGCGCCGCCTGCGGTTCGGGCTCGCGGATGATGGCATTGGACATCGCGCCTGCCGGAGCCACGATCTCCGGCTCGGCCACGGCGGCGGCGCTGTTGGGCGCATCCACCAGGGCGGAGTATTCGCGGACCAGACGGCCCTGCCCCCAATCGGCTTCGATCAGGAAATTCAACGAGGGCGTCGCCACGGGCGCATGACTGCTGACGCGCACCACAGCGCGGCCCTGCGCATTGCGGGTCAACTCAAACTGCAGTTCGCTGACCAGTCCGGACGGCGGTTCCAGCCCGACCCGGGCGAAGGTCGCCGGCGAGGCCAGTGCAACGCGGAGGTTTTCCAGCTCGGACGGATCGGCGGAAATGACCGGGATTTCGGCCAGCAGGGGTTGGCCCGGTTTGGACAGCACCCGGATATCGCCCAGGCCCAGGGCCATGGCGGAACTGCTGGCCAGGGCCAGCAGCAGCGTCGACACATACTTGAGCGGACGCACTGCGCCCGGAGCCCGGTTCTTCATGGCGGCCAATATAACGGCTCCCCCCGTGATCGGCGATGTTTCAATGCGGGTGGTGGGCCGGCGACCCCAGCCCCCCCCCCACACCCCAACAACCAACACCCGCCAGCACATAGGCCCCCCGCCACGGCATGAGGGGACCGCCCG
>NZ_JBDJNT010000013.1:0-121267 GCF_039674525.1 Stenotrophomonas sp. TWI377
CCATCGGGCGGAGAGCAGCCGACCAACGGTCGGCTCTACCATCGGGCGGAGAGCAGCCGACCAACGGTCGGCTCTACCACCGGGTCGCCCAAAGGGGGGCGCGGTGTTTTACCCGTGCGGGGATTGCAACTGGGCGTCCAGCTGCGCCAGACGCTCCGGCGTGCCTACGTCGGTCCATCGGCCGCGATGGTGCTGGCCGGTCACACGGCCCTGCGCCATCGCGTGGCGCAGGAGGGGGACGAGGCTGAACTGCGGCGGTGTCGCGCCGGCCCCGGTGGTGTCGCCGATCACCGCCCGCCAGCCGTCGAGGATCGCCGGGCGGTACACGCCGATACCGGCATAGGTGAGCCGCGCGCTGTCGCCGTCATCGCTGACGCGACCATCGGCGTGCAGGATGAAATCACCGCGCGGGTGCTGCGCGGGATTGTCGACCAGCACCAGATGCGCATCGCCGGCAGGCGTGCGCGGCAACGTGGCGACCTCCATATCCGTCCACACATCGCCGTTGATCACCAGGAACGGTGCCTCGCCGAGAATCGGCAGGGCATTGAGGATGCCGCCACCGGTTTCCAGCGGCACGGCGCCCTCATCGATGAAGTGCAAGCGCAGCCCCCAGCGCGCACCGTCGCCCAGCGCGGGTGCGAACTGGTCACCCAGCCAGGCGGTGTTGATCACCACCTCATCAATGCCGGCGGCAGCGAGCCGTTCCAGGTGCCACACGATCAGCGGCTTGCCACCGGCCACCAGCAGTGGCTTGGGCGTGTGCAGGGTCAGCGGGCGCATGCGCTCGCCCTTGCCGGCCGAGAAGATCATGGCCTTCATGGGCGCGCCTGCACCGGTTCGGCGATGCGGGCCAGGGCCGGTTTGATGCGCAGCTCGAACAGGTCGTGCAGTGGGGCCAGCTCGGGATGGCGCGGCAGCACTTCATCCAGATAGCGGATGAAACGGGGTGCATCCTCGAAGTAGTGACCCTTGCCGTCGCGGTCGCGCAGGCGCACGAACAGGCCGAGAATCTTGAGGTGGCGCTGCACGCCCATCCAGTCGGCGTCGCGCAGGAACTGCGGCCACGGCCGCACCGGCAGGCCGGCGGCCAGGGCGAGCGCGTGATAGCGCGCCAACCACGCGTCCACGCGTTCGATCGGCCAGCTCAGGAACGCATCCTTGAACAGGCTGACCGGGTCGTAGGCGATCGGCCCGCGCACCAGATCCTGGAAATCCAGCACGGCCGGCCCGCCGTCGATCGGCATCAGGTTGCGCGGCATGAAATCGCGGTGGGTCAGCACCTGCGGCTGCTGCAGGGCGTTGTCCATCAGCAGGCGGTGCATGCGCTGCAGGTGCTCGATCTCGCCGCAGTCCAGTTCCAGGCCGAGGTGACGTTGCAGGAACCATTCGTCGAACAGCCCGGCATCACGCTGCAGCAGCGCCTCGCCGAAGCTGCCCATGCCCTCGGGCACCGGGATGGACTGCAGCCGGATCAGTTGCGCGAAGGCGGCATCGAACCAGGCATCGGCGTTGTCGGTGTCGATATGGCGGGCCAGCGTCGGGCCGCCCAGGTCTTCCAGCAGCAGGAAGCCGTTGTATTCATCGCGCGCCAGTACCTGCGGCACGCGCACGCCGTTGGGCTCGAGCAGGTCGTGCATGCGCAGCCACGGGCGCACATCCTCCAGCCCGGGCGGGGAATCCATCACGATGTGGCTGCCGCGCGCGCTGGTGGCGCGCCAGTAGCTGCGGAAACCGGCATCGACCGACGCACGGTCAAGCGCGGTGGCCGGGTCGCCGAGGGCGGCGCAGGTCCACTGCCGGCGGTGTTCGGCGCGCAGCGGATCGGAAGCGGGATCGTTCATGGACGGGTACGTCGAAGCGGCGCCGGAAGGCGCGCGGGAAGAAAGAAGAGGGCGATGCTCAGCGCTTGCTGCTGAACAGCCGGAGCACGGCCAGGACCGCGACCGCACCGAGGATCGCGCCGATGAAACCGGCAGGCTCGCCGCGGGCATACCAGCCCATGTACTGGCCGAACCAGCCGGCCAGCAGGGCGCCGACGATGCCGAGCACGATGGTCAGCAGGCAGCCCATGCGGTTGTTGCCGGGCATGAAGAAGCGCCCGAGCAGACCGACGACGAAGCCGACCAGGATGATGTAGAGCCAGCTGGTGCTGCCAAACAGTCCGTTCATGCCAAATGCGTCAGTAGAGGTGGACGCAGCCTAGCAAGGCCAGGCTGCGTCCGCCAACGTCAGCAGCAGCCGTGGCCACCGTGACGGGTGCCGCTGTCGGCGGCGACCGGCGAACCGCTGGTCTCGCCACGCAGGCTGGCCGCGTAATGCTCGCTGATCACCTTGGACACGCAGGAGGTCACGCGCTTGCCCATCGGGATGTGCAGGAACTCGTTCGGGCCGTGTGCGTTGGAGTGCGGGCCGAGCACGCCGGTGATCATGAACTGCGCACCCGGGAACTTCTCGCCGAGCATGCCCATGAACGGGATCGAGCCGCCTTCGCCCATGTACATCGCCGGCTTGCCGAAGAAGGTCTGGCTGGCGTCGTCGATCGCCTGGGTCAGCCACGGCGCCATCGCCGGGGCATTCCAGCCGCTGGAGGCCTTCTCCAGGTCCAGCTTCACTTCCGCACCGTTCGGCGGATCGCGCAGCAGGGCTTCTTTGAGCAGCTCGCCGCAGGCTTTGCCGTCAGCGGTCGGGGGCAGGCGCAGTGACAGCTTCACCGCGGTATGCGGGCGCAGCACGTTGCCGGCCGAGGCCAGCGGCGGCAGGCCGTCCACACCGGTGACCGACAGCGCCGGGCGCCAGGTGCGGTTGAGCACCAGTTCGGCCAGGTCGTCGTTCATCGGGCGCAGGCCATCGACCATCGGGAATTTCTCGAAGATCGCGGTGTCCACCACTTCAGCGGCACGCTTGGCCTGTTCCTGGCGCTCGGCCGGGATTTCGACATTCATGCCGTCGATCAGGATGCGGCCGGTGTTCTCGTCCTCGATGCGCGAGATCAGCTGGCGCAGCAGGCGGAAGCTGGACGGGATCACGCCGGAGGCATCGCCGGAATGCACGCCTTCGTTGAGCACCTTGACCGAGAAGTTGCCGCCGGTCAGGCCGCGCAGCGAGGTGGTGCACCACAGCTGGTCGTAGTTGGCGCAGCCCGAATCCAGGCACACCACCAGCGAGGGCTTGCCGATGCGGTCGGCCAGGTGGTCGACATAGGCGGGCAGGTCGTAGCTGCCGGATTCTTCGCAGGCTTCGATCAGGATCACGCAGCGCGCGTGCGGCAGGCCTTGTTCCTGCAGCGCCAGCACGGCGGCCAGCGAACCGAACATCGCATAGCCGTCATCGGCGCCGCCGCGGCCGTACAGCTTGTCGCCGCGCAGCACCGGGATCCACGGACCCAGGTCGTCGTCCCAGCCGGTCATTTCCGGCTGCTTGTCCAGATGGCCGTACAGCAGGATGGTGTCGTCGCCGGTCTCGGCGCCGGAGGCCGGGATTTCCAGCAGCAGCAGCGGGGTGCGGCCTTCCAGGCGCACGACCTCGACGGTCAGGCCCGGCAGGTTCTGGGCGCGGGCCCAGGTTTCCATCAGGGTGACGGCCTGTTCCATGTAGCCGTTGGCGACCCAATCGGCGTCGAACATCGGCGATTTGTTGGGGATACGGATGTAATCGACCAATTGCGGGACGATCTCGTTGTCCCACTTTTCACTGACGAATTGGCCGAGCTTGGCGCTGTCCATCTGAACTCCGGAGTGCTTTTGACAAGTCCCGCCATTCTACGCCTGCGCTGGGGTAGGTATTTCCCTACACCACGTCGGGTGTTAGGCCTGCTGTGTGAAGGTGCCGTGGACGATAGGCTGTGTGTATGTGGCGAGGGACGCTGGAACCTTCGACAGGATTGCCGGCAGGGGCCGGTTCCGAGCCACAAGGAGTTACACGGTGGGACCTTGGTTTTCGTGCAGGGCGCTGGTGCTGGGACTGCTGTTGAGCGGAATGGCCTTCGCGGCCGATCGGATCAACATCAATACGGCGGACGCGTCGACGCTGCGGCAGGGACTGGCGAACGTGGGGCCGATGAGGGCCGAAGCGATCGTCGCGTACCGGCGACAACACGGACCCTTTGAACACGTCGAGGATCTGGCGCGGGTGAAGGGGATAGGGACAGCTACCGTCGAACGGAATCGACAACGGATGACGACCGGGGCCAGGCAGGCGCCGGACGAGGCACCGCCCAGGAGGGCAGCGCCGGCCTCCGTACCAAGGCGCTGAACAACAGGACAGGTCGGGACAGGCAGGACGCCGGTCACTGGTCGCCACGGCAGGATGCCGCGGCGGCACCGACAGCTGCAGGGAGGCAGCACGCAGGGAGGCGGCGCGGAAGGATTGGCGCGGACCCACCAGGACGGTGGCATCCAGACCCCGGGAAGGGTTGAGATGGCGGAAGCATATACGGCCGAGTGCAGGATGCATGGCCGGCACCCAGACTGGGCAGGATGCACAGGGGGAAGGCGGGATGCCGACAAGGATGTATCGATTGCCCGGTCTGCACAGGATGTGTGGCCGGGCAATTACTTTTTGGGGCGCACGAAAACCGGCAGCAGGGCTGCGCGTGTTTTCGCGAACGCATGCAGGCACTTCGTGTAGCGTGGCGGCATCTCTTCGAATGGATGCACGACATGGCAGTACGCAGCACGCTGTTGAGTCTGGCCCTCGGGACGCTGCTGGCGACCGGGATGCTTCCCGCCACGGCCGCCAACAGTGCGCCGACGGCCAGCAAGACGACCGAGGCCCCGCGCGGTCCCACCGATCTCAAGCCCGGCGAGTTTCTCTGGCATCCGGAGATCTCCCCGTCCGGCCCGATCGTGCTGGTGGTCAGCCTCGATGAGCAGCGCGCCTACGTGTACCGCAACGGCATCGCGATCGGCATGAGCACGATCAGCTCGGGCAAGACCGGGCATGAAACCCCCACCGGCGTGTTCACGATCCTGCAGAAGGACAAGGACCACAAGTCCAACCTCTACAACAGCGCGCCGATGCCCTACATGCAGCGCCTGACCTGGGACGGTATCGCGCTGCACGGCGGCAGCCTGCCCGGTCACCCGGCCTCGCACGGCTGCGTGCGGCTGCCACAGGCGTTCGCGCAGAAGCTGTTCGGCGAAACCCACCGTGGCGATACCGTGGTGGTGGCCGATGCCAAGAGCGCGCCGATGACGCTGGCCTATCCGGCCGTGCTGGCGCCGGTCAGCAGCACCGGCAAACCGCTGGTCGAGAGCACCGACGCCCCGGCGCATTACTGGAACGATGCGGCGGCCCCGGCCGGCCAGGTCGGCATTCTGGTCAGCCTGCATGATCAACGCCTGTATGTGCTGCGCGATGGCGTGCTGATCGGCGAGTCGCGGTTGGAGGCCAAGGCCTTGCCGGCGTTCGAGGGCACCACGTTGTTCGTGATGGGCCAGGGCTACCAGGACAACCCCAGCCCGCTGGACCCGCACCGCCCGCTGCACCGCTGGACCGCCTACCCACTGCTGGGCCAGACCGCCGCCAATGCCACCCCGGACCTGCTCGCCACGCCGAGCCTGCCGATGGCGCTGCCGCCGGAATTCGCCGAACAGCTGTACAGCGTGCTGGTGCCCGGCACCACGCTGCTGGTGACCAGCCTGCCCGCGGTTCGCCCGGTGGCCGATGAACAGAACCTGCAGCCCGTCTTGGAATCCGACGCCGGCGGGTCCACGTTGTAAGCGTTGCCTCCGGTTGGTGTGCTGCCCATGCCCGTTGTGAAATTGCTGCCTGCCGCGTTCTGCGGCCTGATCGCGTCCGCCACGGCGGGCGCGGCCAGCCCTGCGCCGGCCCCGGAGGCGAATCCGGTGCAGATGGCCGAGATGCTCTCCAAGGCCGCACCGGCTGCGGACAAACACGTGTTGCAGCTGGCGGCCCGCGCGATGCGCTGTGCGTTGCGCCGGCCGGAACTCGGCGTCGACCCGGGCAAGTTGAGCGTGATCGATTACTCGCGGCCGTCGACCGAACCGCGCATGTGGATTTTCGATCTGACCCGCCAGCGGCTGCTGTTCGAGGAGTGGGTCGCGCATGGGCGCAACAGCGGTGACAACCGTACCCAGCACTTCTCCAACAAGGACGGCAGTTTCATGTCCAGCCTGGGCGCGTTCACCGCCAAGGAGACCTACATGGGCGGCAACGGCTATTCGCTGCGCCTGGAAGGGCTGGAGCCGGGCTTCAACGACCATGCCCGCGACCGCGCGATCGTCATCCACGGCGCGCCGTACGTGAATCCGGCGATCGCGCGCCTGCAGGGCCGGCTGGGCCGCAGCCTGGGGTGCCCCGCTGTGCGGCTGTCCGTGGCGCGGCCACTGATCGACAGTCTGCGCGGCGGCACGATGGTGTTTGCGTATTACCCCGACAAGGACTGGCTGGCGCGTTCGCGCCTGCTGGAACCCGATTGTGGCGGCGTGTCCTGAGGCAGCTCTGCTGCGTCGGCTCAGGCACACTGGCGCCATGTCGACCGATACCGTCCTGAGCGCGGCCAGCCGCGTCATCCCCTCCTTCGAATACCGCCGCGAACGCTGGCGCAACGGCCTGGGCTGGACCCGCGAGATCCTGCGCGTGCCCGACAACGACGATTGGCAGGTGCGCCTGTCGATCGCCGAGATCGAGCAGGACGCCGCGTTCTCGGCCTTTCCCGGGATCGACCGCGAACTGGTGCTGCTGCGTGGCGAAGGCCTGCACCTGCGGTTCGCCGATGGCGCACTGCATACCCTGATGCCGCCGCACGACCGCCTGCGGTTTGCGGGCGAAGCGCAGGTGACCGGCGAACTGATCGACGGGGTGACCCACGATTTCAATCTGATGTGGCGGCGCGATGCCGTGCAGGCCGAGCTGCTGCACCGGCCGCTGGTGGGCAGCATGTTCTTCTTCACCGAACCGGCGGCGGCGTGGGCGATTCATCTGCTTGCCGGCCAGGCCGAATTCGAAGGCGAGCCGTCGCTGGCACCGCTGGCCGCCGGTGATACCGCCTGGTTGGCCGCCGGTGAGCGCCGCCGGTTTGCCTTGCACGGCGGCGGCGAGTTGCTGGCGATCCGTGTCACTGCGGGGGGCCGCAACGCCTGAGGGCCTGCCGACAATCCTCAGTACACGTCGCGCCGGTAACGTCCGGCCACGATCAAGGCCTCTTTCCCGTCGCGGCCCAGCGCCTGCTCGATCACCGCATCCACCGCCGGGGCCATGCCCTGCAGGCTGCCGCAGACCAGGATCGTGGCACCGTCGTGCACCCACTGCTGCAGCGTGTGGATCTGCGCCTGCAGCCGGTCCTGCACGTAGTGATGCTCACCACCGTCGCGACTGAACACCGTATCCAGACGCGCGATCCAGCCGTCGCGCTGCCAGGCGCGCAGGTCGTCGCCGAAGAAGAAATCGTGCGCGGCCGTACGCTCGCCGAACAGCAGCCAGTTGCGGCGCGCGCCGGCACTGATGCGCTCGCGCAGGTGGGCGCGCAGGCCGGCGATGCCGGTGCCGTTGCCGATCAGGATCAGCGGCGTTGCCGCTGCCGCACCGTGGAAGTTCGGGTTGCTGCGGAAGCGCAGATCGATGCGGCCCTCCAACGCAGCGTGATCGCACAGCCAACCACTGCCCAGCCCCGGGGTGCCATCAGGACGCAGCTGACGGCGCAGCAGCAACTGCACCTGGCCTTCGGCAGGCAGGCTGGCGATGGAGTACTCCCGGTGCGGCAGCGGGCGTAGCGCGGCGATCAGCGCGTCTGTGTCGGCAAACGCGGCCGTCTCGTCGCTGCTGGGCAGGTGCGCCCGCGCGAGATGCGCACGCAGCGGCTGTCCATCGATGTCCGCATCGCCCTCCCAGGGGGTATCGCGCAGCCAGGCCTCGACCTCGGCCGGCGAATGCTGCGGCCCGATCTCGACCACGTCGCCGGCCTGCCACGCCGGCAGCACGCCATCGGCAGGTACCAGGGTGATGCGGTAGGTCGGTGCGCCCGGGCTGCCCGGGTTTTCCAGATGGCGCGCCTGCAGTTGCCACGGCAGATAATCGGCCGGGGCCCAGTCCGGCAGTTCGGTCGCTTCACCACCGAGCTGGCCGAGCAGTTGCTGCCAGTGGCGCAGTGCGCCGGGATCGGCGTTGTCTACCTCCACGGTATCGAACAGCGGATGCGCGCCGTGCTGACGCAGCCACGCATCGAGCTGGTGGCCAAACGCGCAGAAATGCCCGTAGCTGCGATCACCCAGTGCCAGCACGCCGTACTGCAGCTGCGGCAATGCGAGCGCCTGTGGCATCACCTTGCGCAGGAAGGGCAGGGCATGATCCGGCGCATCGCCTTCGCCGGTGGTGCTGACCACGAACAACGCCTGCCCGCTGCGCTGCAGAAGCTCGGCCGTCACCGCATGCAGCGCGCGGATGCGGACCAGCAGGCCGGCAGCGCGCAACGCCTGCGCACTGCGTTCGCACAGCTGCTGCGCGAAGCCGGTCTGGCTCGCCCAGACAAGCAGGATCGGTGCGGGTCCGTTGTCGGCCACGTGGTCTTCGCGCGCGCGCCCGCGCCACCAGATCAGCGTGCAGAACGCGGCATAGCCCACCAGGCTGCCCGCTGCCCAGCGCCACTGCGAGGCCAGGGGTGCGCTCTGCCACCACGCGTCACCCAGATGCAGGCGCAGCAGCGCCCAGGCGATGACCGCCAGCAACAACATGACCGCCAGGTTGCCCAGCCACGCACGGGAAGGACGCAGACTCATGCCGCGCCCACGCGGTCGTCGGCGAGCAGGTGCTCGAATGCGGGACTCATCTGTTCCTCGATCCCGTGCGCGCCCCGGCTGACAACGCGGGCGGCCAGTGCATGGGTGCGCGCAAATGTGATGCCCTCGTCGGGGCCCATCACCGTCAATGCGGTGGCCCAGGCATCGGCCTGCATGGCACTGTCGGCGACCACGGTGACCGCGGCCGCAGCGCGCGTGACCGGTGCACCGGTGCGCGGATCCAGCGTGTGGCTGAACTGCTCGCCGCCCTGTTCGAAGTGATGCCAGCGATCACCGGAGGTGGCCACCGCCCGATCTCCCAGCGCGAGCACGCGTGGCGGATGGTCTGCTTGTGCATCGTCTTCCGGGGCCGATTCCACCAGCACGCGCCACGGCTGGTCATCAGGCTTGCGGCCAAAGCCGTGCAGCTCGCCGCCGACCTCCACCAGTGCGGCGTGCACCCCGTTCCCGCGCAGCCACCTGCTGACCTGATCGACACCAAATCCCTTGGCAATCGCCGACAGATCCAGCGCCAGCCCACCGGGTTGCAGCAGGCGACCGGGCTGCCACTGCAGCCGTTCCCACCCACACCGCGCACGGGTGGCGGCGAGGGCGGCCGCATCGGGAATGCGCCGGGCCTGCGCCTGTGCGCCGAATCCCCACAAGGCCACCAACGGGCCGATGGTCGGATCGAAGGCGCCGCCGCTGCGCTGTGCGATGTCCAGCGCGCACTGCATCACGGTGTCGAACAAGGGCGGCAGCGCCTGCCACTCACCCGCGGGCGCACGGTTGAAGCGCGCGATATCGCTGTCGGCTTCCCACGTGCTCATCTGCGCCACGATGGCGTCCAGCTGCGCCTGGATGCCGGCGTGCAGCGGGTGCAGGTCGCGGCTGCGCGCCACGGCCAGCTTTACCTGCCAGGTGGTGCCCATGGTGTGGCCGCCGAGGCTGGCGATGTCGAGATCCGGGTTGTTCATGGGGATGGGCACGTCGGGCCTAGTAAGCCCGATGGCCGGACTGCGTCGGGTGAAAAGCCCCCGTCGTGTCGACGGGGGCGGGGTGAGGTGGACGGCGCGTGCAGCGGCCGCGCCGAAGGCCGTTACTCGGGCAGCACTTCCAGCGTGGCCACGTAGCTCAGGCGACGCTTCTTGGCTTCCTTGATCGAGGTCTTGCTGTCCTCGGTGCCGGTTTCCAGCCAGTACATGCCTGCTTCCGGCCAGGTGACGGCGAACTCGCCCTTGGCATCGGTGCTGACCTTGATCTCGTCCTGGGCGTTGCGGTACCGGGTGCCGCCGCGGGTGATCTCGAACGCCAGGCCGGCGGTCGGCTTGCCGTCGACCAGCACGCGGAAGCGCGCGGCTTCACCGGCGACCAGATCGTTCGGGTGAGCCAGCGCGATCATCTCGATGCCCTGGTTGGTCGGCTTGAGCGCGGTGTCGTTCGGGGAGCCGTTGGTGACGAAGGTTTCCACGCGACCGACCGACTGCGAGACCTGCAGGTTCCTGGCGTTCTTCGGCACTTCGGTGGCGAAGGTGGCCGGCGTACCGCGCCAGCGCTTGGGCTTGCCGTCCTCTTCCCAGCTGGCCGACAGACCGTTGTTGATCGTGGCCAGGCGGTAGGTGCCCTGCTGGGTCAGCTCGACATCGAACACGCTGCGGAACTTGCCGGTCGCCGCGTTCTGCGGCTGCACGGTGCTGCCGTCCGGCGCGGTGATGACCAGGTTGTCCAGGCGCAGCGGCACGTGGTTGAAATAGAACAGGTCGTTGGAGACCGCCGCATCGACGGTGATCCACGGGTTGGTGCCCGCGATCACGGTCTGCGAGGGCTGCAGCCAGGCCTTGTGGGCCAGGGCGGAGAACGGAAGTGCGGCGGCCATGGCGGCGGCGAGGACGAGCGTGCGCTTCATCGAAAAACTCCAGGTGGATGGGGGATCAGGGCTTGGCGGTCAGGGTGACCAGACCGAGTTCGGTCGCGCCCTGGGCCTTGCCGGACTGGGCGGACGTGGCCGGCCAGGTGAAGGGGATCTTGAGCAGTTCGCGGCCGCCGACTTCGCGCACCGCTTCCACCACGAGGGTGTAGTTGCCCGGTGCCAGCGCCTTGAGCGCCGGCTGCTTGTCGCTGAAGGAGAGCGCGTGCTTGCCGACCGGGCGGGTCGGGCCGGTCACGCCGTCCACCGGCACCTCCAGCGTGCGGCCGCTCTTGCGCCACCACTGGCGCAGGTCGGGCAGCCACTTGGTGCCATGGCCTTCGGCGTTGCCGGTCTGCTGGTACCAGACGGAGAGGTTGGCGGCGACCTTCTGGTCGGCCCCTTCCAGCCACACGGCCACATACGGGCGGTGGTACTCGGCCACGTTGAGCTTGGGCACCTCGACGTTGATATCCAGGGTGGTGGCATAGGCCGGTGAGGTGGCCAGCAGGCCGCTCAGGGCGATGGTCAGGGTGACGCGCATGGTGCGACTCCGGAAGGGACGGTCAGTGGATGAGGATCAGGGCGATCAGCAGCGGGATCAGCAGGCCCAGGCCGACCAGCGGCCAGGTCATGCGGCGCTGGCGGGCATGCAGGTGCAGCAGGAACAGGCCGGTGATGCAGAACACCAGGCAGGCCACGGCGAAGATATCCACGAACCAGCCCCAGGCGGGCCCGGCATTGCGCCCTTTGTGCAGATCGTTGAAATAGGACACCCAGCCGCGTGCGGTGGATTCGTATTCCACGTCGCCCGTTTCGCGGTCGATGCTCAGCCAGGCATCGGCCCCCGGGCTGGGCATGGAGAGATAGATTTCGCCATCGGACCATTCGGCCGGGCGGCGCCCGATCGAGATGCCGAGCTGCGCATCCAGCCAGCGGCTGGCCACCCGGGGAATGGGCGCGTGGCCATCGGCGCGGTCGCCCAACTTGCCGAGCAGGTCAGCAGGCAGCTCGAGCTGGCGGCTGACCACCTGCGGCGTGGCTTCGATCCTGGCCGCGTGGTTCAAGGTGATGCCGGTCGCGGCGAACAGCAGCATGCCGATCAGGCACACCGCCGAGCTGATCCAGTGCCACTGGTGCAGCGTGCGCAGCCAGAAGCCGCGGCGTTGTTGTTGCACGCTGGAAGAAGGAGCGCTGGTGGCCACGGTCGGGAGAGAGAGTACTGAGGGGCGAATTACACCATTGATGAGAATGATTCGCAATTTGTGAAAAAAGAAGGCAGCGTTCCGTCGCCGGCGCGCTGCCCGAGGTCAAGGCCAGCGGCGACGTCACTCAGGACGCCGCCGCGGTGTGCCTCAGAACTTGGCGTTCAATGAGATCCAGTAGCTGCGACGCTGATCCTTGGTGGCGTAATCGTCCACGCAGCTGAACTCGCTGTCGCTGATCAGCACGCAGGACTGCGAGACGAAGTCCTTGTCGAACAGGTTGTTGACCCGCGCGTTGACGGTCAGCCACTTATTGATATCCCAGCTGCCGCCGAGGTGGAAGATCGTGTAGTCCTCGTAATAGCGGGTCTGCGAGCTGCTCACGCCGCCGACGTTGCTGACCAGCGTGTCGCGGTAGCGGTCGTAGCGGCCTTCGCCGATCAGCGACAGGCTCACCGCCTCGCTGATCTGCCAGTTCAGGCTCGCATTGGCCATGTGCTTGGCCGGGTTGCCGGTGATCGGCAGGCCCTTGCCGGTGCCGCTGGTCTGCTCGCTCTTGGTCCAGGTGTAGTTGCCGCGCAGCTGCAGAGTGTCCAGCAGATCGACCTGGGCGGCGGCTTCGACGCCGCGGGTTTCGGCCTTGTCGATGTTCACGCTCTGGCCGAAGGTGCTGTAGCCCAGCTCGGCCCAGCCCGGGCCGATGTCCACGCAGTAGCTGCCATCGTTCGGGGCGACTTCGCAGTTGGCGAAGGTGCCGCCGCTGGCGATCTTGTCGTCGAACTTGTTGAGGAAGCCGGTGAGGTTGAAGCCCCAGCGATCGCCTTCGTAGTACGCGGCGATTTCGTAGTTGGTGCTGGTTTCCGGCTTCAGGTTGGGCGAGCCGACCAGCGGGGTCACGCCCTGGCCGCCGAAGCCGACGATGCCGGGGAACAGCTGGTCCGGACGCGGGGTCTTGTAGCCCGTGCTGACGCCGCCCTTGACGGTCCAGGCATCGTTGGCATTCCACACCAGGTAGGCGCGCGGGCTGACGTGACTGCCGAAGATGTTGTGATCGTCATAGCGCACGCCGACCGTGGCGGTCAGGGTATCGGTCAGCGACCAGTTGTCCTCGGCGAACAGCGCCCACATGCGGTGCTGCTGCTTGACGTTGTTCTTGTAGCCGTTGCCGTCCATGCCGAACACGCCATCGACCATGTCGGTGTCGTTGTACTGGCCGCCCACGGTGAGCTTGTGCGCGCCGAAGGTGAGATCGAGCATGGTGTCCAGCACGTTGCCCTCCAGCTCCATGGTGCGCAGCGGGCGCGGCAGGAAGGCCTGCAGGCGCGCCAGCTCCGCCGGATTGAGTGCGCTCAACCCGTTGCGCGCGCCGGCCGCGCAGTTCGCTGCGGCGCCGGTGCGGCGGCAGACGTCGTTCCACAGGCCCTGCAGATCGGCGCGCTCGTCCAGGGTCAGCGGCAGCGAGCGGCCGAGGTTGTTGCTGGTGATGTGGGTCAGCGTGGTCTGCCAGGTGCCGAACTCATAGCGGCCCTGATGGGTCAGTGCCAGCTGGTCGCGCTCATAGCGCTGGTAGGCGGTGTAACCCACGCGCGGCTGCACCACGCGGCGGGTGATGTTGCCCGGACCGTTTGGGTTGCGGATCGTCGCATTGCCAACGCGCCACAGGCTGGCCAGGCTGTCCAGGGTGCCAGTCTGGCCTTCGCTGTTGTCGTACTTCTGGCGCGACACGTCGTAGTCCAGCCACAGCTCGTGGTCGTCATTGACGATGAAGTTCAGGCGCAGGCCGGTGTTCCAGTTGGTGTTGGCCACCGCCTTGCCGCCGCCACCGAAGCCGATGCTGCGCGACCACAGCGTGCCGTCCGGCAGCGGCAGGTCATCCCATTCCGGGTTGGAGGCTTTGGCGTCGTAATAGCTGCCGCGCACCGACAGGCCCAGGCGGTCCTTGACCAGCGGGCCACTCAGGTAGACATCGGTGCTGCGGGCATCACCGAACTGGTCGTCCTGCTGCAGGGTGAAGCCCTGGGTGACCGCGCCATGCCACTCGGTCTGGTTGCGGCGGGTGATGATGTTGATCACCCCGCCCATCGCATCGGAGCCGTACAGGGTCGACATCGGGCCGCGGACCACTTCGATGCGTTCGATCGCATCCAGCGGTGGCATGTACGAGAACTGGCCGCCACCGAAGTTGTTCGGGTACAGGTTGCCGGCGTTGCTCTGGCGGCGACCGTCGATCAGCACCAGGGTGTAGTCCGAGGGCATGCCACGCATGGAAATGGTGGCGCGGCCGTTCTTGTCGGTCGGCTCCATGCCCACGTCGATGCCTTCCACGTCGCGCAGCGCATCCACCAGGCTGGTGTACGGGCGCTTGCTCAGCTCCTCGCGGCTGATCACGCTGATGCTGGCCGGGGCATCGGCGATCTTCTGCTCGAAGCCGGCGGCGGTCACGACCACCTTGTCCAGCGTGGTCGGGGCGGCGGCCTCGCCGTTGGCGAAGGCCGGGGCGCTCAGCGCACCGAGCAGGGCGATGGACAGGGTGCAGCGGGACAGGGACGTGCGACGACGATGGCGCTGGGCCATGGGGGTAACCTCGGAAAGAAGAACGCGGACGCAACGCGGCAGGCCGCAGGGCGGCAACACGCGCAGGAATCAGGAAGGCCCGGAACGGGCAGAGCGTGCGTGACCGCGCGGGGCGCGATGGCGCCGCGGGCAGTCGGGATCAGCCCTGCGGAGGGGCCTGGCCGCGCTGGACGCGCAGGCCGGGTGCAGCAGGCAGCGGCGTGGCCGGTGCCGAATCAATGGCGGGTAGGACGCGTGGCGGCTGTGCTACCAGCGTGGCCATCAGCGCATCCAGCGATTCCACGACCGGTGGCAGCGACGGCTGCGGCGGTGGCGTGGAAGCAGGGCGCGCGCTGGCGACCCGGCGCGGCTTGGCCGGGGTGTCTTCCTGCACCGCGGTCTCACCGCCGCCGACAGGACGCTCGTCCATTGGCATCTGCAGGACCATCACGGTGCTGCCCGGGGCAACGCGCTCGAGTACCGGCAGGCCGGTAAACAGCATCGCCAGCACCGCCAACCACGCCAGCACCACAGGCAGCGCCGGGCGCTGCCCGCGCATGGCGGTGGCAAAGCTGCGATGGCGGTGGGGGTGGCGCAAGGGAAGATCCCGAAAGGGCGGACCGGACCTCCGGTTCGCAACGCGCCGAGATTGTAGTGAGAAATGTTCCCAAGCGCAAATGGGAACGATTTGCGATTGCGGGGGGCCTATGGCGCCAGGCTCAGATCTCGCTCCAGCGTCGCAGGAGATTGTGATACACGCCGGTCAACTGCAGTACTGCCGCGCTGTCGGCACCGGTGGTGCGCAGCGTTTCGATCGCACTGTCCATCTCCAGCAGCGTGCGCCGCGCGCTGTCATCGCGCACCATGCTCTGCACCCAGAAGAATGAGGCCAGCCGCGACCCACGGGTGACCGGATTGACGCGGTGCAGGCTGCTCGAGGGATACAGCACCAGATCGCCGGCGGGGAGCTTCACCTCGTGCTCGCCGTAGGTATCGCTGATCACCAGCTCGCCGCCGTCATAGTCGTCCGGCGCGGTGAGGAACAGCGTGCACGATACGTCCGAGCGCAGATGACTGCGCTGTCCGTCCAGCTGGGTAATCATCACCGCCCCATCCACGTGGAAGCCGTACTCGCCGCCGCCCTGGTAGCGGTTGAAACGGGGCGGCAGAATCCGCAGTGGCAATGCCGCCGCGAAGAACAGCGGATGCCGGTCCAGGGCGCCCAGCACGATCCGGCCCAGCTCGGCCTTCAGGGGCGAGGCGTCGGGCAATTGTTCATTGCGCTTGACCTGCGCGCCCTGCGCGCCGACGGTCTCGCGCCCATCGGCCCATGCCGCCTCGGCCAGCGCGCGCTGGAGGTGGGCCAGTTCATCCGCGCTCAGTACGTCGGGAACATGCAGCAACATGACAGGGTCCTTGTACGACGCAGGGGAGGGCTCCCCTGCGTCGGCCGGTGGTCAGAAGCGGAAGTCCGCACTGAACAGGACGGTGCGCGGGGCACCCGGGGTGTAACGGTAGCCGCTCTTGTTGATCGCAGCCACGTACTGCTTGTCGAACAGGTTGTAGGCGTTCAAGCGCAGCACCAGGTGCTCGTTGATGGCATACGAAGCCACCGCATCGTAAACCGTGTAGGACTTGGTGAAGGCCGGGGTACCGACCGCACCGTCGGTGCCGCGATGCATCTGGCCGGCGTAGCGCACGCCGCCGCCGATCGTCAGGCCGGACGGGAAGGCATAGCTGGTCCAACTGGTGAAGGTGTCGCCCGGGGTGTAGGTCAGGTTGCGGGTGCCGTCGGCGGCGACGTTGGCGCCTTCTTCCACCTCGGTATCCAGATGGCTGTAACCCGCCGAAACCGACCAGTTGTCGGTGATGCGGCCCACGGTGGAGACTTCGATGCCCTGCACCGACTTCTTGCCGGTCTGGGTCGGGTTGCCCGCATCGTCCAGGACCTGCGTGTTGATCTCGTTGCTGACCTCGGTCTTGAACAGCGCCACGTTGAAAGCGAGTGCGTCATCGAGGAAGGCCCACTTTGTCCCCACTTCGACGGTCCTGGCTTTCTGCGGCTCCAGGCTCGGATTGTCAGCGCTGCTGGTAGAGGCGCTCAGCTGGAAGTTGCTGCCGCCCGGCGGCTGCTGGGAGAGGGCGTAGTTGGCGTACAGGCTGACGATGTCATCGACCTTGTAGACCGCGCCGAGCTTCCAGTTGAGCAGGGTGTCCGAATGTTCAAGCGAGGGATTGGCGATCACGGTGCCAACCGGGTTGGCGCCACAGGCCGGACCACGGCCGCCGCACACCGACGCACTCTGGTACTCGGTCGAGTAGTGGTCCGCGCGCAGACCTGCGGTGACCAGCAGGCTTTCGCCGAGGTTGAGGGTGTCGAAGAGATAGATCGAGGAGGTGGTGGTCTTGCCGTGGCTGTCGGCGCCGTTGTGTGCCCAGGTCAGTCCGGTCGCGTTCCAGTCCGGGGCATACAGGTTGGCCGGCGACCAGGTGGTGCCACCGGTGGCGGCCTGGCCGAAGCTCTTGAGCTCCTCGCGGGTGAATTCCAGGCCGGCGCTCAGGTTGTGCACGATCGCCCCGGTGGTGATATCCGCCCGCAGGTTGAGCTGGTCGGTCAGGATCGTGTTCTGCTGGTCCTTGAAGGTCGGCAGGCTGCGCGCGATGGTGTAGCTGGCTGGATCGGCCGGGTTGGTGAAGCGGATGTTGCCGGTCGGTGCGCCATTGGCACCGCGCGTGCCGGTACCCATGAACGCGGTCAGCAGGTAATCCTGGTCGGTGCGGCCCCAGCGGGCGGTGTTGGTCACGCGCACGGCGTCGTTGATGTCGTGCTCGATGCGGAACGTCGCCATCTTCGCGGTGACATCGTCGTGGTCGGCGCGGGTGCCGTAGAAATTCTCCGGATCGACCGGCTGGCCGGCCAGCTGCTCCAGGCTGGGCTGCGGCGTCCAGCCCGGCAGGCCCAGGGTCGGCACGCCGCCGTCGGGCACGTTGTCCTGGTCCACGTAGAGCAGGTTGAGGAAATAGCGCGTGCTGGTGCCCAGGCCGAACGCCAACGACGGTGCGATGCCCCAGCGGCGGTTGTTGACGTGGTCGCGGCCGGGTTGGTCGCTGTCCTGCCACATCGCATTCACGCGCAGCGCACTGGTTGCGCCGAGCGCCTGGTTCCAATCGGCGGTGCCGCGCTGCTGGCTGTCGGTACCGGCCGAGACCGTGCCCGACACGGCGTTGTGCAGGTTGGCCTGTTTGCTGACCATGTTGATCGCACCCGTGGGTGCCGAGCGTCCGTTGTCGGTGCCGGCCGGGCCCTTGGCCACCTCCACCTGCTCGGTATTGAACACATCCCGCGAGATCGAGCCGAGGTCGCGCACGCCATCGACGAAGATGCTGCTGGAGGTGTCGAAGCCGCGCATGAAGATGCTGTCGCCGGTGTTGGTGTTGCCGTTCTCACCCACGTAGAACGTACCCACCCCCGGGCTGTTGCGCAGCGCATCGGTCAGCGTGGTCGCACCCTGCTGATTGAACAGGTCGCTGGTGATCACCTGGATCGTCTGTGGGGTGTCCTGCAGCGACTGGGTGAACTTCGGGGAAGCGACCTTGTCGGCCTTGAAGCCGCGCACGCCGCGCACATCGATCTGATCCAGGGTCTGCGGCGTGTTGCCACTGGACTGGGCGTGCGCGATGACCGGCAGGACAGCCAGGCTCAGCCCGGTGACCAGGCCGGCAGTGGCGCGACCGGCAACGGTGCGCGGAAAGGAAGAATGCTTGCGGCTCTTGATCATGGTGTGGACGATCCGGGAAGGGAAAGACGGGCGGCGCGGCGCGCGCGGGGAACAGCGGCCGGCAATGGAGACGCGGGCACGCGAAGCCGTTCGCACTGCGCACAGGCGCAGGCACGGCACGCCCCACGCGGTGCGTGGGGCAGGGATCAGGCGTGGGGAGGCGCGTGGCCGGGATTGAGCCGCAGCGAAGGTTCCAGCCGCTGCCGCCGCAGCGCATCGGACGGCCACAGCGGGACCAGGGTCGTCCAGCCGGTGCGCCGCTGACGCAGGGGCACGCCGACATGACCGAGTTCGGGATCGGGGCCGGACTCGGCGGCCGACGGGGGCTCTGCCGCCGGGAGCTCGGGCACGGGCATGGCCGGGGCGGTCGCCGTCGGCGAGATGTCCCAGGCCAGCGAGGTCCGTGCCGGCGCCTTGCCTGGCTCAGCGCCGCGCTGGGGTCCGCTCAGCCCGCGGCACGCCAGCAGCACCACGCAGAGCGTGGTCCACAGGGCAAGAGCGCCAAGAAGAGAGCGGTGGGCGGACACGGGCTACCGGACAGGCGCGACCGGGTGGCCGCAATGCCTATCGTAATAGGAACAATTCGCGTTTTCAAAACGCCGACATTCAGCCCGGCTCAGTCGCGGTCGTCGCGGGCCCAGACCGCGTCGTGTTCCCGCTTGACCGGGAACTTCGCGACCGGCGAGTAGGCCGGGGCGCACAGCGCGGAGCCGTCGCGGATATCGAAGCGGGCCCCGTGCAGGACGCACTCGATGCTGGCCTCGCCGGTATCGAAGGTGCCCGAGGACAGCTCGAACTCGTCGTGGGTGCACTGGTCTTCCAGCGCGTACAGCTCGCCGTCCAGGTTGAACACCACGATCGGCGTGCCGGTCACTTCATCAAAGGTGCTCTTCATCTCGCCGGGCAGCAGCTCGGCGCTGGCGCAGACGAAGGTCCAGGTCTCGCTCATGCCGGCACCGCCAGCGGCTTTTCCAGGATCTCGAAGCGCAGATCGTCGCGCTTGGGGATGCCGAAGCGTTCATCGCCATACGGGAAGGGCTTCTTGATGCCGGTGCGCTGGTAGCCGCGGCGCTCGTAGAAGGCGATCAGTTCGTCGCGGATGTCGATCACCGTCATCTGCATGACCGGCACGCCCCACTCGCGCGCGGCGTGGGCTTCGGCGGCCAGCATCACCTGCTTGCCGACGCCGCCGCCCTGCTGGGTCGGGTCCACCGAGAACATGCCGAAGTAGCCCTTGCCCTGGTCATCGGCGATATGTGCGCAGGCCAGCAGCTGGCCCTCGCGCTCGGCGAGCAGGATGGTGCTGCGCGGGCGCTCGATGTCGGCCTGAAGACCCTGCGGGTCGATGCGGGCGCCATCGAGGATGTCGGCCTCGGTGGTCCAGCCGGCGCGGCTGGCATCGCCCCGGTAGGCGGAGGTGACAAGGGTGACGAGGGCGGGGATGTCGGCCAGCGTGGCGGCGCGGTAGGTCAGGGTGCTCATGCCGCCATTTTAGGCTGGCCGGGGCCCGGACGGAAACGACCGGGGCGGGCAACGAAAAACGCCGTGGCAGGCCACGGCGTTCCAGGGGGGACACAGACGAGGCGGGCTCAGCCCAGCAGCTTGCGCACCTTGTTCAGCGCCACGATGAAGCGCTCGATCTCGTCATGCGTGTTGTAGAACGCCAGCGAGGCGCGGCAGGTCGCGGCGACGCCGTAATACTGCAGCAGCGGGTGCGCGCAGTGCTGGCCCGAGCGCACGGCAACACCTTCCAGATCCAGCAGGGTGGCCAGGTCGTGCGAATGCGCGCCCTCCACCAGGAAGGAGACCACCGCCGCCTTGTCCGGCGTGGTGCCGAAGATGCGCAGGCCGTCGATCTTGCCCAGTTCTTCGTTGAAGTGCGCCAGCAGCTCGGTTTCGCGTGCTTCCACGTGGTCCAGGCCGAGCGATTCGAGGTAGTCCACCGCCACGCCCAGGCCGATGAAACCGGCGATGTTCGGGGTGCCGGCTTCGAACTTGTGCGGGGCATCGTTGAACACGGTGCCCTCGAAGCTCACTTCCTTGATCATCTCGCCGCCACCAATGAACGGCGGCATGGCGTCCAGGTGTTCGCGCCTGGCCCACAGCGCGCCGGTGCCGGTCGGGCCGCACATCTTGTGCCCGGTGATGGCATAGAAGTCGCAGCCGATCGCGGGGATGTCGACCTTGCGGTGCGGTGCGGCCTGCGAGCCGTCCACCACGGTGATGATGCCGCGCTTGCGGGCCTCGCGGCAGATCTCGCGGACCGGATTGACCGTGCCCAGCACATTGGACACATGGGCAACGGCGAGCAGCTTGACCTCGGGGGTCATGGCCTTGCGCAGTGCGTCCAGGTCCAAGGCGCCATCCGGGGTGATCTCGGCCACGCGGATCGTCGCGCCGGTGCGCTGGGCGACCAGCTGCCAGGGCACGATGTTGGCGTGGTGTTCCATGCGCGAGACCAGGATGACATCGCCGGCCTTCAGCCGCGGCAGTGCCCACGAATAGGCGACCAGGTTGATCGCGAAGGTGGTGCCGCTGCACAGCACGAGCTCGCTGGCGCGCACATTGAGGAAGCGTGCCAGCTTGTTGCGTGCGCCTTCGTAGGCATCGGTCGCCTCGGTGCCGAGCGCATGCACCGCACGGCTGACGTTGGCGTTGTAGCGGCGGTAGAACTCGTCCAGCGCGCCGATCACCTGCACCGGCTTCTGGCCGGTGTTGGCGTTGTCGAAGTACACCAGCGGCTTGCCGTGCACTTCGCGCATCAACAGCGGGAAGTCCAGTCGCACGCGGTCCCAATCGGGCGCGGCGCCGGTATCGGCGACCGGGCGCGGCGTGGACAGGTTCATGCCACGCCCGCCAGGGCCAGTGCACGGGTGAGCTGGGCGGTGAGCTGCTCGGTCAGGCGTGCGTCGAGCGCGTTCAACGGTTCATGGCAGAACGCCGCGCTCAGCAGCTGCTGCGCGCGATCGGCCGGCAGGCCGCGCGAGCGCAGGTAGAACAGCGCATTCGCATCGAGCTGGCCAACCGTGGCCCCGTGCGCGGCCTTGACCTCGTCGGCATCGATCACCAGCGTGGGCTGGGTATCGATCTCGGCATCGGCCGACAGCAGCAGGTTCTTGTTGGACAGGTTGGCGTCGGTGCCATCGGCGCCTTCGCGGATGTGGATGCCACCGTGGAAGACCACGCGGCTGCGGTTGGCCGCCACACCACGCCAGACCATTTCCGAGGCGGTATCGCGTGCGATGTGCTCGATGCCCAGGCGGGTATCGACATGGCGGCGGCCGTTGCCGAGCAGCACGCCGTTGGCGGTCAGCTGGGCGTTGTCGCCTTCCAGGCGGACGTTGAGCTCATGGCGGCTCAGCGCGGCGCCCAGTTCCAGATCGACACGACGGTACTGCGCGTTGCGGGCCAGCACGGCGTCGGTGCGCAGCAGCGAGGTGGCGCGGGTGGCGTCGGCCTGCACACGGGCGTGCGACAGCACGGCATCCTGCGCCAGGTGGACGTGCACGAGGGTGTTGTCCAGGTGCGCGGCATCACCGACATGCAGGTGGTGCTCGACCACGCCCAGCGCAGCGCCAGCGCGAAGTTCGATCAGGTGGCGGTGGTGCCAGGACAGATCGGTCTCGCCAGCCACGCTGATGAAGACCAGCTGCAGCGGCGTCTCGACCTGCACGCCGGCTTCCACGCGCAGCAGCACGCCTTCATCGGCGAGCGCGGCGTTGAGGCGGGCGAACACTTCCTCGCTGCGCTCGAAGCGGCGGCCGAGGAAGCGAGCGGCTTCATCGCCCGCGGCCAGCGCCGAGGACAGGGTCGCCAGCTGCACACCGGCCGGCACCGCGGCGACATCGCTCAGCGCGCCGGACGGGCGACCATTGACGAACACCAGCCGCGGCGACGGAATGTCGGCCAGCAGGGCGGCATCGACCACGGCCGGGGCGAGCGGGGCGGGCTGGAAGCTGCGACGCTCCAGCTGGCGCAGGGAGGTGTATTTCCAGGCTTCGGTGCGCGGGCCGGGCAGGCCGGCCTGCAGGGCGGCATCCAGCTCGGCGCGACGTGCATCGCTGCCGCAGAAGCCGCTGGCGAGGGAATCGAGCAGGGCGCTCATCAGACCGCTGCCTCCGGCACCACGCGGTCCTTCAGGAAGTGGTAGCCATGGGCTTCCAGTTCCAGGGCCAGTTCCGGGCCGCCGCTCTGCACGATCTTGCCGTCGGCCAGCACGTGCACCACGTCCGGCTTGATGTAATCGAGCAGGCGCTGGTAATGGGTGATCACGATGAAGGAGCGGTCCGGCGAACGCAGCGCGTTGACGCCGTCGGCCACGCTCTTGAGCGCGTCGATATCCAGGCCGGAGTCGGTTTCATCCAGGATCGCAAGCTTCGGCTCGAGCACGGCCAGCTGGAAGATCTCGTTGCGCTTCTTCTCGCCACCGGAGAAGCCTTCGTTGACGCCGCGGTGCAGCAGCTCGTCCTTCAGGTGCAGCACGGCCAGCTTCTGGCGGACCAGCTTGAGGAACTGCATCGAATCCAGCTCTTCCTCGCCGCGCGCCTTGCGCTGGGCGTTGAGCGCCGCGCGCAGGAAGTAGGTGTTGTTCACGCCGGGGATTTCCACCGGATACTGGAAGGCCAGGAACAGGCCGGCGGCGGCGCGTTCTTCCGGCGCCAGCTCGAGCAGGTCACGGCCTTCGAACTGCACGCTGCCTTCGCTCACGTCATAGCCGTCGCGGCCGGCCAGGACGTTGCCCAGGGTGGACTTGCCGGCGCCGTTGGGGCCCATGATGGCGTGCACCTGGCCGGGCTTCACGTCGAGCGAGAGGCCCTTGAGAATCTCTTTTTCGCCAATGCGTGCGTGGAGGTTGTCGATCTTCAACATGTCGATAATCGTCTTGTCAGATAGGGGAACTGGAGGCAGCGCGACTCAGAGGTCGTATTCGCTGCGCTCGAGGAATTCGTTGCGCAGGTAGGCGGTGCGGGTTTCGGTCAATGCGGCCTTGGCGCCGATGTAGAGCATCGGGTACATCGAGCCGTACAGCATGCGCGGGTCTTCATCCTTGCCGACCGGGTACTGCGCTTCCAGGTCGGCATCGCGCAACTGCACCCACAGGCGCTGGGCGGCCTTCAGCTTGGCCAGCGCCACCGGGGCATCGGCCAGCTCGCCGACCACCTGGCGGTACACCGCGTTCAACGCGGCATCGGCTGTTTCGAACCCTTCGTTGGCGCACTCGTTCATCTGCATCTGCGTGCTCAGATCGTCGCAGGCCGATTCGGCGAACGCCGGCGCGGCCGCGCAGAGCAGCAGGGCCAGGGGGAGCAGGCGCTTCATCCGACCGAGCCTTCCAGGCTGACTTCCAGCAGCTTCTTGGCTTCCACGGCGAACTCCATCGGCAGCTCGCGGAAGACCTGCTTGCAGAAGCCGTCGACGATCATCGAGACCGCGTTTTCCTGGTCGATGCCACGGGCGCGGCAATAGAACAGCTGGTCGTCGGAGATCTTGGAGGTGGTCGCTTCGTGTTCGACCGTCGCGCTGGGGTTCTTCACCTCGATGTAGGGGAAGGTATGCGCGCCGGACTTCTTGCCGATCAGCAGCGAATCGCACTGGGTGTAATTGCGCGCGCCTTCGGCGCCGCGATCGATCTTCACCAGGCCACGGTAGGTGTTCTGGCCATGGCCGGCGCTGATGCCCTTGCTGACGATCTTGCTCTTGGTGCGCTTGCCGATGTGGATCATCTTGGTACCGGTGTCGGCCTGCTGACGATGGTGGGTCAGCGCGACCGAGTGGAACTCGCCGACCGAATCATCGCCAAGCAGCACGCACGACGGATACTTCCAGGTGATCGCCGAGCCGGTCTCGACCTGGGTCCAGGTGACCTTGCTGCGCGCACCACGGCACTCGGCACGCTTGGTGACGAAGTTGTAGATGCCGCCCACGCCGTTCTCATCGCCCGGGTACCAGTTCTGCACCGTGGAGTACTTGATCTCGGCGTCTTCCAGCGCGACCAGCTCGACCACCGCGGCATGCAGCTGGTTCTCATCGCGCATCGGCGCGGTGCAGCCTTCCAGGTAGGACACGTACGCCTTGTCTTCGCAGATGATCAGCGTGCGCTCGAACTGGCCGGTGTGGCCGGCGTTGATGCGGAAGTAGGTGCTCAGTTCCATCGGGCAACGCACGCCCTTGGGGATGAACACGAAGCTGCCGTCGGAGAACACCGCCGAGTTGAGCGCGGCGAAGTAGTTGTCGCCGACCGGCACCACGGTCCCCAGGTACTGCTTGACCAGTTCCGGGTGTTCTTTGATCGCTTCAGACATCGAGCAGAAGATCACGCCCTTCTCGGCCAGTTCCTTGCGGAACGTGGTGCCGACCGAAACCGAATCGAACACCGCATCCACGGCGACGCCGGCCAGCTTGGCGCGCTCATGCAGCGGCACGCCGAGCTTGTCGTAGGTGTCCAGCAGTTCCTTGGGCACATCGTCCAGCGAGGCGTACTTCGGGCCCTTCGGCGCGGAGTAATAGCTCAGCGCCTGCAGGTCGATCTGCGCGATCTGCAGCTTGGCCCAGTCCGGCATCGGCATGGTCAGGAAGTGGCGGTAGGCGTCCAGCCGCCACTGCGTCATCCACTCCGGCTCGTCCTTCTTGGCCGACAGGGCACGGATGGTGTCCTCGTCCAGGCCGGGCGGCAACGAGTCCGATTCGATGTCCGTGATGAAGCCCGCCGAATACTTGCGGCCGAGCTGCTCATGGATCTCGCGGTTGGGGGTATCGCCGGTGGCGACGGTATCGAGGGTATCGGTGGCCATGGGGGCTGCCTGATCAGGAGACGACATCCGCCGCGATCGCGCGGCGGTGGGCGTCAACAAGGGGAAGAGGGGGCAGGATCTGCGCCAGGGTGACCGCGCGCAGCGCTTCGGACACCACGTCGTTGATCATCCGCCAGCTGCTGCGCGCGCCACACTGCAGCTCGCGGCCGCACTGGCTGTGGTCGTGGGCGCACTCGGTCAGGCCCAGCGGCCCTTCCATGGCTTCCACGATCTCGAACAGCGTGATCTGGTCTGCCGCGCGGGTCAGCCGGTAGCCGCCACGGACGCCGCGCAGGCCTTCGACCAAGCCTGCCTGGGCCAGCGGCTTGAGCAGCTTGCTGACGGTGGGCGGTTCCAGACGGGCGAACTCGGCCAGTTCAGTGGCACTGAGCACCTCGCCCGGGCGGGCAGCGAGCACGGTCAGCACGACGGTGGCGTAATCGGTGAGCTTGGTGACGCGGAGCATGTGGGGTGCAGAACCATAAAGCGGACTGAAATTGTACGCTTTTCTCCGGCGGCATCCAACCCGCCCGTTCAGGCGCCCGCAGGGCGGCCTGGGACGCGTATTGAACCGCATCGCTTTGGCAATCACAAAGATTAAGCGAGAATCGGGGCTTCCCACCGCAACGGTCAGCCAGATGCCCAAGAAGATCCAGGCCCGCAAGTCCACCATCCATGGCAATGGCGTGTTCGCGCTGGCGCCGATCAAGAAGGGCGAGCGGGTCATCCAGTACAAGGGTCTGCTGCGCAGCCACGCCGACGTGGATGCCGACGACACCGGGGATGTGGAGAGCGGTCATACCTTCCTGTTCACCCTGAACGACGACTACGTCATCGATGCGAACTACAAGGGCAACGACGCGCGCTGGCTCAACCACAGCTGCGATCCGAACTGCGAAGCGGTGATCGAGGAAGCCGAGGGTGACAACCGCCGCGAGGACAAGGTGTTCATCGAGGCGATCAAGGACATCAAGCCGGGCGATGAATTGACCTACAACTACGGCATCACCCTGGCCGAGCGTCACACCGCGCGCCTGAAGAAGATCTGGGAATGCCGCTGCGGGTCGAAGAAGTGCACCGGCACGATGCTGCAGCCCAAGCGCTGATCCCTCCGGTCGCCACCGGCCGTGGGCCGGTGGCTGTCCCGACACGATGTGCACATTGTGGTCACCGCCGCCCAATGCGGCCGTGGCCACACTGAGCGCTCCTACTTACTGGAGCCGCTCCATGGCACACGTACTCAACGGCAAGCACATCGCGATCCTCGCCACCGATGGCTTCGAACAGTCCGAGCTGCAGGAACCCAAGCGCCTGCTGGAATCCTGGGGCGCTTCGGTCAAGGTGATCGCCCCGGGTGACGCCCGCACGATCCGCGGCTGGAAAGACAAGGACTGGGGCGAGGAGGTCACGGTCGATGCACCGCTGAAAGGCGCCAAGGCCGACGATTACGACGCGCTGGTTCTGCCCGGCGGCGTGATCAATCCCGACAAACTGCGCATCGACACCGATGCGGTCGCGCTGATCAAGGCCTTCGGTGGGGCGGGCAAGCCGGTGGCCGCGATCTGCCACGGCCCGTGGCTGCTGGTCGAGTCTGGCCTGGCCAAGGGCCGCAAGGTGACCTCGTGGCCGTCGCTGAAAACCGATCTGGGCAATGCCGGTGCGGAGTGGACCGATGCCGAAGTGGTGGTGGATGGTAGCCTGATCACCAGCCGCAAGCCGGGTGATATTCCCGCCTTCGCCGATGCGGTGGCCAAGGCGTTGGCCGGTTGATCGTGTGGGCACCGACCCAGGTCGGTGCCCACCATCGCGTTAGTTGCTGAGCAGCCCGGCCGGCACCAGCGCGCCGAGATCCTGGTTGAAGGTGACCACCAGCTTGCCGTTCTCCACCTGCGCCGACTGCACCTGCAGCGTGCCGAGCACCGCGGCCACGCTCGGGTCGATCTTGTAGATCGGCTCGCGCTGGGCGTAATCGGTGAGCCAGGCATTGAGCAGGCCGCGCGTACGCGAATCCAGCTTGCCGCCGTTGTTGGCCGGGGTGAAATCGTCGACCGTCGGCTCCTGCAGGTGGAAGCCCTGGGTCTGCGCGTCATAGCGCAGGCCGCTGCTCAGCTTCACTTTGCCCAGCGGCGCCGGGTTGCCGCCGGCGGTCGCCATGGCAACATCGAAGCCCAGGTCCAGCCGGCTGCCCTGCGGAAGGGTCAGCTGCGGATGGCTCATCGTCATTGCGATCAGGCCCCCCAGCGCATTCTGCGTGCGCGGGAAGCTGCCATCGAGGTACTGCTGCACATCGGTGGCGCCGACCGACAACTGGCGGCCGGAGACGCTGGGCGCGGCCTGCGCGCCGATGGCGGCGGCCAGCAGCACGGTGCAGGCGGCGAGGCGGGACAACAGCGGGCGAACGTTCATGGCGGCAGGCCGTGGGGAATGAGATGCCAACAATAGCGCGCGCGGCTGAATCCAGCTTTGACGTACGCGGTCAGGATGCGCCGGTGCGCCCTGCCGATGCAGTCAGTTCAGTACCGGCTGGATCGAGGCGCCATGGATCTCCCACCCGCTCCCATCCGCGCGGGGCTGCAGCCGATACCAGCCCTCGAAACGGAGCGTGCTGGTCCCGGTGCTGACCCGGATCTGGACCGGCACTTCGCGCAGCCGGGAGGGCTCGGCGGTGTCCCGTGCGATCGGGGCACTGGTCTTGATGCGCAGCCCGCGGAAGTCGGGCAATGCGCGAAGGGCGGCATCGTCCGGGTGGCCGCCCGGGCCGCCGCCGGTCCACTGTGCGTCGGCGGTGGCGACGTCGCCCTGCGCCAATGCACTCAGATAGCGATGCACCAGCGAGGGCTCATCCAGTGCGTCCGCGGCCACTGCACTGAGTGCGGTCGGTGGCGCGGCGGTGGGTGGGGGCGTCGGTGCACTGTGCTGAGGTGGCACGTCATCGGCGTGCGCTGCGCCTTCGCGTGCCGCAGCTGACTCGGTCAGGGGCGGCTGCTGCTGGCAGGAGCAGCCGTGCAGGAACAGCAACGGAAGCAACAGGACGGCGCGGCGCATGCAGGACTCTCCCCGGAGAGCGCCGAGTGTAGCGCCACGCCCGGCGCTTGGCTCAGGGCGCGCCCTGGATCGACTCCAGCGCAGCGAGCACCTCATCCAGCTGCGGCTGCAGCACGGTGAGCGGGTGGCTGGGTTCCTCGGCGTGGCGCTGGGCGAGATCGCGCAGCAGCTGGGTGGCCACGATGGCCGCGGCACGTTCGTCACCGCTGAGCCCGGTGTTGCGCCGCGCGATTTCCAGCAGGCGCATCCAATCCTGCTGCGCACGATGCTCCAGCTCGATGGTGCAGCGCCCGCTGCACTGCAGGCCGTCCTTTTCGATCGGGGTGACGGTGATGCGGTAACGCTGGGAAGAAGAGCTGGCCATGGCTGCCTGCGCGGTGGGGGACAAGGCCACCATAGGCTGCGATGTGTGCGGCGGCGACAGGCGCGGTCGCACGCAGTGTTCCACCCTGTGCGTTCCGCTCGGTTCTGCGATGCCGTGGATCGCGGCAGGACAGGCATCTTCGCGCCACGTGGGCGCCGCACACGTCTCTGGCAACGCTGTGTTTCGCTGCGCGCGCGTCACCAAAAAAAACGGGACGGCATATGCCGTCCCGTCCGGGTGCTGCAGGAAGCGCGCAGATTAGAGCGCGGCATCCTTGAGCTTCTTGAGCGGACGCACCTTCAGCTTGGTGGACGCCGGCTTGGCGGCGAACCACTGCTCTTCCTTGGTGAACGGGTTGATGCCCTTGCGCTTCGGCTTGGCCGGCACGCTGACGGTGGAGATCTTCAGCAGGCCCGGCAGGGTGAAGCTGCCCGCGCCCTTCTTGTGCACCGAAGCGGCGACGGCGCCTTCCAGCGAGGCGAGCACGGCGCGCACGTCCTTGGCGACAACGCCGGACGCTTCAACGATGTGTGCAACCAGACCAGACTTGCTCAGCACTTCCTTGATCGGCTTGGGAGCGGCCGGCTTCGCGGCTGCCTTCGTAGCGACTTTCTTTACTGCCTTCTTCGGGGCAGCCTTCTTAGCGGTCTTTGCCATGGTTTCCTGTTCCGTGAACGGTTGGTTGTTTGGTCGCGCCGAACCCCGTCGGCAAGCGAAATGTAGGGCAACTATGGGGCGCCGCCAATAGGCAAACGCATAAAAATTGGTGATTTCCACGCCCTTCGTTACCGCAGTGCATCAGGTCATAGCCAAAAAACAGGGTCCGCCCTCGCGGCGGAGGCCATCGGTCATGGACCGTCGCACCCCGACTGTCGCACGAAAACCACTTGAAAACAGCATCGATCTTGATGGCCGATTCAGCTGGGAGCGCCGCCTGCCGTGGCGCTGACGGCGGCCAGACACGGTGCTAACGCGGGGCGGTCTAGGCTGGCTTGGCCATTCATCCCGCAGGAGATCAACGATGGGTATTTCGCGTCATGCCACCGCGCATTGGGAAGGTGACCTCAAGACAGGCAAGGGACAATTGAGCACGCCCCAGAGCGGCTTGATGGACAAAACCCGCTATGCCTTCAGCAGCCGCTTCGGTGATGAGAAGGGCACCAACCCGGAAGAACTGATCGCCGCCGCACACGCCGGCTGCTTCACGATGGCACTGTCGGCCAAGCTCACCGAGGCCGGTTTCGTGCCGACCTCGCTGGATACCGAAGCCAAGGTGGACCTCTCGATGGAGGGGGGGGCCCAGCTGTCGCAGATCACGTTGAAGGTGAAGGCCGTAGTGCCGAACATCGAGGCCACCCAGTTCCGTGCCATCGCCGATGACGCCAAGCAGAACTGTCCGGTGTCCAAGGCGCTGAGTGCGGTACCGATCAGCCTTGAGGCCGAGTTGGCCGGCTGATCCGCGCCCGCGATTGGTGCACAGCAGATTGTGATGGGAAAGCGGCGGCCGCATAGTCGCCGCTTTCCTGTTGTGGGGTATCTGCATGCGTCCGACCGCTCTTGCCGCCCTGATGGCCTGCCTGCTGGCCGGCACCGCGCAGGCGGATGTGCGCCTGCTGACCGCCGCGACCATCCATACCGGGGATCCCGACGCGCCCGCCGCCACCGCGCTGGCGTGGGATACCGACACCGGGCGCGTGCTCGCCGTCGGTGATCGCCAGGCACTGTTGACGCTGTATCCGCTGGCAGCGCTGACCGACGTCGGCCACGCCACCGTGATCCCGGGGCTGATCGATGCGCATGCACACCTGATGTTCCTGGGCGGCACCCTGATGCAGGCCGACCTGACCGGCGCGGCCGGCACCCAGGACATCGTGGCGCGCCTGCAGCGCTTTGCGGCCGACAATCCCGAGGGCTGGCTGCTGGGCAGCGGCTGGGACCAGAACCGGTGGCCGGACAAACGGTTCCCGACGGTGGCCGATCTCGACGCGGCGTTCCCGGACCGGCCGGTCTGGCTGGTTCGCATCGATGGTCACGCGGGCTGGGGCAACAGTGCGGCACTGCGCGCGGTCGCACGGGAGCCGGGCCAACGCGCGTTGAAGGGCAACTGGCAGCCGGCCGGTGGGCGCATCGTGCGCGATGCCAAGGGGCAGCCGGGCGGGGTGTTCATCGATGAAGCGATGAGCCTGGTGCAGGCGGCGATCCCAACGCCCAGCGACGCCGCCCGCGAGCAGATGCTGACCCGCGCACTGGATAAAGCGGTCAGCCAAGGCCTGACCGGTGTGCACGACATGGGCGTATCGCGCGCCGATCTGGCCCTGATGCGCCGCTTCGCCGATGCCGGCGCGCTGCCGCTGCGCATCGATGCGTATGCCGATGGCAATGGCGATGCCCTCGCGGATATGTGTGCGCAGGGCGCGTACCAGCATGCCGGTGGCCGCCTGGAAATGCGCGGGGTCAAGCTTTTCATGGACGGCGCGCTGGGCAGCCGCGGTGCCGCGCTGCTGGCCGATTACAGCGACGATCCGCACAACCGTGGGCTGCTGGTGACCTCGCCGGCCGATTTCGAAACGGCGGTGCGCAAAGCCGATAGCTGTCATGTCCAGGTCGCCACCCATGCGATCGGGGATCGTGGCAACCGGATCGCACTGGATACCTATGCCAGGGTGCTGGGCGAGCGCCGTGGCAGCGACCATCGCTGGCGGATCGAGCATGCGCAGGTGGTGGCGCTGGAGGACATTCCGCGCTTTGCCCACCTCGGCGTGATCGCCTCGATGCAACCTGCCCACGCCACCTCGGACATGGGCTGGGCGCAGGATCGGGTCGGTCCCGAGCGGATCCTCGGGGCCTATGCGTGGCGGCGGATGCTGGGCTCCGGTGCCCGTCTTGCGCTTGGTTCGGATTTCCCGGTGGAACAGGTGGATCCCCGCCTGGGCCTGTATGCCGCGGTCACCCGCCAGGACCGTGCCGGCCAACCGCCGGCGGGCTGGCAGCCCGATCAGCGCCTGACCGCGGCCGAAGCGCTGCGGGGGTTCACTGCCGACGCCGCGTGGGCAGGCCATGACGAGGCCCAGGTCGGCCGGTTGCAGCCCGGCCTGCGCGCGGATTTCGTCGTGCTCGATCGCGATCCGCTCAGCATCGCGCCTACCGAACTGGCGGACCTGCAGGTGCGCTCGACCTGGGTCGATGGCGCACCGGTGTACGACGCGGCGCGTTGACGCGCCGCCGCCGGGATCACCAGTCCAGCGTGCCGCGGATGACGGTCTGCACCTGGCCACCGGACCAGACATCGCCATGGTCATCGATGCGCAGGGTCAGGCGCGCATCGTGGCCCACTTCGCGACCCTGGCTGACCACATAGCCGTGCGCGGTGCCAGGCAGCGCGTCGCGGCTGTCCAGCCAGGCAGCCAGCACCGCATTGGCCGCACCGGAGGCGGCATCTTCAAAGCGGCGACCGTTGCCGACGAACGCACGCACCGCAAGATCCCACGCCTGGCCCTGGCTGCGTGCATAGGCGAAGACCCCCATGCTGTCGGTGGCCTCGGCCAAGGTCGCCACGGCATGCCAATCCGGGGTGAGCGCGCGCAGGGCGGCCTCGTCAGCGAGTTCGACCACCCACCAGCTGCGGCCACCGGCCATGCGCGCCGGCGGCAGATGGCCCAGCGGCCAGCCCGCCAGCGCGGCCTGCAGGCGCGGGTCGGCGGCCGTGGTCACTTCGGCCACCGCGGCGCGCGGGGTACGGATCGCGATGGTGCGGGCCTCACCGCTGCCGTCCACGCGTAGCGGCAGGGCCCCGGCGATGCCGTCCTGGACCAGCATGCCCTCGACCGGTGCGGCCACGCCCAGCTCCAGCACGGCATGCGCGGTGCCCACGCTGGGGTGGCCGGCGAACGGGACTTCCTTCTGCGGGCTGAACATGCGGATGCCGTAGCTCGCGCCCGGGGCTGCAGGCGGGAACACGAAGGTGGTCTCCGGCAGCCGGGTCCAGCGGGCGATGGCCTGCATCGCCGTCTCGTCCAGGCCCTGTGCATCGAGCACGACGGCCAGCGGGTTGCCGGCGCCGGGGTAGGGCGAGAACACATCCAGCTGCAGGAAACGACGGGAGGTCATGGCGGGGCGCTCAACGAAAAACGGGCGGGCAGCTTACCAACCGGGGCCTTGTTCCGGGCGCTGTGTGGCGGCCTGCGCACCGGTCCGGGGACAAATCCACCCGACCTGGGCCGCCCTGGCCCTGCAACGGGCAGGCTTGGCATAGAATCGGGGGTTCGGCCCGGCGTGCCGGGCGATCCCCCTCACTACCCAAACCTCCACCTCCATGTCAGCTTCCCCCCTTGTCGATCGCTGGATCGTACTGAAGTTCGGCGGCACCTCCGTGTCGCGTCGTCACCGCTGGGACACCATCGGCAAACTGGCGAAAAAACGGGCGGAAGAAACGGGCTCGCGCGTGCTGGTGGTGGTATCGGCGCTGTCCGGGGTGACCAATGAACTCACCGCGATCGCTGATGGCGCCGCCGACAGCCGCGACCGTATCGCCGCGCTGGTCGCGCGCCACCGCGAATTCCTGACCGAGCTGGAGCTGGACGGCACCGCGCTGGACGTGCGTCTGGACGCGCTGGCCGGGCTGCTGGACGATCCGCGTGCCGCCGGTCGGCCGCTGGAGTGGCAGGCCGAGGTGCTGGGCCAGGGCGAACTATTGTCCTCGACCGTCGGTGCGGCCTACCTGCGCGCCAGTGGCCTGGATTTCGGGTGGATGGATGCGCGCGAGTGGCTGGATGCACTGCCGCCGCAGCCCAGCCAGAGCGAATGGTCGCAGCGCCTGTCGGTGAACTGCCAGTGGCGTGCCGAGGCCGACTGGGCGGCACGTTTCCGCGCCCAGCCGACCCGCATGCTGATCACCCAGGGCTTCATCTCGCGTCATGCCGATGGCGGTACCGCGATTCTGGGCCGTGGTGGCTCGGATACCTCGGCGGCGTACTTCGGTGCGTTGCTCGGCGCCAGCCGCGTGGAGATATGGACCGACGTGCCGGGCATGTTCAGCGCCAACCCGAAGGACGTGCCGGATGCGCGCCTGCTGACCCGCCTGGATTACTACGAGGCGCAGGAAATCGCGACGACCGGCGCCAAGGTGCTGCACCCGCGCTCGATCAAGCCGTGCCGCGATGCCGGCGTGCCGATGGCGATCCTGGACACCGAGCGCCCCGAGCTGCCCGGCACCAGCATCGACGGCAATGCGGCCGCCGTCCCGGGCGTGAAGGCGATCAGCCGCCGCAACGGCATCGTGCTGGTCTCGATGGAAGGCATCGGCATGTGGCAGCAGGTCGGCTTCCTGGCCGACGTGTTCGGGCTGTTCAAGAAGCATGGCCTGTCGGTCGACCTGATCGGTTCGGCCGAGACCAACGTGACCGTTTCGCTGGACCCGTCCGAAAACCTGGTCAGCACCGATGTGCTGGCCGCGCTGTCGGCCGATCTGTCGCAGATCTGCAAGGTCAAGATCATCGTGCCGTGCGCGGCGATCACCCTGGTCGGCCGCGGCATGCGCTCGATGCTGCACAAGCTCTCGGACGTGTGGGCCACCTTCGGCCGCGAACGCGTGCACATGATTTCGCAGTCTTCCAACGACTTGAACCTGACCTTCGTCATCGACGAAGCGGATGCGGACGGCCTGCTGCCGATCCTGCACGCCGAGCTGATCGACAGCGGCGCGATGCCGGTGGAAGAGGGCGAAGTGTTCGGCCCGCGCTGGCGCGAAATCGCCGGTACCATCCGCCCGCGCGAAACCGCCTGGTGGCGGGGCCAGCGCGAGCACCTGCTGACGCTTGCCCAGGCCGGTACGCCGCGCTACGTCTACAACCTGCCGACGGTACGGGCGCGTGCGCGCGCGCTGAACGCGATCAAGGCGATCGACCAGCGCTACTACGCGATCAAGGCCAACTCGCACCCGGCCATCCTGGAGGTGCTGGAGCAGGAAGGCTTCGGCCTGGAGTGCGTGTCGCACGGCGAGCTCAAGCACGTGTTCAACACGCTGCCGACGCTGTCGCCCAAGCGCGTGCTGTTCACCCCCAGCTTCGCGCCGCATGCCGAGTACGATGCCGCGTTCGCGCTGGGCGTGACCGTTACCCTGGACAACGTGGAAGCCCTGCAGCGCTGGCCGGAACTGTTCAGCAACCGCGAGCTGTGGCTGCGCGTGGACCTGGGCCGTGGCGAAGGCCACCATGCCAAGGTCCGCACCGGCGGCAAGGACTCCAAGTTCGGCCTGCCGATCGCCCGCGTGGATGAGTTCGTGCGCATTGCCGGCGAGCTGGGCACCCGCGTGGTCGGCCTGCATGCGCACCTGGGCAGCGGCGTGGAAACCGCGCAGCACTGGCGCCTGATGTGCGATGAACTGGCTGGGTTCGCCCGCCGCATCGGCAGCATCGAGACCATCGATATCGGCGGTGGCCTGCCGATCCCGTACAGCGCCGACGACGAGCCGTTCGATCTGGAGGCCTGGGCGATCGGCCTGGCCGAAGTGAAGGCCGTGCACCCGGCGTTCCGCCTGGCGATCGAACCGGGTCGCTACCTGGTGGCTGAGTCCGGCGTGCTGCTGGCGCGGGCCACCCAGGTGGTGGAGAAGGATGGCATCCGCCGCGTCGGCCTGGATGCAGGCATGAACACGCTGATGCGTCCGGCGCTGTACGACGCCTGGCATGACATCGAGAACCTCAGCCGCCTGAGCGGCTACTCCGAAGCGATGTTCGATGTGGTCGGCCCGATCTGCGAATCCAGCGATGTGTTCGGCAAGCGCCGCCGCCTGCCGGCCTCGACCGCGCCGGACGATGTGATGCTGATCGCCGACGCCGGCGCGTATGGCTACGTCATGGCCAACACTTACAACCAGCGCGAGCTGCCGCGCGAGGACGTCATCGATGATGGTCCTTGACCGCTGCCTGCCGCCTTCCAAACCGGATACACCATGACTGCTTTTGATAAACACCAGGTTGCCGTTTTCCGCTTCGTCCGCTGCGACTTCGCCGCGGACACCGGCGTGGCGCAGCTGGTCTACGCCTTCGATGACGGCCCGGAATTGATCGAGACGGTGACCATTCCGGGCGCGCCGTTCGTGCTCGAGGGTGACCGCGCCGAGGCAGTGCAGCGCGCCCTGCGCCTGCTGCACCTGATGGCCGGCGTGAGCTACTACAAGGCCGGCGTGCCCGAACAGGTGCGTATCGACAGCTACACGATCGATGCGGCCACCGCTGCGCTGGTCGAGACGGTGTACCTCAACGGTCTGGGCGAGTTCGCCTACCGCAATGGCCTGAACCTGCGTGGCCGCTTCCGCCTGCCGGTGGAGGGCGAGGCCTTCACCGCACCGGTGCTGGGCCTGCGCGAACACGCGCTGGTCGCCATCGGCGGCGGCAAGGATTCGCTGGTCAGCATCGAAGCGCTGCGCAGCCTGGGCATCGCCGAAACGGTCACGTGGATCGGCGGCTCGCAGCTGATCCGTGCCTGCGCCGAGCGCACCGGCCTGCCGATCCTCAACATCGGCCGCACGCTGGCCCCGGAGCTGTTCGAGCTCAACCGCCAGGGTGCCTGGAACGGCCATATCCCGGTCACCGCGGTGAACTCGGCGATCCTGGTGCTGGCCGCGCTGCTGCAGGGCGTGGACCAGGTGGTGTTCTCCAACGAGCGCTCGGCCAGCTATGGCAGCCAGATTCCGGGCACCGGCGAGGTCAATCACCAGTGGTCGAAGGGCTGGGCGTTCGAGCAGGCCTTCGGTGAGCACCTGGAGCAGCATGTCGCCGCGGACCTGCATTACTACTCGCTGCTGCGCCCGCTCTCGGAGCTGGCGGTGGCGCGTCAGTTCGCCAAGCGCGATGTCTACGACGCGCATTTCTCCAGCTGCAACCGCAATTTCCACATCCTGGGCGAGCGCCCGGTGAACCGCTGGTGCGGCGTCTGCCCGAAGTGCCACTTCGTGTTCCTGGCGCTGGCCCCGTTCATGCCCAAGATGCGCCTGGTCGGCATCTTCGGCCGCAACCTGCTCGACGATATCGAGCAGGCCCCGGGCTTCGATGCGCTGCTGGAATTCCAGGACCACAAGCCGTTCGAGTGCGTGGGCGAAGGCCGCGAATCGCGCGCCGCGATGGCGACCCTGGCCGCGCGCCCGGAGTGGAATGAAGACGCATTGGTGAAGCGCTTCGTCCACGAGATCCGCCCGCAGCTGGACGCCACTGAACTGCAGATCGAACCGCTGCTGGCACTGGAAGGCGAGCACCGCATTCCGCCGGCGATCTGGGAGCGTCTGCGTGCGAATTTCGCAGCTTGATGGCAAACGCGTTGCATTGTGGGGATGGGGACGTGAGGGACGCGCCGCGTTTCGCGTCCTGCAGCAGCGGCTGCCGTCGCTGCCGCTGACCCTGTTCTGCCCGGAGGCCGAGGCCACCGGTGCGCGCGAGGAAACCCACGGCGCGCTGACGGTCCGTTCGGATGTCACCGGCGAGGCGCTGGCCGCGTTCGAGGTGGTGATCAAGTCGCCGGGCATCAGCCCGTATGGCGACGCTGCGTTGCACGCCACGGCGCAGGGCACGCAGTTCATCGGCGGTACCTCGCTGTGGTTCGCCGAACAGGCCGCCGCCGACGGCATCGTGCACGATACCGTGTGCGTGACCGGCACCAAGGGCAAGAGCACCACCACCGCGCTGCTGGCGCATCTGCTGCGCGCCTCGGGCGCGCGCACCGGGCTGATCGGCAACATCGGCCTGCCGCTGCTGGAAGTGCTCGACCCGCAGCCGGTGCCGCAGTACTGGGCGGTGGAGCTCTCCAGCTACCAGACCGGCGAGGTTGCGCGCAGTGGCGCGCACCCGCAGGTCGCCATCGTGCTGAACCTGTTCCCCGAGCACCTGGATTGGCACGGCAGCGAAGCACGCTACATCGACGACAAGCTGCAGCTGGTCACCGGGGCCGCGCCGCGGATCGCGGTGCTCAATGCGGCCGACCCGCACCTGGCAGCGTTGTCGCTGCCGGAGAGCGAGGTCATCTGGTTCAACCAGCCGCTGGGCTGGCATATGCGCGGCGATGTCGTGCATCGCGGCGAGCAGGCCGTGTTCGACACCTCACACACGCCGCTGCCCGGCCGACACAACCGCGGCAACCTGTGCGCGGTGCTGGCGGCGATCGAGGCGCTGGGCCTGGACGCGGTGGCCCTGGCCCCGGCGGTGCAGGCCTTCCGCCCGCTGCCCAACCGCCTGCAGACCATCGGTGCGCGCGAGGGGATCACCTTCGTCAACGATTCGATCAGCACCACGCCGCACGCAAGCCTGGCGGCGCTGGAATGCTTCGCCGGTCGCCGCATCGCGCTGCTGGTGGGCGGCCATGATCGTGGCCTGGACTGGCACGACTTCGTCGCGCACATGGCCCACGACGTGCCGCCGGTGGAGATCGTCACCATGGGCGCCAACGGCCCGCGTATCCACGCGCTGCTGCAGCCGCTGGCCGATGCCGGCAGTTTCGGTCTGCATGCCGCTACCGATCTGCCCGACGCCATGCGGCTGGCGCAGGCCGCGCTCGGCGGGCAGGGCGGGGTGGTGCTGCTGTCGCCGGGTGCGCCGAGCTACGGCGTGTACCGCGACTACGTCGCGCGTGGCCGGCACTTCGCCGAACTGGCGGGGTTTGATCCCGATGCGATCACGGCGATCCCGGGCATCGGGATCGCATAACGTGCCACGGTAGAGCCGACCGTTGGTCGGCTGCGTGGGATCCTGCAATCAGGCTTCTTCCTCATCGATGAACGCGTAATCCCCGTCGATGAGCTGCTGCAGGTACGCATCGAAACCCGGTGCGATCACGGCATAGCTGTCCGGGTCGTGCAGGTAGCGCACCACCTGGCCGACCGTGCCGCCCGGCGCGGGGTCGAAATCCAGGTACAGCATCGACGTGCCGCCGTTGTTCATGCAGTGCGAGAAGCACAGGCGCTTGCCCATCGGCAGATCCGCATCGATGCCCTCGCCGAGGATCTCGGGGTCTTCCTCCAGCCATTCCTCGTAGATCGAGCGGATGCTGTCATCCCACTGCGCGCTGTCCTCGAATATCTGGTCCACCGAACGCAGGTAGTAGGGGTAATGCCCCTCCTCGACATCCGAGCCCAGCATCAGCACCACCGCCTCGCCACCCGGGTAGGTGCGGAAATGCGTGCCATCGACCCGCCCCAGCAGCGCCACCAGGCTCTCGGGCACCTGCGGCCAGCGCTCGCGCAGGCGCTGCAGATCGGCCGTGCTGGCGCCCTCGACCCAGGCCCACATCCGCGCATCGTCGTGGGGCAGGCGCGGCACCAGGCCGGAAAGGAAACGATCGACAAGGCTCATGCGGGGTTCCATGCAAAGGGGGCGGCCAGCCTGCCATAACAGGGACGGAGGTAGTTAATTCACGGGGTTGCACGTCGCGCCGGCGCTTCTACACGGTCTCGTCAACCGGCCGTCATACACTCGGGGCTCTTTCTGTCGGGAGCAGACGCATGAACAGGCAATGGCGGTGGGGTGCGGCGGTGCTGTTGGGCATGACGGCGCTGCCCGCGCTGGCGGCGATGCAGGCCAAGCCGGTGGAGTGGACACAGGACGGCACCACCTTCAGCGGAGTGCTGGTCTACGACGACAGCGACAACGACAAACGCCCTGGCCTGGTGATGGTGCCCAACTGGAAGGGGGTCAACGATTCGGCCATCGCCAAGGCCAAGCAGCTGGCCGGCGATGACTATGTGGTGCTGGTGGCCGATGTGTACGGCAAGGGTGTGCGTCCGAAGACCGATGCCGAGGCCGGTCCGGTGGCGACCAAGCTGCGCAATGACCGTCCGGTGCTGCGGGCGCGTGCGCTCAAGGCGATCGAGGTGTTGAAGGCGCAGGCCGGCAAGGCACCGCTGGATGCCAGCCGGATCGGCGCGGTCGGGTTCTGCTTCGGCGGCACCACGGTGCTGGAGATGGCGCGCGCTGGCGCACCGCTGGCCGGTGTGGTCAGCCTGCACGGTGGGCTGGGCTCGCCGCTGCCGGCCAAGGCCGGTGGCACCCATCCCTCCGTGCTGGTGCTCAATGGCGCCGACGACAAGAGCGTGAGCAAGGACGACATCGCCAGCTTCGAGCAGGAAATGAACGCCGCCCAGGTCGACTGGGCGTTCACCAACTACAGCGGGGCGGTGCACTGCTTTGCCGAGTCGGATGCGAACAGTCCGCCGGGGTGCCAGTACAACGAGCGCGCGGCCAAGCGCGCGTGGAAGGCGCTGGATGAGTTCTTCGAGGAGCGGTTCGAGACGACACGCCGGTAGGTGCCGACCGTTGGTCGGCACGCTTTCCGATCAATGCGAGCGCTGCACCGCGTAACGGGCCAGCCCGCGAAGCGCGGCCACGGCATCGTTGTCGGCCAGGCCGTCGAGCGCACGCTCGGCGGCATCGGCGTATTCCTCGGCACGGGCGCGGCTGTACTCCAGCCCGCCGGTGGCATGGATGGCCGCCAGCACCTCCGTCATCGCCTCGGCGTCACCGTTCTGCACGATCTCGCGCAGGCGGTCACGGGTGGTCGCATCGGAATGCGCCATCGCGTGGATCAGCGGCAGGGTGGCCTTGCCCTCGGCAAGATCGTCGCCCAGGTTCTTACCCAGCTCATCGGCATTGGCCGAGTAGTCCAGCACGTCATCGGCGATCTGGAAGGCGTAGCCCAGGTTCATGCCGTAGTCGTACAGCGCCTGCTGGGTGGCTTCGTCCACGCCGCTGGCCAGCGCGCCCAGACGGGTGCCGGCAGCGAACAGCACCGCGGTCTTGCGCTCGATCACGCGCAGGTAAGCGGCTTCGTCCGTATCCGGGTTGTGGACATGCAGCAGCTGCAGTACCTCACCCTCGGCGATCCGGTTGGTGGTGTCGGCCAGGATGCGCATGACCGGCATGCGGTCCAGTTCGACCATCAGCTGGAAGCTGCGCGAGTACAGGAAATCGCCTACCAGCACGCTCGGGGCATTGCCCCACAGCGCATTGGCGGTGCTGCGGCCACGCCGCAGGCTGGATTCGTCCACCACGTCGTCATGCAGCAGGGTCGAGGTGTGGATGAACTCGATGATGGCCGCCAGCTGGTGGTGTTCCGGGCCGGCTTGGCCGACCGCGTGGCCAGCCAGCATCACCAGCATCGGGCGCAGGCGCTTGCCGCCGGCCGAGATGATGTGGTCGGCGATCTGGTTGATCAGCACGACATCCGAGGACAGTCGGCGACGAATCAGCGCATCGACGGCGTCCATGTCGGGCGCGGCGAGCGTCTGGATCTGGGGCAGGCCCAGCGCGGGGCGGGTGTCTTCGGTGATGGTCATGCGGTCTGACTTTCAGGCTTGGGCGGAATTATAGGCGGTGCCGTCGTATTCCGCCCGCGAAGACGCCGCTGTCGCGTGGGCAAGGGGGCGACAGGCATGGGGACAGGGGAGATGATCACGGCGACCTCGACCCTCGCGCCCGGGCGCGTGGCGGGTATTGCCCGGCACGATGGGGTGTCCGGCTTGGGGGAGGCGCCGCCATCCGGCGTGAATACGTATGCATGCAACCCCACCGCTGGAGGCGCCCAGCTAAGCTTGTCGGGTTCGTTTCTGGCCCCCTCGCGGGTGCCGTGGAAGCCCGAAGGGGGGCCCCAATGTCGCAGTCTCCATGGTGGCGCGGTGCCGTCATCTATCAGATCTACCCGCGCAGTTTCCTGGACGCCAACGGCGATGGCGTGGGCGACCTGCCCGGCATCATCGAGCGGCTGGACTATGTCGCCGCGCTCGGCGTCGACGCGATCTGGGTGTCGCCGTTCTTCAAATCGCCGATGGCCGACTTCGGCTATGACATCGCCGACCACCGCGACGTCGATCCGTTGTTCGGCACGCTCGCCGATTTTGACCAGTTGCTCGCCAAAGCGCACGCGCTGGGCCTGAAGGTGATGATCGACCAGGTGTTCAGCCATACCTCGATCGACCATGCCTGGTTCCAGGAGAGCCGGCAGGACCGCACCAATCCCAAGGCGGACTGGTACGTGTGGGCCGATCCACGCGAGGACGGCACCCCGCCCAACAACTGGATGTCGATCTTCGGCGGCGTGGCCTGGCAGTGGGAGCCGCGCCGCGAGCAGTATTTCCTGCACAACTTCCTGGCCGACCAGCCCGACCTGAACTTCCACAATCCGGCGGTGCAGCAGGCCACGTTGGATTACGTGCGGTTCTGGCTCGACCGTGGCGTGGATGGCTTCCGCCTGGATTCGATCAACTTCTGTTTCCACGACGCACAACTGCGTGACAACCCGGCCAAGCCGCTGGAAAAGCGCCTCGGCCGTGGCTTCAGCGCGGACAATCCGTACGCCTATCAGTACCACTACTACAACAACACCCAGCCGGAGAACATCGGCTTCATCGAGCGGCTGCGCGTGCTGCTGGACGCGTACCCGGGCTCGGTCAGCCTGGGCGAGATCTCCGCGGAAGATTCGCTGGCGACCACGGCCGAGTACACCGCCCCGGGCCGCCTGCACATGGGCTACAGCTTCGAGCTGCTGGTGAAGGATTTCAGCGCCGGTTACATCCGCGACACCGTGTCACGGCTGGAAGCCACCATGACCGAAGGCTGGCCGTGCTGGGCGATCTCCAACCACGATGTGGAGCGTGCGGTGACGCGCTGGGGTGGCCATCCGGCCCAACCGCGCCTGGCGCGGATGCTGGTGGCCATGCTGTGCTCGCTGCGCGGTTCGATCTGCCTGTACCAGGGCGAGGAACTGGGGTTGGGCGAGGCGGACGTGCCGTTCGAGGCGCTGCAGGACCCGTACGGCATTACGTTCTGGCCGAACTTCAAGGGCCGCGACGGTTGCCGTACGCCGATGCCGTGGCTGGATGCGCCGAAGGCGGGCTTCACGACGGGCGAGCCGTGGCTGCCGATTCCGGCGGAGCATCAGGCCGCGTCGGTGGCGACGCAGGAACAGGATCCGCATTCGGTGTTGAACGCGTTCCGTCAGTTCCTGGCATGGCGGCGGACGATGCCGACGCTGTTGGTGGGGGATATTCGTTTCCTCGAGTGCGCCGAGCCGGTGTTGATGTTCGAGCGGGTGCACGGGGAGGAGACGTTGCTGTTGGCGTTCAATCTGTCGGCCGGGACGGCTCGGGTTGCGCTGCCGGTGGGTGACTGGCAGGCGATGCATGTTCCGGGTCCGGATGTCGGCGAGGTGGTCGGTGGTGAGTTGGTGTTGCCGGCGCAGTCGATGTTTTGCGCGCGACGCAGCTGAGTGGGTTTCCGGTGGTATTGAGAGGGCGGGGCCGGGTGCCTCGCCCTTTTTTTGTCTTGCGTTCGTGCGGTGGGCCCCCGCACGGCCAAGGGGGGGTGGGGGGGGGCTGGGGCTGGTTTGGGCGGGCAGGGGGGGGTTGGCGGGACCCGCCGCAAGTACGTCCGTGTAGGCTCATGTCGCGCCATCCATGGCGCTCATGGTCCCGCCAACCCACCCGTGCCCGCCCTTTGACAATGGGCTGGTGCGCAAGGGAAAAGCGACGCTAGCAGCTGAAGCATGCGCAATGGTCGGATCGGCCAGCGCGGTCGAGATGATCGGGTTGATCGGTCTGGTCGGTGGGAGCGGAACAGTCCGGGCGGTCAGGGCAATCGGGGCGTTCGACGTGGTCGGCACGGTCAAAAGTGTCGAGGCGGCCGAACTGCTCGAGCTGGTCCGAACCGCAGACACCTGGTTCGATCCTTCTTTGCGCTGCGTCGCAATGCATTGCACTGCACTGCACTGCCATGGCCACCAACCCACTGTCGAAGGGCGGGGGTGTGTGGGTTGGCGGGACCGTTGTGCCGCATGGATGCGGCTCACGAGCCCCCAAGGATGGGTTTACGGCGCGTCCCGCGAACCCACACACCCCCGACCAGGCCACGGACATCCGGCGCTGACGCTCTTCAGAGTCAGAGAAAAGCCAACAAAAAACCCGCTGCACAAGCAGCGGGTTTTCGATGTCGCCACTAAGTCGCTGACAAGAGCAACATCAGAACTTGTAGTTCACACCCAGCATGTACGTGCGGCCCCACTCCACGTACTCCAGCGGTCGATCCTTCGTGCCAGCGTAGGTGCGATACGGCTCGTTGGTCAGATTGCTTCCCTGCAGCAACAGCGTCAGCCCATGCAGACTGCTGCTGTCCGCGAAGGTGTAGCTGACCTGCGCATCCGTCACGTTCTCACCGACCACATACCGCAGCGTCCGGTTGCCGTTGAAGTTGCCGATCTCACCGATGAAATCCGAACGGCGGCGTTGGCTCACGCGGGCCTCGAACCCACTGCGCTCGTAGTACGCCGTGAAGTTGTACACGCGCTCGGACAGGCCGGGCAGGCTGATCGGATCGCTGCCCACGCTGGACGCGCTTTCCGGATCCAGGATCTTGATGTCGCTGTCGTTGAACGTCGCACTGGCCTGCACGCCGAAGCCACGCAAGGTCTCGGTCAGCATCTCCAGCGGGAACGAGGCGGTCAGCTCCAGGCCCTTGAGCTTGCCACCCTGGCCGTTCTGCGGGGCCGAGAAGGTGCCGGTCGGCAGCACCGGCACGATCATGCCCGGCGGTGGTACGTAGCTGGCCAGCAGATCGCTGAAGTCGTAGTCATCGCGCGACTGCGTGTAGACGTAGGACTTCAGGTCCTTGAAGAACACCGCAGCCGCCACATACGCCTTTTCACCGAAGTACTTTTCGTAGGACAGATCGATCGCATTGGCGCGCCACGGATCCAGCAGCGGGTTGCCGCCGCTGCCGCCGGGCTTGCCGGTGGCGGTGTCCACGCCGAACTCCAGGCCGGCGCGCATCTGGTCCACGCGCGGGCGTGCCACCTGCTTGGCCACGGCGAAACGCAGCGTCTGCTGGTGCGGGAACATGAAGGCCAGGTTCAAGCTCGGCAGCCAATCGGTGTAGGTCTTGCCGTCATCGATCGGCAGGATGTTCTGGCCGTCCGGACGCGAGCGGTCGAAGTAGTTGGACTGCGAGCTCTGGTCGGTGCGCACCATCTGCACGCCGATGTTGCCGCGCAGGCCCACCTCGCCCAGGTCGGTGTTGATGTTGGCGCGGATCCAGGCGGTGCTGGTCTTTTCCTGCACCGTCCAGGCCTTGGGAATCAGGTAGTCCAGGTTGGTGACCGGGTTGAAGACCATGTAGCGGTCCACCGCGGCCGGGACGTTCCAGGCGGGGATGTAGCCGATGCCGGCGAAGCCCAGGTTGACCGGTGCGTACTGCAGGTCACCGGCGATGTTGGCATCGCCCTGGTCGCCGAGCAGGATGTTGCCCTCGGCCTGGGTCTTGTCCTTGCGGCGGTCGGCGTAGTTCACGCCCACGTCCACATCGGAGAACCACGGCAGCGAATCGGGCATCGCAAAGGTGGCCTGCAGGCGGGCGCCCTTCAGGCGGTCTTCGACCATCGGCACCTTGCCGTAGCCGGAGCCGTAGATGGTGTTGGTCAGGAACAGCGCGTCCGGGTTGGAATAGTCCAGCCCCGGGCTGATCTGCGAGAACCCGTCCGGCTTGACCACCACCCCGACCGAATCCAGCTGCGGCATCGGCGTGAGCTGCAGGTTGTTTTCCAGGTTCAGTTCGTTGCGCGTGGCCTTGGAGTAGTTCACATCGGCGACAACCTTGACCCGCTCGAAGTTGAACTCGTTGTTCCAGCCGAACGCGTCGATCTTGTCCTTGCGCTTGTTGTACATGCCGCGCACCAGCGGATACACGCCGGTCGCCACGCCGCCGGCGAAGGTGCCATCGGCGTTGATCTGCGGGTTGGTGATCAGCAGGCCCGGGGTATAGCCGCCGTTGTAGTTGCTGAGGTTGACCTCGAACTGGTTGGCGGTATCGATCTGCTCGGCTTCGGTGTGGAACGCATCCAGGGTGCTGGTCCACACGTTCGACGGGCGGAACTGGACGGTGGCCATCACGCCGTCGCGCTCGTTGTTACCGGTGCGGCGCAGCGCCTTGATGCCGTCGGAGAACACCGTGCCCGGGGCCAGGCCGGGGCGGTTGCCCTGGTCGGTCTGCTCGGTGGTCCACGGTTCGTACAGCCCGACCTGGTTCTCCTGGATGGGCATGTCGCTGTGCGCGTAGCCGATCGAGATGCCCAAGGTGTTGTCGAGGAACTGGTCGATGTAGCTGGCGCTGAAGCGGTTGCCGTACGGATCGACATTGGCGGCCTTGCCCAGCGAGCTCTTCTGGTAGCGGCCGCTGATCGCGATCACGCGCTCGGCGAAGCTCAGGGGGCGCACGGTCTGCATGTCGATGGTGCCCGACAGGCCCTGGCCGACCAGGGCGGCGTCCGGGGTCTTGTACACGGTCACGCCGTTGACCAGCTCCGAGGGGTACTGATCGAACTCGACGCTGCGGTTGTCACCGGTGCTGACCACTTCGCGTCCATTGAGCAGGGTGGTGGCAAAGTCGGGCGACAGGCCGCGCACGCTGATCACCTGGGCACGCCCGGCCACCCGCTGGGCGGCCAGACCGGGCAGGCGGCCCAGCGATTCGGCGATGCTCACGTCGGGCAGCTTGCCGATGTCCTCGGCCGAAATCGCTTCGACCACCGAGGTCGCGTCCTGCTTGATCGCGATCGCGTTCTCGATGCCGCGGCGGATGCCGGTGACCTGGACCGTGTCCAGATTGGTCGCCGCGGTGCCGGTCCGTGCAGTGGTGGTACTGGGTTCGGCGGTCTGCGCCGACGCCATCAACGGCGTCAGGGCGACGGCCAGCGCGAGACTCAGCGCGCTGCGCTTGCGGTTCAACATTTTCCCCTCCCAGGCAATGTTGCCAATCGATTTTTTGGTTGCCCGGAGGACCCGGGAGCGTCATGGCGCGGTGGCCGTTGACTGCGTGGCTATGGTAGGCAGCGCATCGGCTGTAGGAATCACCCTGCATACGTATTCAATGACGTTTGCAGCGTTGGAAGCGATTACAGGTGCGTTATTGCAGCCGCACCGGCGTACACGCGCCCGGTAGGTGCCGACCGTTGGTCGGCACGCCGCATCCACGCACGCGGCGCTGGCTGAGCGACTTACAACGGGGTAAAGCGGATCGCCTGGCCGCCGCCCGGTGCAAGCACCAGCGTCAGCGCATCGGCGCTGGTGACCTCGCGCGTTTCGCGCACGAAGGCGAAGGGATTGCGGCGGAAATCCGCGCCGTCGCCATCGCGGTAGATCTCCGCGCGGTAGCGCACACCCGGCGCCAGGAAGCCCAGCGAGACCGGGAGCACGCGGCCGTGTTCATCGGTGATGCTGCCCAGGAACCAGTCGCGGCTGTGGCGGTCCCTGCGCACGATGGTGACGTAGTCGCCCACCTCGCCGTTGAGCACGCGGCTGTCGTCCCAGTCCACCGCGACGTCCTCGATGAAGCGGAAGGCTTCGCGGTGCTGCTCGTAGTGCTCGGGCAGGTCGGCCGCCATCTGGATTGGGCTGTAGATCGTCACGTACAGCGCGAGCTGCCGGGCCAGCGTGCTGGGGATCGCCTGACCGCCGCGGCCCTTCAGACTCAGGATGCCGGGGGTGTAATCCATTGGCCCGGACAGCATCCGGGTGAACACCAGGTTGACCTCGTGCTCGGGCGGGTTCGGCGGTTGGCCCCAGGCGTTGTACTCCATGCCACGCGCGCCTTCGCGGGTGATCCAGTTCGGGTAGGTGCGGCGCAGGCCGGTGTCCTTGATCGGCTCGTGCGGATTCACCGCGATATGCCGCTTGGCTGCTTCCTGCACCACCTTGAGGTGATGGCGGGCCATGAACTGGCCGTCGTGCCACTCGCGCCACAGCGGCCCACCGGCCGGGTTGCGACGGTCGACCTGGCCGTCATCGCAGACATAGCCGCTCTTGAATGCATCCACGCCCAGCCGCGCATACAGATCCAACGCCGCGCCCAGCTGATCTTCGTAGTGTTCGATCGCGCAGCCGGTTTCATGGTGGCCGATCAGGTGTACGCCCTTCTTCGCGCCGTAAGCCGACAGTGCCTCGATATCGAAGTCCGCGGTGGGCCGGGTGAAATCGAAGGCATAACCATTGCCGACCCATTCACCGTTCCAGCCGGGATTCCAGCCTTCCACCAGTACGCCACGGAAGCCATGCCGGGCGGCGAAGTCGATCACGCGTCGGGTCTTGGCGGTGGTCGCGGCGTGCCGCGGGCCGGTGGCCCAGCTCTCCTCATCCAGATGCATCGACCACCACACGCCCAGGTACTTGGAAGGCTTTACCCAGCTGACGTCGCCCAGCACATTGGGTTCGTTGAGGTTGAGGATCAGGCTGGATTCGACCAGCCCGCCGGCGGTGTCGCTGATCTGCAGCGTGCGCCAGGGGGTGTCGAAGGGCAGGTTTCGCCGCACTTTCCAGCCCTCGGCCGAGGGCGACAGCTGCGCGCGCAGGCGTTGGCCGTCGGTGCGGCGCAGCCACATGCCGGCGTAGTCCACCAGCGCGGCTTCGTGGATGGCGACATGCAGGCCATCGCGGCTGCGCAGCGTCATCGGCGTATGTGCCAGCGGCACCTGATCCAGCGGCGTGCGCTGGTAGAGATATTCGTAGTGAATCGGCTCACCGGCCGGAATCCACCAGGCGGTGGAGGTCGGCGCGATCGCGAACTCGGTCAGCTCATCGTCGATGATCGCCTCGCGCATGCCCGGCTGCTCGGGGAAGTGGTAGCGAAAGCCGAGGCCGTCGTCATAGACCCGGAACACCACATCGATGCGGCGCTTGGCGCCGCTGCGTTCGGCCAGCTGCACGACGACTTCGTTGAAGTGATTGCGGGTCAGCCGGCGCTCGCCCCAGGGCTGTTCCCAGGTTTCATCGACGCTGCGCGACTGCTGGCCCACCACGGCGAGATCCCGGTCCAGGCGGCCATCGCGCAGCTGGAAGCCGAGCTTGGAGCTGTCCACCACGGCCTCGCCGAAACGTTCAACCCGATAGCTGGGGTTGCCGCCGTCCAGTTGCAGCGACACGCGCAGGACCTTGCCGGGCGACTCGACGTTGGCGACAGTGACCGGTTCCGCCGAGACGGTGGCGCTGAATGCGCAGAGGATCCAGCCGAGCAGGGGCCGGCGACAACGTGCGGAAGGCCCGTTTGTTGGATGCGACAGTGACGGCATTTCCCCTCCCAAGGCGGCCGAAAACACCCCCGGACTATAGCGATGCGGTCACGATTGCCGACCGCCCTGGCCATGAATACGTATGCAGCTCGATGCAGGCTGCGGCGTGCCGTCTACCATGGGCCCAAGGCACCCTGGGAGGGGGCCGCGAGCGCATTGCCGCGAGGCGGTGCGGACCTACAACGCGAGCAAAGGGGAGGGAGGCAACAGGCGCGAGCCGGTTCGCCACTTCGATGCTGAAGATGATCTGCCTGACCGTTGCCCTCGGGGCAGCGATGGGGTCCACCGCACGTGCGGCCGACCTGGACTTCGATGGCCGCCATGCGCGTGCCGAGACCGCCGCTGAAGGTGGCTACCGTCTGCATGCACCGCAGGGCGAGGTGCGCGTCAGCGCGCAGCCGATGCGCGGCGAGACCGGCAGTGTGCTGTTCGATGCGCTGTTCGGGCTGGCCCAGCAGGAGATGGATGCCGACCGCGTGGATGCGATCCGCGACCCGGCCTTCAATCACGGTAAGCCCGTGGACTGCGAGTGCTTCCAGACCGGCGCGCGCTGGCCCTATGTGTGGACCCGCGATGTGAGCTTCGCCGCCGATCTGGCGCTGTCGCGTCTGGATCCCGTACGCACGCGCCAGTCGCTGCGGTTCAAGCTGTCCACCGCACGCGATGGGCATACGCCCGGTCTGTTCGTGGCGCAGGACACCGGCTCCGGTGGCAGCTGGCCGATCAGCAGCGACCGCGTGGTGTGGTTCCTGGCCGCACGTGGGCTGCTGGATGACGCGGCCTTTGCCGAGCAGGTCTGGCAGGCACTGCAGGCCACCCTGGCACAGGATCGCGAGGCGGTGTTCGAGGCGCGGATCGGCCTGTATCGCGGCGAGACTTCGTTCCTGGATTGGCGCGAGCAGACCTATCCGGACTGGACCCGCGAGGATGTCCGCTTCATCGGCGAGTCCTTCGCGCTCTCCACCAACGTGCTGCATTACCAGGCGCTGCGACTGGCCGAGCAGCTGGCACGCCAGCGCGGCGACGCGCGCGCCACCACGTACGGCGAATGGGCCGATGCGCTGGCCCGCCAGATCGACGCACGCTTCTGGCGCGAGGAGGCTGGCCAGTACATGAGCTATATCGGCGAGGTGGCGCACCCGGTGCCGTACGCCAAGTACGACCTGCTCGCGCTCTCGCTGGGCGTGCTGGCCGATGTGTTCCCGGCCGATCGCGCACGCCGCGCGCTGGCGAATTACCCGGCCGTGGCCGGTGGCAGCCCGGTCGTCTGGCCGCAGGAAGCGCAGCAGCCGATCTACCACAACCGCGGCATCTGGCCCTTCGTCAGCGCGTACTCGCTGCGGGCAGCGCGCCGGTTGGACGATGCCCCGCGCATTGCCATGGAGATCGAATCGCTGATGCGCGGCACCGCGCTGGCCGGTTCCAACATGGAGAACTACGAGATGCGCACGCTGGCCGTGCATGTCGATGAAGGCGCCCTCAGCGGCCCGGTAGTCAATTCGCCGCGGCAGCTGTGGTCGGTGGCCGGGTACCTCTCGATGGTGCTGGAAGGGGTGTTCGGCGTGGAAGACGACGGACGCATCGCGCCGAAGCTGCCGGTGTCCCTGGTGCCGACGCTGTTTGGTGCGCAGGACCGCATCCGCCTGGACGATGGCGAACAGCGTTACGTCCTGGTGCGACCGAAGCAGCTTGCCGGCGAGCTGCTGGTGGCGGGTGATATCCAGCGCGATGGCAGCACCACCACGGTGCAGCTGGTGCCGTTGCATGCGACGGGCGCGACACCATCACCGGCCATCCTGCGTCCCTCGGCGGTGTTCGCCCCGGCCACCCCAGCCACCCCGGTGCCGCGCGAAACGACGGCGGGCTGGCAGATCACGGTGCCTGCCGGGCACGTGCTGTGGCGCGACGGCCAGACGCTGGCGCCCACACGGGGTGTCGCCACGATTGCCCGGGACGGTGCCAGTCACTGCCTGAGCCTGACCCGCCGGGAGGGCGCGCTGGAATCGCTGCACAGCCCGATGACCTGCATCGGCCCGCAGCAGGTGCTGGCCGGCGACACGCACTGGCAGTGGATCGCACCGACCGCCGGCCGCTGGCGTGCACGCCTGCGCTACGACAACCCCAACGGCCCGATCAACACCGGCGTGACTGCAGCGGTGAAGACGCTGGTGCTGCAATGCGAGGGTCAACCGGAGCAGCGCCGCCCCATCGTGATGCCGCACAGCGTGGGCGAACAGGACTCCACGGCGGTTGAATTCGAGCTGCCGGCACGCGCCTGCCGCGTCACGTTGGACGAGGGCTTCAACATGAGTGCGTTGACCCACTTCGCGCAGTACAACGGCGGCAAGGGTGGCCGTGAGGGCGTGCTCAATCAGGCCCGCGTGTCCGCGCTGACCCTGATGCCGGTCGCAGCCTCGCCGGAGCCGCGCCGATGAGCCGTTCGCCCAAACCGACGCTGTCGTTCTGGCAGATCTGGAACATGTGTTTCGGCTTCCTCGGCATCCAGTTCGGCTTTGCCCTGCAGAACGCCAATGCCAGCCGCATCTTCGAGACGCTCGGCGCCCCGATGGATGCGGTGCCCGGGCTGTGGATCGCCGCGCCATTGACCGGCCTGTTGGTGCAGCCGGTGATCGGCTACCTGTCCGACCGCACCTGGACGCGCTGGGGCCGCCGCCGCCCGTTCTTCATGATCGGTGCCGTGCTGACCACGCTCGCCCTGCTGGTGATGCCGAACTCGCCGACGCTGTGGATTGCGGCCGGCACGCTCTGGGTGCTGGATGCCTCGATCAACGTATCGATGGAGCCGTTCCGCGCGTTCGTCGGGGATCAGCTGGCCCCCCGGCAACGGCCGACCGGCTTTGCGATGCAGAGCTTCTTCATCGGCATCGGTGCGATCGTCGCCAGCTTCCTGCCTTTCATCCTGGCCCACCTCGGCGTGGCCAACACGGCGGCCGCAGGGCAGGTGCCCGATACCGTGCGCTACGCGTTCTACTTCGGGGCGGCGGTGCTGCTCGCGGCGATCACCTGGACCGTGGTCAGCACCCGGGAATACTCGCCGGCCGAGCTGGCCAGCTTCGATGATGCCGAGCCGTCCGCGGTGCACCAGAGTGCGCGCGTGGCAGGACCGCCGCCGTGGGCGCAGATCGGCGGCTGGGTGGCGGTGGGCATCGTGCTGGCCGCCGCCATCGCGGCGCGGCAGGGTGACCGCATGCTGTATGTGCTGGCTGGCCTGTGCATGGCGTATGGCGTGCTGCTGGGTGTGGCGCGCTGTGTGCCGGGGGCGAACATGCTGGCCACCATCGTCGACGACCTGCGTGCGATGCCGCGCACCATGCGTCGCCTGGCCTGGGTGCAGTTCTTCTCGTGGTTCGCGCTGTTCGCGATGTGGATCTACACGACCGCCGCCGTCGCCGGCACCCATTTTGGTTCCACCGATACCGGCTCTGCCGCCTACAACGAGGGCGCCAACTGGGTCGGCGTACTGTTCGGTGCCTACAACGGCTTCGCGGCGTTGGCCGCGCTGCTGATTCCGCTGATGGTGCGCTCACTTGGCCTGCGCTGGGGCCACCTGGTCAACCTGTGGCTGGGCGGGCTGGGGTTGATCTCGATGTTGTTCATCCGTGATCCGCACTGGCTGCTGCTGTCGATGGTCGGCGTCGGTTTCGCCTGGGCGTCGATCCTCTCGTTGCCGTATGCACTGCTGTCCGACAGCGTGCCGGCGGCCAAGATGGGCATCTACATGGGCCTGTTCAATTTCTTCATCGTGATCCCGCAGCTGGTCGCGGCCAGTGCGCTTGGCTTCCTGCTGCGCACCTGGCTGGGCGGCGATCCGATGCACGTGCTCGCACTCGGGGGTGGCAGCCTGCTGCTGGCCGGCCTGTGCGTGCTGTATGTGCCATCCCAACAGGAGGTTGTCTGATGCCCCGGTATTCGTCGTTGTCGCTGGCCCTGTCATTCGCGCTGTCCGCCAGCCCCGCCCTGGCCGTCGAACGCCCGGACTATGTCGGTACGCGCGAGCCGTTCGCCAGCCAGGCGGTCTACTTCGTGGTCACCGACCGCTTCGTCAATGGCGATCCGTCCAACGACCACCGCGACCAGGGCGGGGCACATCCCACCTTCGATATCCCGGTGCCCTGCCCGGACAAGGTCGATGGCAACATCGGCTACCTCGGCGGCGACTTCAAGGGCGTGCTCGACAATGCCGCGTACATCCGCAACCTGGGCTTCGGCGCAGTGTGGATCACCCCGATCATCGACAACCCGGACCAGGCCTTCACTGGCAGCAAGCCGATCAGCTGCACCAGCACGCTGACCGACCGTGGCAAGACCGGCTACCACGGCTACTGGGGCGTCAACTTCTACACGCTCGACGAGCATCTGCCGAGCAAGGACCTGGACTTTGCCGCGTTCACCCGCGGCCTGCATGCCGCCGACCTGAAGGTAGTGCTGGATATCGTCGGCAACCATGGCTCGCCCGCGTGGACGATGCCGGTGGCGCAGCCGCAGTTCGGGCAGATCTTCGACAAGGACGGCCGCTTGATCGCCGACCATCAGAACCTCCCGCCGCAGCAGCTGGACCCGCTCCATAACCCGCTGCATGCGTTCTACAACAACATTGGCCCGGTCGACGGCAAGGACGGCTCGATCTTCGACGGCAACCTGGCCGAGCTGTCCGACTTCAACGAGCACAACCCGGCGGTGATGGACTATCTGGTCGGCGCCTACCTGCAATGGACCGCGCAGGGCGTGGATGCGCTGCGCATCGACACCATCGGCTGGCTGCCACACCCGTGGTGGCATGCCTTCGTCAACCGCATCCGGGCCGAGCATCCCGGCATGTTCATGTTCGGCGAAGCGTTCGACTACGACGCCAGCAAGATCGCCGAGCACACCTGGCCGGCCAACGCGAACGTCAGCGTGCTCGACTTCCCGCTGCGCGGCGCCCTGTCGTCCGTGTTCGGCAGGGAGCAGAAAGGCTTTGAGACCCTGGCCGAGCCGCTTCACCTGCTGGATGGGCCGTACGCCAATCCGTATGAGCTGATGAGTTTCTACGACAACCACGACATGGCCCGGCTGGATGCCAGCGATGCAGGGTTCATCGACGCCCACAACTGGTTGTTCACCGCGCGCGGCATTCCGGTGATCTATTACGGCTCGGAAACCGGCTTCATGCGCAGCCGTGCCGAGCATGCCGGCAACCGCGCCTACTTCGGCCAGCAGCGCGTCAACAACGCGCCGAACAGCCCGATCTATGCGCGGCTGCAGCGCATCGCCAAGCTGCGTGAGGCCACACCTGCACTGCAGCGTGGTCTGCAGGTCAACGAGCGGCTGCAGGGCGATGAAGCGGTGTTCTTCCGCGTGCTGCAGCAGGGCGATACCGCACAGACCGCCCTGGTCCTGCTCAACAAGGGCGACACCGCCCGCACCGTCGAGGTGCGCCGCTATCTGCAGGCCGGGACCTGGCGCGACGCGCTGGGTGGCGCGAGCCAGACGGTCACCGGCGCACTGAAGGCCGAGGTGCCTGCGCATGGCGTGCGCGTGTTCGTGCTGGATGCGCAGGTCGACCAGACAGCGCTACAGCAACAGTTGAAGGCGGCGATGGAGGACCAGCAGGCCCGCACGAAACGCCTGGCGAAGTAGCCGGGGAATGCCCGGTCTGCCGTTCGCGGTGGGCCGGGCACTACAATCGGGCTCGCGATCGCGCACTGCGGTCCTTCCGAGTACGCTTTCCATGTCACGCCTGTCCCTGCGCCCCGCAACGCCCGACGACGCCGAACGCCTGTTCCATCTGATGCAGTTCTACTACTTCGAGGCGTCGGCCTGGAGCGGAGAAGAAGTACGCTCCGACGGCCTGTTCGACTGTGATCGGAGCGATGTCGAGGCCTCCCTGCGCAACGCGCCGCAGTGGGCGCGGTTGTTGTTCGTCGACGAAGCACTCGCCGGCTTCGTGCTGGTGGACCGGGTGGAACGGGACGGCCACCACTATCCTGAACTGGCCGATCTCTTCGTGCTGCCCAAGTACCGGCGGCAAGGGTTGGCCGCGTATGTGGTCAACGCACTGGTGCGTCCCGGCGAGGGGCAATGGCTGCTCGCAGTGTTCCGCGGCGACGTGGCTGCGCATGCCCACTGGCTGCGGACCCTGCCGCGTCTTGGTCTGCCCCACGTCGCACTGGCCGACGATGACCCGCGGTTCCATCTCTACCTGATCGGCGATCCGGCCAGCCTGTAGTGCCGGCCGCTGGCCGGCTCCCGACACGCCCGGCGGTACACTAGCGGCCCCCACCCACACCCCCGCATTCCATGAACGACGCTGCCCCCCAGACCCCGATCGAAACGCTGCTCAAGACCGCGATGGACGGTCAGCTGCCGATCGGCCTGTTCATGAAGGCCTTCGTCGCCTCCGAGGTGGTGTTGCTCACCGGCAGCCTGGTGACGCCGGATGGCAGCGGTTTCGATCCGCTGCTGTTCGACAAGCAGGGCGTGCTGCACGTGTCCGTGTTCACCGATATGAGCCGCGTCGGTTTCCACAGTCAGCAGGCCCCGCATACCATCCGCATGCTGATGCTGGAGGTGCTCAAGCGCGTCCCCGGCGGCTACGGCGTGGTGATCAATCCGGGCACCTCGCTGGGCTTTGAAATCTCGCCGTCCGGCGTCGGCGAAATCCTCAAGGACTTCGCTGACGCCCCGCGCTGACGCTGCGTTTTACTGCAGCGTCACCTTCCGCCGGTTATCCGACGACACCCGATCGATCAGTTTGTTGTACGGATCAAAGCCCGCCTCATCCGGCTTGCCCTCCACCGTCACCGTGATGGAGGGATTGGCCTCGGTGACGTGGTGGCGCTGCAGGTACAGCACCTTCTGATCGCGCTCCTTGCCCGACGGCGCATTGGCGAATACACCGACGTCGATCCAGTCGTCCATGCTGCCGGCGGTCTCCTTGCCGCCACCGTCGGCATAGCGCTTCTCGGCGTGCAGCTTCAAGGTAACGTCGTACTTTCCATCGGCACGCTTCTGCACGCTCGCGGTGAGGACACGGTTGTCGTAGAAGCTGATCTTCTCGAACAGGTCCGTCACCAGCTGCTGACGGTCGGCCGGGGTCTCGGCGCGGAGGTAGGCGAGCAGTTCGGTGGAGGTGGTGTAGGGCGGCTGCTGGAAGGCCTTGTCCTGCAGATAGCGCTGTAGGGCGCGATTGAGGGCGGCTTCGCCGATCTCCTCACGCAGCCGGTAGAACGCCAGCGAGCCCTTGCGGTAGTGGATGTACTGCTGGTTCTCCACCCGTGCCAGCGGCAGTTCTTCCACGCCTTCGCCACCACGCCCGGACAGGTACCCGTCCAGCTCGTTCTTGAGGAACTGGCGCATGTGCTGTCGGCCGTACTCCTTCTCCATCACCATCAGCGCCGAGTACTGCGACAGCGACTCGGACAGCATCGTGGCGCCCTGTACGTTGGCACCGATCACCTGGTGCGCCCACCACTGGTGTGCGATCTCATGTGCGGTGACATAGAACACGTAGTCCACCTTGTCCGGATCGCGCAGGTCGGCGATGAAACCAATCGATTCGGAGTAGGGGATCGTGTTGGCGAAGGACTGCGCGAAGCTCTGGTAGCCCGGGAATTCGATGATGCGCACCTGACGGTGCTGGTAGGGCGTGAAGTTGGCTTCGTAATACGCCAGCGACTTCTGCACCGCATCGATCATGCGGTCCACGTTGTAGCCGTGCTGGGGGTCGTAGTAGATCTCGACCGGAATGCCCTTGTAGGCCGCGCGCTTCACTTCCCAGCGGGCAGACAGGTAGGCGTAGAAGTTCAGCATCGGCCGGTCCATGGCATAGCTGAAGCAGCGGCGGCCGTTCACGGTCGTCTCCCGCACCAGGTATCCCGGTGCCAGCGCAACCTGGTCCGGCGCGGTGCAGATGGTGCTGCGGAAGTCCAGCCAGTCGGCATCGTCGCTGACGTAGTTGTTGGCGCGTGCGGCCTGGTCCTCCAACTTGGGCATGCGGGTCGGCTCGCCAAGGCCGCGCTTGCGACGCTCGTTGCGGTCGGTGATCTGTACGCGCTGGTTGTAGCCGAACGACGGCAGATCGCTGCTGTTGAAGAAGGTGCCGTTGTCGACCAGGTTGGTCGGTGCCTGATGCGCGGTGATGCCGTCCGGATGCTGGTTGATGCGGAAGTGGATACGGCGTTCCTCACCGGGCTGCAGCGGCTTGGCCAGCCGGTAGATGCGATAGCCCAGATCAGCGTCGTGCATGGACAACGTTTCGCCCCCCAGGTCGACCAGGGTCAACTGCCTGTCATCGTCCATCGACACATGGATCTGATCGATGGGCGCGGCATGGGTATTGCGCACCGTCCAGTAAGCATCGACGACCATCGACTGGGTTTCCGGCGACAGGTCGATCCGGTTGTCCACCGCCACGATGCGTGGCTGCGGCAGATCACGGTAGCGCGACAGATCGCGTTCGTAGCGGGCCTGCAGGTCCAGCTGCTGATCGGGCGAGCGGAACTCGTTGCGGATGTTGGTGCTCCAGTACAGCCAGCCACCCACCCCGATGAAGGCCAACGTGGCCACCACTGCACCGAGTCCAGTCGGGCCGCGCAGGCGGCGCCCGGCCAGCACCAGCCGCTGCCGCACACCATTGCCGACGCCGCGTACCCAGAAGGCCGAGGCGACGCACAACAGGGCCAGCAGGAACAGCGCCCAATACCCTTGGAACGCCAGTTGCCCCGGCAGGAAGTGACCGTAGCCGTTCATGTCCGAGTACGGCGCGATCGGCCAGCTGCCGAAGTTGTACAGGTTCTGCGTGTAGTCGAGCATGCCCAGCACCGCCTGCCCGATCATCACCACGATCAGCAGTGCGTAGCCGACGAACTTGTTGTTGGTCAGCACCTGCAGCACCAGCGCCAGCCCACCCATCAGCAGATAGACCACCGAATCCAGCGCGAGCATCTTGAGATACACCAGCGGCTCGATGTGGGTGTAGCCCTTGGCCAGCTGCACGCCGATCGCGGCCAGCGCGCCGATGGCCTGGAAGCAGGCGATCACCGCCACCAGCGTGGCGAACTTGGCCAGCAACGGCACCCAGTTGGGCACCGGCATCGCATCGGTGACGTCACTGATGCGGGCGGTGCGTTCCTTCCAGACCAGCTCGCCGGCGAAGAACAGCACGATGATGATCAGCAGCCAGCTGTAGGTGCCTTGCAGCGCGGTCAGCATTTCCGAGGTGACCGGCCAGATCGGCGTGCCATACATCGTCTGGCGGAACAGGGCGCCGGGCAGGAAGTTGCACAGCCCCAGCACCAGCAGTACCAGGAAGGGCACGCTGCGCACCACGCCAGCCGTATCAAAGCGAACCTGATGCAGGAACTGGCGCCAGGCGGTGCCGACACCGCTGCCGGGCACCACGCGTGGCACCGTGACCTGGGCCGGGCGCAGCGACGGGGGGCTCGTTGCCGCGGCGGCTTTACGGCCCCAGCGACGACCGGCACTGCCGCTGCGCTCGGTGCGGAACAAGGCAAACGTCGCAGCGAACAGCACTGCCGCCACACCCAGCCATAGCGCACGGTTGGCCAGCAGCTGACCGGCGACGGCAGGCAAGCCGGAGTTGCGTTCGGCCACCGACCAGTAACGGATGGTCCGCGACAACGCGCGCAGGCCGAGCGGCTCGCTCAGCACCGCAATCCAGGTGTTGTCGATGTCGCGGAGCAGGGCCGCGCTGACGCCGTACAGCACGAAGTAGGCGATCACGCCGATGTAGACCCACAGGATCGAGCGGGTGGTGGCCGCCAGCAAGGCCAGCAGGGCCGTGGTGAAGATCAGGTTCGGAATCACGATGACGCCGAATGCCCAGACATAGCTGTACAGCGAGACCGGGCCCATACGGGCCGGATCGACCCAGGGCATGAACGGCCCCAGCGCCATGCCGGCGGCAATGATCACGTACACCAGCAGCCCGCTGACCAGCGCGGCGCCGATGCGTCCGGCCAGGTAATCGCGGCGTTTGATCGGGCTGGCGAAGATCAATTCGGCGGTGCCGAGATCGAAGTCGCGCAGCAGTGCATTGCTGACGAACAGCGTGGAGACCAGCATGCCGAGCAGAGTGAAGATGCCCAGCATCGAAGCGATGACGGTCGGTGCATTGCTGTGCACGTTGCCGGTGCCACCGCCGATCTGTATCGCGTCGGACGACGCGGCACCGAAGGCCATCAAGGCGAACAGGCCCGCCAGCAGCCACAGCAGCGGGGAACGGAGCTGCTCGCGCAGCTCGAAACGGAAGAAGGCAGCGATCATGGGCCGGCTCCGGTCAGGCGGCCCGCGACTGCAGGCGCAGTCGCTGGAAATAGACGTCTTCCAGATCGGGAGCCACGGCTGCGAAGCCGTCGCCGGGGTCGTTCGCGCTGTGTACGTGGATCACCGGCCGCCCACCGACCAGGCGCGTGGACAGCACCACATGGTTGGTCTCATACGTGGGCAGTTCGGCAACGTCGACCTGCTTGCGCCAGACCTGGTGCTGCAGCGCATCGATCGCATCGCTGGGTTTGCCGGTCAGCAGCACCTGTCCCTTGTTCATGATGGCCATGTTCGGGCAGAGGTCGGTGACATCTTCGACGATGTGCGTGGACAGGATCACCGCCACGTTCTCGCCGATCGCCGCGAGCAGGTTGAGGAAGCGGTTGCGCTCTTCCGGGTCCAGGCCAGCGGTGGGCTCATCGACGATCACCAGGCGCGGATCGCCGAGCAGCGCCTGCGCGATGCCGAAGCGCTGGCGCATGCCGCCGGAGTAAGTGCCGAGCTTGCGCTTGCGCGCATCCCACAGGTTGACCTGCTGCAGCAGCGCCTCGACCACCTCACGGCGCTGGCCCTTCTGGGTGATGCCCTTGAGTACCGCGAAATGGTTGAGCAGGTCCAGCGCGCTGACCTTGGGATACACGCCGAAGTCCTGCGGGAGGTAGCCCAGCCGGCGCCGTACCGCATCCTTGTCGCGCAGCACGTCGATGGCCGCCTCACCGGGAATCGACAGCGTCGCCGAGCCGCTGTCGGCCTCCTGCAGCGTGGACAAGGTGCGCATCAGCGAGGACTTGCCGGCGCCGTTGGGCCCGAGCAGACCGAACATGCCGCGGGGCACATCGAGCGTCACACCGGCGAGGGCATGGACACCATTGGCGTACGTCTTGGACAGCGCGCGGATCTCAAGCATGTGGCCACTTCCCCTGGGAGATAGCGCGGTTATCCGCCCTATTCAGGTAGGCCGCATCCGCCGTAAGTCATGGGTGCTTCTGGACACGTGTGCGCCACCGAGCGGCCAGCCATGACGCAGCCACGCAGCCTGCGGCCACCAGCAGCCAGCCGGATGCCGTTGGCCCCGCGCTCTCCTTGATCGCGCCCCACCACGCCGGGCCGAACATCGCCCCGATGGCCAGGACGGCGAGGGCCAACAAGGCAAGCAATACCCGCGACACCCAACGTTCGATACCGGCGTCATGCCGGGCAATGCGCAGCGTGACATCACGGGCGAAGCGCATCGGCGGTCCACTCTGCGGGGCCGAAGCGATCGCCTGGGCGATGCGCAGGTAGTCGGTGGCGTCCGGCGCAGCGCGCTGGCCGCTGAGGGCGGCGCGCAGCGCATCCTCCTGGGCCTGCCATTCCTCGGGATCGATGCGGGGATCGTCTGCGCTGCTCATGCGGGCACTCCAATGCGGGATTCGAGCAGTTCGCGCAACCGCTTGCGGCTGCGGAACAGGTGGCTCTTGATGGTGCCTTCGGCCAGCTCGGTCAGGGTGGCGATCTCGGCGATGGAGATCTCCTCCAGGTGATAGAGCGTGAGCAGGGTGCGCTGCAGGGGCGGCAAGCCGTCGATCGCAGCGTACAGGTGGGCGTTGATGTCGTGCTCGCTGGTCAAGGCTTCCAGATCGATGCCATCGCCGATCTGTTCGATCAATGCGGTGCCGTCCTCGCCCATGGTGTTCTCCACCAGCGGAATGCGGCGGCGTTCCAGGTGGCGCTTGGCGATCGAATAAGCGACCTGCGCCACCCAGGATTTCAACGCGCTCTCGCCGCGGTACTGATGCAGCGTCTGATGGATGCGCAGGAAGGCTTCCTGGCACAGCTCGCGGGTGTCGTCGGGGTGGCGGACCATGCGGTCGACCACGCGCCAGCACAGCCCTTGATACTCCCGCACCAGCTGCTCGAACGCCCCGGGCTGCCGCGACAGAATGGCGGCGACCAGTGCCCGGTCGGCGTCGAGACAGTCGGCAGGGGTGGGCGGCGGGGTGCGCATCCCCATAGGGATACGTCGAGTGCGCCATCGGTTGCAACCGTGCTCCGTGCAACCCATTCCGCCCTGGCCGTATCTCAGTGGACAAGCCCCTCCTCAACGGAACGAACGCACCATGGATTACAACCTGATTCTTCCCGTCGTCCTGATCCTGGGCATCGTGTATGCCATCAAGAGCGTGGTCGATGGCCACACCCGCCGCCGGATCGTTGAAGCCCGCGGTTCGGAAGAGCTGGTGCGCTCGCTGCTGGCCGGCGACACCACCAAGCGGCGGCTGGCCGCGCTGCATTGGGGCTGCGTGTTGCTGACCCTGGCGCTGGCATTCGGCCTGGTCGATCTGCTCGGTATCGACCGGGTCACCCCTGGCGCGATCGCCCTGCTGCTCGGTGCGACCGGGCTGGGCAACGTGGTGTACTTCGTGCTCGATCGCCGCCTGAAGTAAGCCCGCCATCCTGCCGCCCGCGTCGCCGGCGGCTCCCCTGCAACAGGACCTCGAATGAAACGCATCCTGGCACTCTGTGCCGGCGTTGCCGTGGCCGTGATGTCTCCGGTGCGCGCTGCCACGCCTGTCGATTTTGCCCCGCTGTCCTCCCTCATCGAACAGACCAAGGCGGCCACGGGCCTGCCTTCGGGTACCGCGGTCGTGGTGGTGAAGGACGGCAAGGTGATCCATGAAGGCTACTACGGCCTGGCGGATATCGGGGCCGGCACGCCGGTCACGGCTGACACTGTCTTCTACATCGCCTCGGCGACCAAGCCGTTCTTCGCGCTGAACGCCCTGCACAAGCAGGCCGCCGGCGAGCTCGACATGGCGATGTCACTCCAGCAGATGTTTCCGCAAACACGCTTCGATGGCCTGGAGGCCGAGGCGATCACCGTCGGCGATCTGCTCACGCACACGGCCGGCGTGGACAACACTGCCCTGGTCTGGGCCACCGCCTTCAGCGGCGTGCACGACAGCGCCTCGCGGCGGGCGCTGGTGGGTGCGACGCGGCGCGATCCGGACGCGGCGCACGGCACCTTCCGCTATACCAACCTGGGCTACAACCTGCTCAGCATCTGGATGGACCAGCACGACGGCCTGCCGTGGCAGGACCAGCTGCAGCACACGCTGTTCGATCCGTTGGGCATGCGGCACACGAGTACCCGGATCAGCACTGCCGAGGCGGCCGGCTGGCCCATGGCCACGCCTTACTCGCTGGCCAGTGCGCAGCCGACCACGCCGCTGTATCTGCGCAAAGCGGACGACACGATGCAGGCGGCCGGCGGCATGGTCGCCACCGCGCCGGACCTGGCGCGGTTCCTGATCGCGCAGTTACCGGGGGAGGGCAACACCGCCCTTGCCCGGCAGGTAATCACCCGCTCGCAGCGGCGTCAGGTCGCGCTGGACGCGAGCTATCTGGATTTCGCGCGCGACGGCTACGCGTGGGGCTGGTACACCGGTCCGTACAAGGGCCACCCACTGCTGCACCACTTCGGTGGATTCGCCGGCTTCCACGCGCATCTGTCGTTCATGCCGGACCAGAACATCGCGCTGGTCGTGCTCAACAACGAGGACGTGCTGGGCGCGCCGCTGACCAACCTCATCGCCGATCACGTGTATGGCCTGCTGTTGCACGAGCCCGGGATCGCGTCGAGCTCCGCCGCCCGCTTCCTGGCGCTGCAGGCAAAGGCGGCCCAGATGCAGGCGAACGTGGCGCGCCAGCGCGAAGCGATCCAGTCACGCCCCTGGCGGCGGTCCTTGCCGCGCGACCATTTCGTGGGCCGATACGTCCATCCGCTGCTCGGCGAGGTAAGGGTCGACGCGGCAGGTGACCAGGCGCTGCGGCTGCGCTGGGGGCGGCTGGACGCCGTCGCCAGTGCAGGCGAACAGAGGGATCAGGGGCGCGTTGAACTCGTCCCCGGTTCGGGGAGCTGGCTGACCTTCCAGGTGGGAGAGGGCCAGGTACGGTCGCTTACGTTCGAGACCCTGACCTTCCAGCGCGTGCCCTGAGCCAGGCTCAGCCGCGCAGCGAGGAGTCCCGCAGCACCTGCTTGACCGCGATGCTCTCGCCCTCCACCGGCTTGCCCTCGATCAGCGCCAGCAGCTTCTCCACCAGCAGGTGCCCGGCCTGCTTGGTGTCCTGCTGCACGGTGGACAGTGGTGGGGAGACCGAGGCGGCCAGCGGGATGTCATCGAAACCGGTGACCGCCACGTCCTCGGGCACGCGCAGGCCGTGCTCGCGCAGGGCGCGCATCGCACCGATCGCGATCAGGTCGCTGGCCGCGCACAGCCCATCGATACGTTCGCCGCGCGCCAATAGCGCCTGGCAGGCATCGAAGCCGGACTGCTCGGTGGTGATCGCATCGTGCTGCAGGGACGGCTCGGCGGTGAGGCCGCGTGCCTGCATCGCCTCGACGTGGCCGCGGTAGCGCTGCTCGAACTCGGGATAGTGGCTGGAAGCATGGCCGACGAAGGCGATCCGGCGGCAGCCCTGGTCGAGCAGGTGCGCGGTGATGTCGAAGCCGCCCTGGAAATTGTCGCTGCCGATCGAGACACCGGGCTGATCGGGCAGGGAAGCACCCCAGCGCACGAAGTGGGTGCCTTGCTCGACCAGCCGCTGCAGGCGCTCGCGCGACTCGTGGTAGTCGCCGTAGCCGAGCAGGATGATGCCGTCGGCCTTGTTGCTGTCCTCGTAATCGGCCTGCCAGTCGGTGGACAGCTGCTGGAAGGAGACCAGCAGGTCGTAGCCGCGCAGCGCGCAGGCCCGGGTGATCGAGCCGAGCATGGCGTGGAAGAACGGGTTGATCAGCGAGTCGTCGTTGGTGGGGTCTTCGAAGAACAGCAGCGCCAGCGTGCCGGCATTGCGCAGGCGCAGGCTGGAGGCATTCTTGTCGACCTTGTAATTCAGCTCCCGGGCAATGGCCAGGATCCGCTGCCGGGTCTCGGCGTTGACCATCGGGCTGCCGCGCAGCGCCCGCGACACCGTGGGCTGGGAGACGCCGGCCAGGTGGGCGATATCGAGGGAGGTGGCTTTGCCGCGGATGGTCATTTCAGCAGGGGGTGAGGCAGTGAAGGGACATCATGCCATGCGCTGCCAGGGCTGGGCCTGTCGCCGGGACGGTCAGGCTGGCCGGGGCCTGGCGGCAGTCGGCGTAACGGTCGTCACCCTTGCCGCGTATGGCTCGAGCAGGTTTCCGGTCGCTGCCGGGCGGAATTCCGACAGGGTCGGGGACGGCGGCAATGATAAGATGGTGCAATCTGGATCCCCCCAATTTTCCCAAGGGCGGCCCGGCAGATCTGCACCCCGCCCGGGGCTGTGATATGACTGCGGCCTGCCCTCGGACAACGGAAGAGCAACCCTATGGCGCGCGGCATCAATAAAGTCATCCTGGTCGGCAACCTCGGCAACGACCCGGACGTGAAGTACACCCAGGGCGGTATGGCGATCACCCGCATCAGCCTGGCCACCACCAGCGTCCGCAAGGACAAGGATGGCAACCAGCAGGAGCGTACCGAATGGCACCGCGTGGTGTTCTTCGGCAAGCTCGGCGAGATCGCCGGTGAATACCTGCGCAAGGGCAGCTCGGTCTACGTCGAAGGCAGCCTGCGTTACGACAAGTACACCGGCCAGGATGGCGTGGAGAAGTACTCCACCGACATCATCGCCGATGAAATGCAGATGCTCGGCGGCCGTGAGGGCGGCGGTGGTGCCGGTGGCGAACGTCCGCAGCGCCAGCAGGCCCCGCGCCAGGAGTACGGCGGTGGTGGTGGTGGCGGTGGTCAGCGCGGCGGCGGTGGTGGTGGCTACGGCCAGCAGCGCCCGCAGCAGCAGGCCCCGCAGCAGTCCGCGCCGCCGATGGACGACTTTGCGGATGACGATATTCCGTTCTGATTTCCAGCCGTCAGTTCGCGTTTGAATAAACCCCAGTAAGCCGGTGTGCTTACTGGGGTTTTCTCGTTTGGGCGGCGTTGTGCCCCGCAGCATGCGTTTTCGTGCACCGCGTCTTGCAAAAAAAACCGTTCCTCCTCTATGGTGCAATCGATTGCATTGCAGCAGTTCGACAGCGTTTGATACCAGGAGGCCGGAAGGCGGATGTCCATCCATTCCATCAGACCGCCCTCGGCGCCGGGGCTCACGCGGCGCGATGCGCTTCGCATGGCGGTCGCCGGCAGCCTTGGGCTGGGTGCTGCGGCCGTGTTGCCGGCGTTTGCCGCTGCCGCCCCGCTCAAGGGCAACCTGAAGCACGCCGTCGCCCGCTGGACCTTCCCGCAGCTGTCGGTCGCCCAGCTCTGCACGACGGTGAAGGACATTGGTTTTGCCGCCATTGATCTGGTCGGCCCAGAGGATTGGCCCACACTGAAGGCCCACGGCGTCTACAGCTCGATGTGCAACGGCGCGGAGCTGGGCCTCACCAAGGGCTTTGCCGACCCCCGGTTCCACGACGCCCTGGTGGAGCGCTACACGCGGCACATCGATCTGGTGGCCGATGCGGGGTACCGCAACCTCATCTGTTTTTCCGGCAACCGCAATGGCATGGATCCCCAGCAGGGCATGGCCCACGCCGAGGCGGGCCTCAAGCGCATCCTCGGGCATGCCGAGAAACGCGGCGTGGTGCTGGTGATGGAGCTGCTGAACTCCAGGGTCGATCATCCCGACTACCTGTGCGACACCTCCACATGGGGCGTGGCGTTGTGCCAGCGTCTCGGCTCGGACCACTTCGGCCTGCTCTACGACATCTATCACATGCAGATCATGGAGGGCGACATCATCGCCACCATCGGCAGGGATCACGCCTGTTTCAAGCATTACCACACGGCGGGCGTGCCGGGCCGGCACGAGATCGGGGACCACCAGGAACTCAACTACCCCGCCATCTGTCGCGCGATCCGCGACACCGGTTTCGACGGCTATCTGGCGCAGGAATTCATGCCTGCGGCACCGGATCCCGTCGGCTCGCTGCGCGAGGCGATCCGCCTCTGCGACGTCTGAAACGATATCCACCAGGTGAGAGATCCATGGCAGACAATCATTACGACGCCATCGTTGTTGGCTCGGGAATCAGTGGCGGTTGGGCGGCGAAGGAGCTGACCGAGAAGGGCCTCAAGGTGCTGATGCTGGAACGCGGCCGCAACATCGAGCACGTGAAGGACTACGTCAACGCGATGAAGGAGCCGTGGGACTTCCTGCACCGCAACCGGCCAACCCAGGCGATGAAGGCGGCCTTCCCGGTGCTGATGCGCGACTACGCGCTGGCCGAGAACCTCCAGGGCATGTGGGCCGACGAACAGGAATCGCCCTACATCGAGACCAAGCGCTTCGACTGGTTCCGCGGCTATCACGTCGGCGGGCGTTCGCTGATGTGGGGCCGGCAGAGCTATCGCTTCTCCGACCTGGACTTTGAGGCGAACCTCAAGGACGGCATCGCCACCGACTGGCCGATCCGCTACGCCGACATCGCCCCCTGGTACGACCATGTGGAGAAGTTCGCCGGCATCGCCGGCACCCGCGAAGGGCTGGACGTGCTGCCGGATGGCGAGTTCCTGCCGCCGATCCCACTCAATATCGTCGAGAAGGATGTGGCCGCGCGGATCAGGAAGGCCTTCGGCGGCACCCGGCACATGATCCACTCGCGCACCGCCAACATCACCCAGCCGATGCCCGAGCAGGGCCGCGTCAACTGCCAGTACCGCAACAAGTGCATCCTCGGCTGTCCCTTCGGGGCCTATTTTTCCACCCAGGCAGCGACGCTGCCGGCGGCGATGAAGACGGGCAACCTGACCTTGCGGCCATTCTCCATCGTCAAGGAAGTGCTCTACGACAAGGACCGCAAGCGTGCGCGCGGCGTAGAGGTCATCGATGCCGAGACGGGGCAGACCTATGAGTACACGGCGAAGGTCATCTTCCTCAATGCGTCGTCCTTCAACTCGACCTGGCTGCTGATGAACTCGGCCACCGATGTCTGGGACGGTGGGCTGGGCTCCTCGTCCGGCGAACTGGGCCACAACGTGATGGACCATCATTTCGGCGCGGGTGCCTCCGGCCGGGTCGAAGGGTATGAAGACAAGTACTACTTCGGCCGTCGTCCCTGCGGCTTCTACATTCCCCGCTTCCGCAACGTGGCTGCGGACAAGCGCCGCTACCTGCGTGGCTTCGGCTACCAGGGCGGTGCCAGCCGCATGGGATGGTCGCGCGAGATCGCCGAGCTGAATATCGGTGCCGACCTGAAAGAGGCGCTGACCGTGCCCGGTGACTGGCGCATCGGCATGACCGGCTTCGGCGAGATGCTGCCGCACCACGACAACACGATCCGCCTGGACAGCGACCGCAAGGACAAGTGGGGACTGCCGGTGCTGGCGATGGATGTCTCCATGCGCGCCAACGAACTGGCCATGCGCAAGGACATGGCCGCCGATGCCGCCGAGATGCTCGAGGCCGCCGGCGTCAAGGACGTGGAGATGCATGACAATGACTACGCCCCGGGCAAGGGCATCCACGAAATGGGGACTGCGCGCATGGGCCGTGACCGCAGCACCTCCGTGCTGAACCAGCACAACCAGGTCTGGGATGCGCCCAACGTCTATGTGACCGACGGGGCGTGCATGACCTCCAGCGCGTGCGTGAATCCTTCATTGACCTACATGGCGCTGACGGCACGCGCTGCCGACCATGCCGTGCGCGAACTGAAAGCGGGGAATCTCTGATGGACCGCCGCGAACTGCTGAAGATGATCGTCGCCGCCACCGGTGCGGCCATGATCGGTCTGCCCGCACTCGGTCAGGCACAGGCTCCTGCCGCAGGGGCGAAGTCGCGCTTCTCCGACGCGGATGTCGGCACGCTGGATGAGATCGCCGAGACCATCCTGCCGCGGACGAAGACGCCGGGGGCGAAAGACGCAGGCGCCGGTGCGTTCATGGCGACGTTCGTCAGCGACTGCTACACCGCCCGGCAGCAGGCGACGTTCCGCGCCGGCCTGGCCGATATCGACAAACGCGCGGGCGGCCGCTTCGTTTTACTTGCGCCGCAGGCCCGCACCGAGCTGCTGCGCGCGCTGGATGCAGAGGCCAGGAAGCACGCGGTCGAGGTGACCGAGACCGGCACCGCCGAGGAGGGAGAAGCGATGCCGCATTACTTCACGATGCTCAAGCAGCTGACCATATTCGGTTTCTTCACCTCCAAGGCCGGCGCAACTGAAGTGCTGCGCTACGTCGCGGTGCCGGGGCGCTACGACGGCGACCTCGCCTATATCCCCGGTACGCCGGCGTGGGGGACCAGCTGATGGAGCGCAACGGAATGATCACGCCTGTGCTGATCGCCGCCGCCGTGCTGGTTGCCGCACCTGCGCTCGGGCAGGCCGGTGCCGACCCTGCACGCGATCCGCAGAAGACCGAGGTCTGGACGCCGGTGCCAACGAGCGTGGCCACGCCCCCAGGAAAGGCACCCTCCGACGCAATCGTGCTGTTCGATGGCAACGATGTGTCCGCCTGGGAGTCGGAGCAGGGCGGGCGCGTGCCTTGGCGCGTCGCTGATGGCGCACTGACGGTGGTTCCGGGCAGCAAGGGCATCCGCACCAGGCAGCACTTCTGCGACGTCCAGCTGCATGTCGAGTGGCGCACGCCTGTCGAAACCGAGGGCTTTGAGGGCCAGGACCGCGGCAACAGCGGCATCTTCCTGCAGGAACGCTACGAGCTGCAGGTGCTCGACAGTTACAACAACCCGACCTATGCCAACGGCCAGGCCGGCGCCATCTACAAGCAGGCCATGCCCTTGGTGAACGCCTCGCGCGCACCGGGGCAGTGGCAGGCCTACGACATCCTCTGGAAGGCACCTCGGTTCTCACCCGGCGGCGGGCTTGTGTCGCCCGCGCGCATCACGGTCCTGCACAACGGCGTGCTGGTGCAGGACGACACCGTGCTGGCGGGCAAGACCGAGTACATCGGCGCGCCCTCGTACGCGCCCCATGGGTGTGCGCCGATCTACCTGCAGGAACACGATTCCAACGTCAGCTACCGCAACATCTGGGTGCGGGCGCTGTAGTGGACTCCTATTTCGCCAGGTAACTGGCGAGATTGTCGATTTCCTGTGCCGACAGCTGGGAAAAGGGCGGCATCAAGCCGCCGCCCTTGCTGATCTTTTCCTTGATCTGCGTCGGCTGCAGCCGCTTGGCGACATCGGTGAGTGCGGGGAACGTCGGCGGAATGCCGGCCCGATTCGCGCCGTGGCAGGCCGTGCAGTGCACGGTATAGAGTTGTGCGCCAGCGGCCGGGTCGTCCTTGGACCACGCTGTGGTGGGGGCCAGCACCGTGCCGAACAGCGTCAGGACCAGCGTCAGGATCTTGTTCACGTGGGGCTCCTTGGCGGGCTAGCGCGGTGCGCTGGCGGGCGGCGTGGCGGTGAGGTGTTGACGCAGGTAGTCCGCGCCCGTCTTGATGACCTTGGCCGGATCACGCGGTTGGTCGTGCTCGACGATGTACCACTGCACGCCCGCCGCCGCGGCGGCAGGCAGGATCGCGTTCCAGTCCAGCACGCCCTGGCCAACGGCGGCGAAGCCGCCCTCGTCTTCGGCCTGGCCTTTGGGGGCGTTGTCCTTGGCGTGTACCGCGAACACGTGGCCACGGAACTTGCCCAGCATCACCACCGGGTCATGGCCCGCACGGGCTACCCAGGCCAGGTCCAGCTCGGTCTGCAGGTCGGGGCCGGCCGCAGCGAACAGCAGTTCCAGGCCGGTTTTGCCGTTGAAATCGACCAGCTCGAAGTCATGGTTGTGGTAAGCCAAGCGCATCCCCTGGGCCTTTGCCAGCGCCGCGATCCGGCCCAGTTCCTGGCCCAGTGTGGTCCAGCCTGCGGCATCGGTCGGCCGATCCTTCTTGTCCAGGTACGGCACCACCAGGGTGGTGTTTCCGATCGAGCGGTTGAAGGCCACCACCCCGGCCAGGTCGCTGCGCAGATCGGCCAGTTGCACGTGGGAGGAAATGGCCTTGATCGAATAGCGGTCCAGCAGGTGCTTGAGTTCGGTGGCGCTGACGTTCTGGGTACCCACTGTCTCCACCGCGCCGACGCCCGCGTCATGCACGATCTTCAACTGCTGGTCGAGCGTGCCGGCGTCGCGCAGCGTGTACATCTGCACTGCGATGGGCTGCTGCGGACCGGCGGGGTCGCCTGCGAAGGCAGGCAGGGCAACGAGCAGCAGCAGTGCAAGGGTGGTGGTCCTGCGCGTAGCGATTTTCATCAACACATCCTCCCGGGATTCAACCGATGGTGGTCCAGGCACGTGACCTGGCCGATGCAATCACGCGGTCGACGATCAACGCCGAACGCAGGCCGTCCTCGAAGGTGGGCAGGCCCTGTGGCCGCTCACCGTCGATGGCGTGATAGGTGTCGGCGACGAACGCCTCGAAGCAGTGGCCGTAGCCCTGCGCATGGCCGGGCGGCAACACCGACAGCCGGCGTTGTTCGGCACTGCCGGCACCCGGTCCACGCACGAAGGTTTCCTCGCGCTGGTCGGGTCGGCCGATCCACAGCCGTTCGGCGTCCTCCTGGTTGAACGCCACGCTGGCCTGGGCGCCGTCGATCTCGAACCAGAGGCGATTGTGGCGTCCGGCCGAGACCTGGCTGACCGTCAATGACGCCAGCGTGCCTGCGCCGGTCTTGAACATCGCCGCGGCCACATCTTCGCTGGATACGGCCTGCATCGCGCCGCCCGCCGCCGGCGTGGTGAAGCTCTGGCCGGTGAGGGCGCCGCGCTCGGCGAGCACGGTGGCGAATGCCGCACTGACGTCGACGAAGCGCTCGCCACTGACCCATTCCACCAGGTCGCACCAGTGCGAGCCGATGTCGGCGAACACGCGCGACGCGCCGCCCAGCGCCGGGTCCACGCGCCAGTTGTTGCTGGCCGGGTCCAGCAGCCAGTCCTGCAGGTAGCTGCCGTGGATCAGGTGCAGCGGCCCCAGTTCGCCCTGCGCGATGCGGGCGCGCGCCTCGCGCACCACCGGGTGGTAGCGGTAGACGAACGGCACCGTGGCGACCAGCCCGGTCGAGGCGGCCAATGCGGCCAGCGCCTGGGCGTCCTCCAGCGTGGTGGCCAGCGGTTTCTCGCAGATCACGTGCTTGCCCGCGTTCAGCGCCGCCTGCGCCATGCCGCGGTGCAGATGGTTGGGCGTGCAGACGTGCACCACCTGCACCTGTGGATCGGCGACCACGTCCTCGATGTCCCGATAGGCACGCGGCACGCCCCACGCCTGCGCCACGTCGCGTGCGCGCTGCGGTGACGAGGCGGCCACGCCCCGGATCTCCGCACCGGCCAGCAGCGCCGCGCGATGGTGTACGGCGCCGATCATGCCGGTGCCGACGATGGCAATTCCAAGCTTGGGCATCGGGTGCGGTCCTCAGGGGGTGGACGGTGCGGCCGCAACCACCGGCCGGTCGCGGAACAACAACAGGAAGGCGATCAGCACGACCAGCGCCACGCCTGCCGGGAACAGCCAGATCTTCTGCCAGTCCGGGCCCGCCGCCGTGGTGTAGTGCTCCACCACCGCGCCGGACAGGAACGTGCCAATCAGCATGCCCACGCCATACGTGGCCAGGGTGATGAAGCCCTGCGCGCTGCTGCGCGCGGCCGGGCCGGCATGCGCATCGGTGTAGATCTGGCCGGTGACGAAGAAGAAGTCGTAGCAGATGCCGTGCAGCACGATGCCGATCACCAGCAGGGAGAAGCCGCTGCCTGCATCGCCGAAGGCGAACATCGCATAGCGCACTACCCACGCCGCCATGCCCACCGCCAGCATCGTCTTCACTCCCAGCCGCACGAACAGGAACGGCATGGCAAGCATCAGCAGCACTTCGGAGACTTGGCCCAGCGATTGCAGGCCGGCCGCGCCGCGCACGCCCAGATCGTTGAGGTACGGGTTGGTGAAGTTGTAGTAGAACGCCAGCGGGATGCAGATGGCGATGGAGGCCAGGAAGAACACCAGGTAGGCGCGCGACTTCAGCAGCCGCAGCGAGTCCAGCCCCAGGATCTGTCCCAGGCCGGCGTCGCGCTGTTGCGCCAGCGGCGGCGTGTGCGGCAGGGTGAATGCATACAGGCCCAGGGCCAGCGACGCCATCGCCGCCATCTGGAAGGTCAGCTCGAGCCGATGCGCCTGTTCCCAGCCCAGCCAGCCGATCAGCACGCCGGCCACGATCCAGCCGATGCTGCCGGCCACCCGCACCAGCGGAAACTGCTTTTCCGGCGACTGCATGTGCCGCATCGCCACACTGTTGGCCAGCGCCAGCGTTGGCATGAACAGCAGCATGTATCCCATGACATAAACGGAGAAGGTGCTGAAGTCCGTCGCCGTGGAGGCCAGCCACATCATCGCCGCGCCGGCCAGATGCAGCACCGCGAGAATGCGCTGCGCCGCGAAGTAGCGATCCGCAATCAGGCCAACCAGGAACGGCGCGACGATGGCGCCGATGGACTGGCTGAGGAACGCCGTCGCGACCTGGCTCGCAGTGGCCTGCAACGGCCCCTGCACCAGGTACGTTCCCAGGGTCACGAACCACGCGCCCCAGATGAAAAACTGCAGAAACATCATCGCGCCCAAGCGCGACATGGTGTGCGTCATGGCTTGCCCTCCCAGGCAGTGATGGCTCAAATCCCCAGCATGCGGCGCAGTGATCCAGGATCGGTGCCGCTGTCGGCAAAGTCGTCGAAGGCGCGCTCGGTCACGCGGATGATGTGGTCGCGGATGAAGACGGCCCCTTCGCGCGCGCCGTCTTCCGGGTGTTTCAGGCAGCACTCCCACTCCAGCACTGCCCAGCCGGGGAAGTCGTACTGCGCGAATTTCGAGAAGATCGCCTTGAAGTCGATCTGCCCATCACCGAGCGAGCGGAACCGGCCCGGACGATCGATCCAGTCCTGGTAACCGCCATACACGCCACTGCGCGCACTGGCGTGGTACTCCGCGTCCTTGACGTGGAAGATGCCGATGCGCGCGTGGTAGCGGTCGATGAAACCGAGGTAGTCCATCTGCTGCAGCAGCAGATGGCTGGGGTCGTACAGGATCTTTGCGCGGGGGTGATGGTCCACCACGTCGAGGAAACGCTCGAAGGTCGCGCCGTCGTGCAGGTCCTCGCCCGGATGGATCTCGAAGCACAGGTCCACGCCGCAGGCGTCGAAGGCATCGAGGATGGGGCGCCAGCGGCGGCCGAGTTCGGCGAAGGCTTCTTCCACCAGTCCGGGCGGGCGTTGCGGCCAGGGATAGAAGTAGGGCCAGGCCAGCGCGCCGGAGAACGTGGCGTGCGCGGTCAGCCCCAGGCGCTCGCTGGCCTTGGCGGCCAGCAGCAGCTGCTCCACCGCCCAGGCCTGGCGGGCCGCGGGATCACCGCGCTTGTCCGGTGGTGCGAAGCCGTCGAACAGGCTGTCATAGGCCGGATGGACGGCAACCAGCTGCCCCTGCAGGTGGGTGGACAGCTCGGTGATCTGCAGGCCATGCCCGGCCAGCATGCCGGCGACGTCGTCGCAGTAGGCCTGGCTGCGCGCCGCCTCGGCCAGATCGAACAGGTGGGGCGCGCTGGTCGGCACTTGTACGCCAGAATAGCCCAGCCCCGCGGCCCAGCCGGCCAGCGTGTCCAGCCGATCAAAAGGAGGTGTGTCGCCGATGAACTGCGCCAGGAACAGCGCTGGACCCTTGAGCGTTTTCAAGAGGATTCGCCCTCGATGCAATCGATTGCATTATCCTAGCAGGGGCATTCGAAAGACCCGTTGTGCACTGCACAGCGGAAGGAAGAGGTAACCCCATGGCCACCATCTACGACATTGCAAAGCACGTCGGCGTCTCGGCCGGCACGGTGTCGCGGGCGCTGTCCCGACCGGAGAAAGTGCTGCCGGCCACGCGGGCGCGCATCGAGCAGGCGGCCGCCGCGCTGGGCTATGTCCCCAACACGGTGGCCAGAACCCTCAAGACCCAGCGCAGCGGCAAGATCCTGGTCACCGTGCCGGACATCGCCAACCCGTTCTTCGCCCAGATCCTGCAGGGCGCGGAGGACGCGGCGCAGGCCGTTGGCTACGCCGTGCTGCTGGGCGATACCCAGAACCTGCCCGAGCGCGAGGAGCGCTACGCACAGATGCTCCGGCGCAACGAGGCCGATGGCCTGATCGTGCTGGGCCATCGCCTCCCGCCCACGGCACGTGACATCGTCCAGCAGCAGGGCAGTGCCGCGCCGGTGGTCAACGGCTGCGAGTTCGATCCCGCGCTGGGCATCCCCAGCGTCCACATCGACAACGCGGCCGCCGCGCGCGCGGTGATGGAACACCTGTACGGGCTGGGGCACGAGCGGATCGCCGTGGTCGGTGGGCCGCCGGACAATCCCCTGCACCAGCAGCGACTGGAAGGGGTTCGGGCCGCCGGCAAGGCGCGCGGTCGCCTGCGTCACCTGAGCGTTGTGCCGGGTGACTTCTCGGTGGAATCCGGCCATGCCGCCGGGATGAAACTGCTGGCCCGCGCGTCGGTGCCGACCGCGGTCTTCTGCTTCAGCGACCAGATGGCGCTGGGCGTGCTGGCGGCCTGTCGGGATCTTGGCATCGGCGTGCCCGATGGTCTGTCTGTCGTCGGCTTCGACGACCTGGCATCGTCGCGTTACCTCACGCCCCCGTTGACGACCATTCGACAACCGATGCGGGAGATCGGTGCCCGCGCGGTCCATCTGCTGCTTGCCATCATCGAACGTGTCGATGTACCGCTTCAGCAGACGCTGGATTTCAGTTTGATGGTGCGGGGCTCGACTGCAGCGCCCGCGCCGCATCCACTACCATGGGCCACCCGTCAGGATGCGCCCGCATGTCCATAGTGATCCCCGCGTTGCCCAAGCCGCCCACCGCCCGCATCGCGGCCTGGGTGCTGATGCTGCTGGGCATGTGGCTGACCCTGAAACTCGGGCTGGTGGTGACCCTGCTGTCGGGCCTGCTGGTGTTCCACCTGACCCACCTGCTGGCCTCCACCGTCGAAGGCAAGCTGCCGCCCGGGCGCGCACGGGCCTATTCGGTGATCGTCCTGTCGGCGTTGATCATCGGCGCGCTGACTCTGGCGGCGATCGGCATCGCTTCGTTCTTCCGCAACGAGACCGGTGGCCCGGATGCGCTGTTGATGCGCCTGATGGACATCCTCAACACCTCCCGCCACCAGGTGCCGGACCTGCTGCAGCCCTATATCCCGGAAGACCTGCAGGCGCTGCGCACGGCGATGAACGACTGGGCGGCGACGCACCGCCAGCAGCTCGGCATCGCCGGCACCTCGGCCGTGCAGATCAGCGTGCGGATCCTGATCGGCATGGTGCTGGGGGCGATGATCGCGCTCTACGACGAGTTGCCCTTGCCCAAGATGGGGCCGCTGGCGCAGGAGCTGATCGGCCGCACCAGCCGCATGGCCACGGCGTTCCGGCAGGTCGTGTTCGCACAGGTGAAGATCTCGCTGCTCAATACGCTGTTCACCGCCATCTTCCTGCTCGGGGTGCTGCCGCTGTTCGGCGTGCATCTGCCGCTGTCCAAGACGCTGGTGCTGATCACCTTCCTCGCCGGCCTGCTGCCGGTGGTGGGCAACATCATCTCCAACACGGTCATCACCATCGTCGCGCTGTCGGTGTCGTTCTACGTGGCCGTGGTCGCGCTGCTGTACCTGGTGGTCATCCACAAGCTGGAGTATTTCCTCAACGCGCGCATCGTCGGCGGCGAGATCCAGGCACGTGCGTGGGAACTGCTGCTCGCCATGCTGGTGATGGAAGCCGCGTTCGGGCTGCCAGGGCTGGTCGCGGCGCCCGTGTTCTATGCCTATATCAAGCGCGAGCTGCTGGACCAGCGCTGGATCTGAATCACCGGCCGCCGGGCGCGCTCCGTTGCTCCCAGCGCCGCCGCGGTCTATAACGCGGGTGGGTCTTCCACGGGAACGGCACCATGGCGACGAACGTTCCACATCAAGGTGGCCTTTTTCCGCGGACGGTTACTGCAGCCGGTTCCGCCAGTCGCCTCGAAAAGCCAGGACACGCGCTACCTGCATATCGAGGAAGGCGTGCCGCTGGACGAAGCGCAGTTCCGTACCTGGCTGGAGCAGGCCAGCCGCCTGCCCGGCGAGCGGATGTGAGGGCAGGGCTGCCCTACAGCTTCAGGTTCAACGACACGTAAGCCGAGCGCCCCGGTGCGGGCGAGAACATCGGCTGGTCATCGCCGCCCCAGAAGAAGTTGTCGTACCACGCATAGGCGTAGTCGCGGCCGGTCAGGTTCTTCACCTGTACATCCACGCTCAGCCGCTCGGACAGCTGATACGACGCACTGGCATCAAGCACCGCGAAGGCGCCGAACGTGCCCTGCGTGTTGCGCTCTTCAATGTAATAGTCACCCTGCATCCGGCCCTGCAGGCCGAAGGTCCAACGATCGTTGGCGCGGTAGTCCAGGCCGATGTTGCTGATGTAGCGCGGCGTGGCGATGACCTCGTTGCCGGCCAGGGAGGTACCGTCGGTGGTGAAGGCGCTGACCACCTTGGCCTGTTGGATGGCGTGCGAGCCCCACAGCGTCCACCGGTCGCCCAGGCGCGCGGTGACCTGCAGGTCGATGCCTTCGCGACGGGTCTGGCCCAGGCCGACCGAGGTGCCGGTGGCCGGCATGTTGGCGACCTCGTCGGTTGCATCCTGGCGCCACACCGCGATGCGCGCGTCGGTGCCGACGGCCGGGGGGAACTTGATGCCCACCTCCTTGCCGGTATTGATCGAGGGCCGGAACGTGTCCTGGCCGGCGGTGAGGTAGGCCGGCGCGGTGGAGCCGGTCAGTACCTGGAACGTCCTGCCCCAGTTGGCATAGACGTTCAAGGCCGGGGTGATCGCATAGACCACGCTCAGCTTGGGCTGCTCGATCGTGCCGTAGTGCTGCAGCGGGGCGGTGATGCCACCGGGCAGGCGGGTGCTGCCGGAGAAGCGGTCGACGCGGTAGGCCGGCACGATCTTCAGGGCAGGGGTGGGCTGATACACGGCCTGCACGTAAGCACCGAGGTTGTCCAAGGTGTAACGGTCATCGTTCTGGACCCGCGCCGGGGTCGAGAAGTCGGTCGGGACGGCGTGGTTGTAGCGCAGGCGGCGGTACGTGTTGTCCTGGTGCTCGGCGTTGAGACCGCCCTCGACTGTCAGCGCAGGCATGGCCGCCCAGGTCAGCGTGCTGAGCAGGCCCGTCTGTTTCTCGTCCCACTGGCGGCGCTGGCGCGGCGCGTTGCCGGGCACGTAACGGGTGAAGGTCACCTGCCGATCGTCCTCGTAGCGGTTGTAGTACAGCGTGTTGTTGACATGCACGGTGTCACTCAGCTGCAGGTCCAGATGGGTGCTGAGATGGCGCATGTCGCGGTCGTCGAGATCGTTGGCATTCTTGAGCGCCGATCCGCGGCGGTCGGTGGCCAACTCTTCAGCCGTCATGAAGCCGGGCTCGTCCGCCTCGTGGTGGTACACCCGTGCGATCAGGCCGATGGTGAACAGGTCCTCGTCGCCGCTGTAGAACCACTTGCCGCCGAGCGAGTATTTTTTCGAACGGTCATGATCGCGGTAGCCATCGGAGGCCTGTGAGGCCAGGAAGTAGTTCTGGACGACACCGTTCGCTTCGCGACCGATCGCGACCTGCGCTTCGCGGGTGTTGTAGCTGCCGTAGGTGAGCCGCGCATTGGTGTAGTTGCCGCCTTGGCGGGTGCCGAGGTTGATGTTGCCGCCAATGTTGTGCAGGCCGTAACGGGGGTCGTTGGTGCCGCGCACGACTTCGATGTAGTCGATGTCCAGCGGGAACACCATGTCGATGAAGCGCTGGTTGCCGCTGTTGACGTTGCTGGGGATGCCGTCGATCAGGATCTTGATGCCGTTGAGGTAGCCCTCGCCGTTGAACGCGCGGAAGGTGGCCTTGCCGGACTCCGCGCCCTGGCGGGTTTCGGTCAGCTGCATGCCCGGCATCTGGCCGAGCAGCTCCCAGCTGTTGGAGACGTTCTTCTCATGCACCTGGTCGCCGCCCATCACATCCACCGAGGTCAGCACGCGGTTCGCAGCGAGGGGACGGCGGGAGCCTTCGCGCACATGCACGCTGCCCAGCGTGATCGCCGCATCGCTGGACTGCGCGCGCGCTTCGCCGGCGCACAGGGTCGCCAGCACGGCGGACACCATTGCCTTGGTTTTCATCTCTTTGTGCCTTTCAGTAGCCGTGAGAACAGGGGTAGGGCAAGCGGACAGCGGTCGCTCGCTGAGGGGAAGGGGGAACTAAAAAGAAATAATATAACATTGCATTAATGTCCGCTTCCCTTTGACCTCCGGCAGCCAGCGCAACGCCCGTGCGCCCCCGCGCGCTGCGGCAGCCAGCGAGCCGTCCGCATCGCAGCAGATCGATGCGCGCAGCCAGTCGCATCCGCCGCCTGATCCACGAGGTCGATCCGGCGGTGGTGGACACCTGGAAGTGGCGAGGCGTGCCCGTGTGGGAGCACAGCGGCATCCTGTGTACCGGCGAGACCGACAAGGCGGCCGTGACGCTGACCTTCGCCAAGGGCGCGGCGCTGCCCGATCCCAAGGGGCTGTTCAATGCGAGCCTGGAGGGCAACACCCGCCGCGCCATCGATCTGCACGACGGCGAAACGATCCACCCGACCGCGTTCAAGGCCTTGATCCGCGCCGCGATCGCGCGCAAGCGTGCAGCGAAGCCCCCTGCCGCTGCAGCGCGTGCGAAAGCAAGCCAGCGCTCTGCCTGAATCATCACGACCTCCTGCACTGGAACACGCCGCGCGATTCGGCAACGATAAAGGGCTGGGCGAGGCGGCAGCGATGCGGCCGGCCCATTCCCCCACGTTTCCAGGATGTGCCTGTGCTGAGTGTGATCGGCTGTTTGCTTGCGTTGTATCTGGTGTGGCGCGTGATCTGGCCGCTGCGGTTGTCGCGTCCGGTGCGGATCGTACTGGGCCTGCTGGTGGTCGCACTGGCGCTGCACCACCGGATCGTGGCCCAGTTCGCTGGGACCATGGCCTCGCCCGAGATTCCCAAAGCGGTGATCGCGGTGCTTGCGACCGGGTTCACCACGCTGCTGATCAGTGCGGTGTTCGTGTTGGTGCTGGATGCGCTGCTGCTGATCGCGCACCTGGTCCGGGCGCGGCGCGTGCTGCCGATGCTGCGCGCGGCGTGGCTGCGCCCTGCAGCGGGCACGTTGGCGCTGCTGCTGTCCGCCTATGGCATCTGGCAGGGCATGGCGGTCCCCAAGCCGCGGCAGATCGAGGTGGCCATCGAGGGGCTGCCGGCCGCGTTTGACGGCTACCGCGTGCTGCAGCTCACCGACATCCACGCCAGCCGCCTGCTCACCGGTGCCTGGGTGGAGAAGGTAGTCACCGAGAGCAATGCCCTGCATCCGGATCTGGTGGTGATCACCGGGGATCTGATCGACGGCAGCGTCAGCGCCCGCGCCAACGACTTTGCGCCGCTGGCCAGGCTGCATGCGCCCGATGGCGTCATCGCGATCACCGGCAATCATGAGTACTACGCGCAGTACGCCGAGTGGATGCAGGCCTTCCGCGGGCAGGGCATGCAGGTGCTGGAGAACACCCACACGCAGGTCCAGCGTGACGGTGCGACGTTGACCATCGCCGGTGTCACCGATCCAGTGGCCGCGCGCTACGGTCTGCCCATGCCGGACCTGACGGCCGCACTGGCCGGGGCGGACCCGCAGGCGCCGGTGATCCTGCTCGACCATCGTCCGGTGGAAGCACGCGCGAATGCCGCGAAGGGCGTGGCGCTGCAGCTCTCCGGCCACACCCACGGCGGCCACATCGTCGGCATGGACCAGCTGGTCAAGCGCGCCAATGGCGGCTTTGTGTCCGGGCGCTACGAGGTGGATGGCATGACGTTGTATGTCAGCAACGGTGCCGGGCTGTGGCCGGGCTTCGCGGCACGTATCGGCGTGCCGTCCGAGATCACGCTGATCACGCTGCGGCCGCGCTGATGGTGTGTGGATGCGCCATGCCCGGGGTAGTGCTGCCGGACACCGAGGCCTGGACAATGCACGATCCAGTAGGCCGCGATTATCCGATCTGGGTGTCCCTGCCGGCCGGCTACGCGCGGGAGACACACCTGCGCTACCCGGTGCTGTATGTCACCGATGCGCTGTACAGCTTTCCGCTCGCGCGCAGCGTGCGCAACATGGTCGGGCAGGGTGGTGCGCATCTGGCGCCCTTCATCCTGATTGGCCTGCCACCGCAGGACGGGTTGAGCTCGCAGCAGAGCCGCTCGCGTGATTACACCCCGACCCGGCCCACCCGCAGTCCCGGGGACGAGTACACCGATGGCATCACCTACGGCGGCGCCGCGCACTACCGGGATTTCCTGGCGCAGCACGTGCTGCCGCAGGTCGAGGCGCGCTACCGGACCGATCCAGCGCAGCGGGCGTTCGCCGGCCATTCCTACGGCGGTCTGTTCGGCGCATTCGTGTTGCTGACGCGTCCGGCGATGTTCCAGCGCTACATCCTGTCCAGTCCTTCGCTGTGGTTCGATCAGCATGTGATCGAGCGGATCGAGGCGGACTACGCCAGTGCGCATGCGGATCTTGACGCCCGCGTGCTGCTGTCGATCGGCGCGCACGAAACCCCGGCCTCCGATGCGCCGTTCGCCGCCCGCAACGACATGGTCGCGCATACCCAGGCCTTTGCCGACCGCCTGCGCGGGCGCGGGTATCCCGGCCTGCAGCTGGAGACACGCGTGGTGCCGGATGAGGATCACCTGACGGTATATCCGGCGATGCTCACCCGTGCTCTGTTGGCGTTGTTCCCCAATGGGAGCACCTTCCGGACCGTGTGAAATTTCCGCCAGTGGCTGTGCACGCCTCGGTCACCGGGCTGCGCGGAGGCTGGGCGCACGAGCCCTGACCCCCGGAGATTCCATGACCACGCTGACCCTGCCCGAACTGGCCAAGAAGATGGCCGGCATCGATTTCGCGATGCTGCAGACCCACACCGCCAGCGGCGAGATCGCCGGCCGGCCGATGAGCAACAACGGCGATGTCGACTACGATGGCGACAGCTACTTTTTCGCCTTCGACAGCGCCGACATGGTGGCCGAGATCGAGCGCGACCCGAAAGTGGCGCTGTCCTTCACCGGCAGCAAATCGCTGCTGGGCAAGCCGCCGCTGTTCGTGGCCGTGGAAGGCCATGCCACGCTCAGCCGCGACCGTGCGACCCTGCAGGCGCATTGGGTCCCGGACCTGGAGCGGTGGTTCAAGCAGGGCGTGGATACGCCTGGCATCGTGCTGATCCAGGTCAAGGCGACCCGCATCCACTACTGGTCGGGCGAGGACGACGGCGAGATCCGCCTGTAAGCGATGCCTGCCCCGTCGATCAAGATCGGATGCGCAGGCTGGTCGATTCCCAGCCGTTACGCCGCATTGACCGGCGCGGGCGAGAGCATGCTCGCGCGCTACGCAACGCGGTTCCCGGTGGTGGAGATCAACTCCTCTTTTTATCGGCCGCACCAGCAGCGCACGTATGAACGCTGGGCGGCGAGCGTGCCGGCCACGTTCCGGTTCTCGGTGAAGCTGCCCAAGGCCATCTCGCATGAGGCGGCCCTGCGCGGTTGCGGTCCGGCGCTGGACCGCTTCCTTGAGGAAACCGCCGGCCTGGGCCGCACGTTCGGCGGGCTGCTGCTGCAGCTGCCGCCGAGTCATGCCTTCGATGCGCGGGTGGCGGCCGGCTTCTTCGGCATGCTGCGCCGTCGCACCGCTGTGCGCGTGGTCTGCGAGCCGCGCCATGCCAGCTGGTTCACGCCGCAGGCCGACGCGCTGCTGCAGCGGCATGCGATCGGGCGTGTCGGCGCGGACCCTGCGCGGGTTCCCGAGGCTGCCCAGCCGGGCGGTGACGCCAGATGGCGCTACTGGCGATGGCATGGGGCGCCACGCATGTATTACAGCGACTATGACGACGCAGCACTGCGGGATTTGGCCACGACGGTTGCTGCGCGGACAGCAGGTGCGCGCTGGGTAATCTTCGACAACACTGCCCATGGGTTCGCCATCGCCAATGCGGCGCGGCTGCAGGACCTGCTCGGCGCCGCCACCCTCCAGGAGCCCGCCCATGCCTGAAGGTCCCTCCATCGTCATCCTGCGTGAGGCCGCCGCCAAGTTCCGCGGCAAGACCGTGCGCCTGGCCACCGGCAACAGTACGTTGGACCTGACCCGCATGGAGGGGCGGCGGGTGGTGGCCCTGCGCAGCTGGGGCAAGCACTTCCTGATCGAGTTTCGCGGCTTCAGCCTACGCGTTCACATGCTGATGTTCGGCAGCTACCGCATCGATGAGCGCAAGCCGTCGCCACCGCGGGTGTCGCTGCAGTTCGACAACGGCGAGCTCAACATCTATGCCTCGTCGGTGAAGTACATCGACGGCGCGCTGGAGGACACCTACGACTGGCGCGGGGATGTGATGGACCCGGCCTGGGATCCCAGGCTGGCGCGCAGGAAGCTCAAGCAGCAGCCCGAAACGTTGATCTGCGACGCGCTGCTGGACCAGGAGATCTTTGCCGGCGTCGGCAATATCATCAAGAACGAAGTGCTGTTCCGCACGCGTGTGCATCCCGAATCCACGGTGGGTGCGCTTCCGCCACGCAAGTTGGGCGAGATCATCAAACAGGCGCGGCAGTACAGTTTCGATTTCCTGGACTGGAAGCGGCAGTTCGTATTGCGCCAGCATTGGCTCGTGCATACCAAGCGCACCTGTCCCCACTGCGGCGGGCCGATCAGCAAGACCTACCCGGGCACGACCCGGCGGCGGGCGTTCTTCTGCCCGGTGTGCCAGGTGCGCTACGGCGCCGCGCCTGCCGGGCGCAACGCCGCGCCGAACGCACGCAAGGCCGCCCCGAGGCGTTCAGCCAGGTCCTCGCCCATGGCGTAGGATGGGGGCAACACGCACGTACGCGCGTCCTGCGCGATCGACACCTGATCGCCTTCGCTCCTTTCTCAGAGTCGTTCATGCCGCCCGCGGAATGAAGACTCCCGTGTCCCACGGAGCGCACATGCCGGGCTATACCACCCGCATTCTCACCATCCCGGTCGGCGGGCACGACTTCCGTATCCGCGCGCTCAGCGATCTGCAGCAGTTTTCCGATCCCACCGGACGTGCCCAGCGGGCCGGCATCCACTCTTCGTTGTGGAGCCTGTTCGGTCAGATCTGGCCGGCCGGCCGCGCGCTGGCCGATACCATGAGCCACTTCGACGTGACCGGTAAGCGGATCCTGGAGCTGGGCTGCGGGCTGGGCCTGTCCAGCCTGGTGCTGGCCCATCGCGGCGCGGATGTCGTGGCGACCGACCACCATCCACTGGCCGAATCCTTCCTGGCCTACAACGCCGGCCTCAACGACCTGCCGGCGGTGACCTACCGTGACCTGCCCTGGGAGGTCCCTGACGGTTCGCTGGGGCGCTTCGACCTGATCATCGGCAGCGACATCCTCTACGAACGAGGGCATGCCCATCAGATCGCGGCGATGATGCTACGGCACGCCAAGCCCGATGCCGAGCTGCTGATCACCGATCCCGGCCGCGGCAACGTGGGCTCGTTCTCGCGTGGCATGGCCCTGCAGGGCTTCGATGTGACCGAGGAACTGGGGCTGTTCGAAGATGAAGGCAATGCGCCAGGCAACGGCCGCCTGCTGAGCTATCGGCGGGGTGCGGTGCGGCCGGCGGCCGTGGCCTGAGCACAGGCAGGGCGTGTTGCGACACGACCGCTCTCCTGTGACGCGGCCTGCAGATCGACTGGCGTAGGCTGTCGCCGTCCAGATGCGGCCCAGGCGGCCGGGAGTCCCTCGATGCAATCTCGCCCACTGCCGCGCCGCGAAGGCCTGCGTGTTTCCAGGATGCAGGCTTGAGCACGGCCGCTACCGCGCCCACGGCGCGCCCGCAGACGCGCTCGATGGTCATCGCCGGCCTCTCCACCGTGGTGGAGTGGTACGACTTCACCCTTTACCTGTATCTGGCCACGGTGTTGTCGCGCGTGTTTTTCGGTGGCGGCGAGAATGCGTTGCTGGCCACCTTGGCCGGGTTTGCCGTGTCGTATCTGATGCGTCCCTTGGGGGCACTGGTCTTCGGCCATCTCGGCGACCGTTTCGGGCGGCGCTACATGCTGCTGGCCTCGATGTTGCTGATGACGGTTGCGATGCTGGCCACCGCGCTGCTGCCCACCTTCGAGAGCATTGGCGCGACCGCTGGTGTGCTGCTGTTGCTGCTGCGCTGCCTGATGGCCTTTTCGGTCGGCGGCGAATACACCGGCGTGGTGGCGTATCTGCTGGAAACCGCACCCGTGCGCAGGCGCGGGCTGGTCACCTCACTGGCGTCGGCCGCGAGCGAAGTGGGGGCCCTGCTGGCGGTGGCGTTGTCGGCGCTGACCGTCGCGCTGCTGAGCACCGCGCAGCTGGATGGCTGGGGCTGGCGGATTCCGTTCTTCGTCGGCGCGGCGCTGGCGGGGGCGATCCTGCTGGCGCGCTCGACCATGCACGAATCGCCGGAGTTCAAGCGGCAACAGGCCGAGGGCACCGTGCCGACGTCGCCGATCCGCGATAGCTGGCGGCACCACAAGCCCGCGATTGCGCGCACGTTTGCGATCTCCGCACTGGGCTCGATCACCTATTACGTCGGCATCACCTATGTGCCCGCATTCCTCGGTTCCGTGGGGCAGGTGAGTGAATCGGAGGCGTTGTGGCTGTCCACGGTCGCGGCGGTGGCGGTGATCGTGGTGACGCCGCTGGCAGGCGCGTTGTCCGACCGGGTCGGGCGCCGCCCCGTGTTGATCGCGCTGGCCGCGCTGTCGGCGCTGCTGCCGTTGACGATGTTCTCGGTGATGGCCGGCGGCAGCACCGTGGCGATCGGTCTGGCGGCGGTGGTGCTGGCGTGTCTGGCCGGTGGGGTGAGTGCGGTGGCGGCCCCTGCCACGGCCGAGCAGTTCCCCGGCGAAGGGCGGCTCAGCGGGCTGGCCCTGGGCGTCACCATGGCCACGGCGTTCTTTGGCGGTGCTACGCCCTTGCTGGCCGAACTGCTGGTGCGGCATACCGGCTGGTCGTCGGCCCCCGGGGCGATGATCGCGGTGGTCGCGATACTGGTACTGCCGGTGATGTGGACGCTGCGCGAGACGCGGCCCCGGTAGGGCCGGCCGCTGGCCGGCTCCACGCAGGATGGTGAGAAGGTAGTGCCGGCCGCTGGCCGGCTCCACGCAGGATGCTGAGAAGGTAGTGCCGGCCGCTGGCCGGCTCCACGCAATGTCGGGTCTTCGAGGAGCCGGCCAGCGGCCGGCACTACCTGTTTACGGTGGGTCGCCACAAAAAAAACGGGCCGCCCGAAGGCGACCCGTTCGTTCAACACAGCGATGTCGTCAGGCCTCAGTATTTCCAGCGCAGGCTCAGCGCGACAAAACGCGGCTCGCCGTAGTTGTTGTAATCCAGGTTGGCCCAGTAGGTCTTGTCCAGCGCATTGCGCACGCTCAACGTCGCCGTCCAGCTGTCGCTGAGGCGGTAGTTGGCGTTGAACTGCACCAGCGCGTACGCCGGCTGGTTCACCGTGACCGTGCCGCCGAGCGGATAGGGGACGTTGTAGCCCTGCACCTTGCTCTGCCACTGCACGCCGGCACCCACGCTCAAGCGCTCCAAGGCACCGCGCAGCCGCACCTGGGTGTTGAGCTGCAGCAGATCTTCGGCCGGGTTGGCGTACAGCAGATCGGTGGCGGCACGGGTGACCTTGACGTGGGTGAAGCCGGCATTGACCGTCCAGCCCGGCAGGATCTCGCCGTTGACGTCCACTTCCCAGCCGCGTGCCTTGGTGCCGTTGATGCCGATGTAAGCCGAGCTGCCATCGCTGAGCGAGCGCTCCGGCACGCTCGTGTCGAGCACCGCGTAGTTGTCCTGCTTGGCCTCGAACACCGCGGCATTGGCGGTCAGGCGACCATCGAACCACTGCGACTTGATGCCCGCTTCCAGATTGGAGCCTTCCACCGGTGCCAGCAGGTTTTCGTTGCGGTCCTTGAAATTCTGCGGGTTGAAGATTTCGGTGTAGCTGGCATACGCCGCCACCTGCGGGGTGATGTCGTACACCAGTCCCACATAAGGCGTGACTTCATCCGTCACTTTGTAAGCGCCGCTGGTGCCGGTGTACGCGCCGGCCGCGTTGTAGGAACGGGACAGCGTTTCCCAACGGCTCAGGCGCGCACCGGCAATCAAGGCCAGCGGATCGGCCAGGCGCAGGCGGGTGGCCACGTAGACGCCGCTCTGCGTGGTCTTGGCAACGCGGCGTGCGCCGGTACGCGCGTAGGTCACCTCGGAGATGTCGCCATCCCACGTGCGGATATCCGGGATGTAGTAGCAGCGCTCGGTCCCGCAACGTGCCCAATCGGTGGGATAGCGCAGCGCGATGGTGTTGGTGGTGCCTTCCAGATCCGCCCACTGCCCACCCACGGTCAGGTCGTGCTCGCGGCCGAACAAGGAGAACGTGCCGCTCAGGTAGGCATCCACGTTGCGGCGGGTGTCTTCGGAATCGCCGGCGGCGGTGCGCAGGAAGATGCCCGCACCGGTGGTCGGATCCGGGTAGCCGCTGCCGTACACGCGCACGTTCTGCACGTTGCCCTGGGTGTAGGCGGTGTTGATCTTCAGCAGCCAGTTCTCGCCGAAGCGCTGCTCCAGGTTGGCGAAAGCGGTGCTGGTCTCGCGCTGCCAGTAGCTCCACTTCGGCGCGACGTTGGTCGAACGCGGCAGATGGGCGAAGTCGCCCTGGCTGTTGAAGAACGGCACCGTGCCCCAGGTCGAGCCAACCGGATTGTTGTCCTGGGTCTGGTAGCCGACGGTCAGCGTGGTGCTGTCGGTCAGGTCACCTTCCAGCACGGCCATGCCGGCCATCTTGTTCTCGTGGTAGCGGTCGTAATACAGATCGTGGTCGGTGTAGGCGGCAACCACTCGGCTGCGGAAACGGCCGTCAGCGGTCAACGGCGCGGTCACGTCGGCTTCCATGCGCTGGTAGTCCCAGCTGCCGGCGCTGACCGAGAAGGAGGCATCGAACTCCTTGCCCGGGCGCTTGCGCAGCAGGTTGACCGTCGCCGATGGCACGCCTGCGCCGCTCAGCAGGCCGTTGGCGCCGCGGATCACTTCGACCCGATCGTAGAACGCGGTGTCATATTCCTGGTTGGTCGAGCCGCTGTAGGTGGGGATGCCATCGACCTGGAAATCGGTGATGGGAAAACCGCGTGCGTAATACAGCGGGCGCTGGGTGTCGTAGAACGAGACGCTCACGCCGGTGACGTTGCGCATGACGTCGTTGATGCTGAACAGCGATTCGTCCTGCAGGCGCTGAAGGCCGATCGACGTCGCCGACTGCGGGGTTTCCTGCAGGCTGATCGGCAGGCGGGTGGTGCTCGAGGGCGCGGCCCGTGCACCCACCACGCTGACCTTGTCCAACGTCTTGGCATCGGCAGCGCTGCTGGCGTCTGCCAGCGCATCGGCGAAGGCCTGCGGGGCGGTCAGCGAGAGGGCGGAGAGCAGGGCCAGGGCCAGCGGGGCACGGCGGGAGCGGAGCGGGTGGGCGCGGAGCGACATGGGGGTCTCTGGACGGCAGTAGGGAAGGAAGGCAACAGGCAGGCAACGCCGGCGCGCAGGCGCCAGGCACGGTAGGTCCATCCTGGGAAAGCAGGCTGTCGGGCAGCTGCGGGGAGACGGCAGTCCGTTGAGACCGTCCCGTTTCCGTAGCGACACCCCTGCGATGCGCAAATGTAAATCGTTCTCAGTCGCTTTACAATTCTTGAACAATCGGCCGCGTCGGCGTAGAGCGGTCGCGCGGCGGCGCTGGCCCCCAAAAACGCAACCGGCCACCGCGAGGGTGGCCGGAGGGAAACCGTGGCGGAGGCCCGAAGGCCTCGCCGGTGCAGGCTTACAGCGCCTGCAGTTCTTCGTTGGCGTTGCGCTTGGCTTCGGCCGGCTTGGCGGCCGGCGGCGGGGTCAGCATCACCGCGGGGCTGGTCTCGACCGGCACCTCCAGGTACGGCAGCTTCAGGGTCTCGCTGGTCAGGCGGCGGATCTCATTGGTCAGCGCCGGGCTGTCATTGAGCTTGCGGCCATACGACGGGACGATCTGCTTCAGGCGCGCTTCCCAGCCCGCCGCCATCTGCTCCGGGAAGGCTTTCTTGAGCAGGTCCAGCATGATCGGCGGCGAGGTCGAGGCACCCGGCGAGGCGCCGAGCAGGGCGGCCAGGGTGTGGTCCTGGTCGGTCACGATCTCGGTACCGAACTGCAGGATCGAGCCCTTTTCCGGGTCCTTCTTGATGATCTGCACGCGCTGACCGGCGGTCACCAGTTTCCAGTCCTCGCGCTTGGCGTGGGGAAAATACTTGACCAGTTCGGCCTGGCGGTCGTCATCGTTCAGACGTGCCTGGCCCATCAGGTACTTCACCAGGTCCAGATTCTCCAGGCCCACGCCCATCATGCCGGCCACGTTGTTGTGGTTGACCGAGGAGTACAGGTCGAACCACGAGCCATGCTTGAGGAACTTGGTGCTGTACAGCGCGAACGGCCCGAACAGCACCACCGGCTTGCCATCCAGCTTGCGCGCATCCAGGTGCGGCACCGACATCGGCGGCGAGCCGGTTTCGGCCATGCCGTAGGCCTTCACCGAATGCCGGTTGGCGATCGCCGGGTCCTGGAAGGCCAGGAACTGGCCACCGACCGGGAAGCCGGCGTAGTTCTTCGATTCCGGAATGCCCGACAGCTGCAGCAGCTTGAGCGCGGCGCCGCCGGCCCCGATGAACACGAAGCGCGACTTGACCGTGGTCTCGTTGTCGGACTTCAGGTCCTTGACGGTCACGTTCCAGCTCTTGTCATCGTTCTGGCGCAGGGCGCGCACTTCATGGTTGAGGTGCAGCTTGAAGTTCGGGCTGCGTTCCAGGCCCGCGGTCAGCTGGCGGGTGATCACGCCGAAGTTCACGTCGGTGCCCAGCGGCATCCAGGTGGCGGCGACCTTCTGCTTCGGATCGCGGCCTTCCATCAACAGCGGCGCCCACTGCGTGATCTGCGCGGGATCCTCGGAGTACTGCATGCCGTAGAACAGCGGGTTCTTGACCAGCGCCTGCTGACGCTTGTGCAGGTAAGCGATGTTCTCATCCCCCCAGACGAAGCTCATGTGCGGGGTCGGGTTGATGAAATCGCTGGGCTGGCTCAGGCGGCCTTCGCGGATCTGGTGCGACCAGAACTGGCGCGAGATCTCGAACTGCTCGGCGATGCCGACCGCACGCTTGGTCTCGATGCTGCCGTCCGGCAGTTCCGGGGTGTAGTTCAACTCGGCGAACGCGGAATGGCCGGTGCCGGCGTTGTTCCAGCCGTCCGAGCTTTCCAGCGCAACCCCGTCCAGGCGTTCATAGACCTGGATGTTCCAGTCGGGCTGCAGCTCCTGCAGGAAGGTGGCGAGCGTGATGCTCATGATGCCGCCGCCGACCAGGACGACGTCGACCGGCTTGTCGTTGCCGGCGGCCGGGACCGAGCGCTGATGCAGCGGCCAGTACAGGAACAGGGCCGCTGCCAACAGCAACAGCACGAGCAGGCCGAGGACGACCTTCGCTAGTTTTTTCATGGGGATCTCAGGTAGGGAGACATGGGAAGGATGCCGCCGCTGCCGGGAACGCCCGTGAAGACGGGCGTCACAGCGGTACCTTGATCGCAATTTTAGCCCGTTCTGGTACGGATTTGGTGCAACGCAGCATCCGGTGGCTGTGCCGGACCGGCTCAGTCACTGGCGAGAGTGAAGTACTCCAAGAGGAAATAGCTGGCTTGATAGGCCAGTGCTATCAGAGCCAATACCAGATGCGCACGCTGCTGGCGCAGGGCGAAGCCCAGCCCGGCGATCCCCAGCATCACCACGGTATGCACCCAGTAAGCGTCCCCCAGCATCTGCCAACGGCTGTGGCCCTTGATGGCGGTATCCACCAGATCCAACAGCGTGACCAGCGCCAACATCCCGAAGAAGCCGCCGCGGCGCTGCAGCAGGTAGTTCTCATAGCTGCCGAACTCGCGCACGTCGTCGGGAAACAGCAGCACGCAGAGCAGGTACCACGACGCGCAGTAGGCGATCACGAACAGATACAGCTCGAAGGTCCACTGCCGGACCTCGCCCAGCCGGAACTCCCACCACCAGAAGGTCACCACCGAAATCAGCGCCCAGACCACCCAGCACAGGTGGATCAGCGAGCAGCCGCGTCGTTTGGGGTGCTCGATGATGCCCGCCAGCCCGCGCAGCAGGGTGGTGATGCTCAGGCCGAGGATGATGCTGAGCACCACGCGGATGTGCAGGTAGACCGGATCGGTGTCCATCGACGTGCCCGCGGCTGGGATGCGCCGATGCTGCATCGGGGCGGGTCATCGGATCGTGTAGGACGGCGTGCGGCCCCGATACGACAGCCGACCAGCGGTCGCCTCTACCGGTCGGGGTTATCGTTTCTTGCGCACCAGCGTCGCCGAGGCCGCCAGCACTGCCCGGGTCAGCAGCGCCATCGTCTGTACATCGCCCTTCCAGTGCTGCCAGTACAGCGGCACGTCTTCCCACGCGCGCTGCTTCATGTGCACCAGCCGCCCGGCATCCAGGTGGCGTTTGACCAGCGGCAGCGGGTTCATGGTCCAGCCCAGCCCGCCCAGGTTCGCCTGCACGAACGCGCGGGTGGAAGGAATCCACCAGGTCGGTGCGGTCAGCGGCAGGTCGTTGCCCGCCAGGCGCCGGGCGAAGCGGGCCTGCATGTCGTCCTTGCGGTTGAACACCAGTACCGGCGCCTGGGCCAGCGACTGTGCATTGACCCCCTTGGCGAAGTACTGCTCATGGAAGGCCGGGGTGCAGGTGGCGGCGTAGCGGATGCTGCCCAGCGCGTGGATCTGGCAGCCCTGCACCGGCTCGTCCAGGGTGGTCACCGCGCCCAGCACGGCCCCCTGGCGCAGCAGGGCCACGGTGTGGTCCTGGTCTTCCGAGCGCAGGTCCAGGGTGGTGCCGGTCTGCCGCGCGAACTGCAGGGCGGCCTCGGGGAACCAGGTCTCCAGGCTGTCATGGTTCACCGCCACGGGGATGCTGGCGTGCGGCAGGTCCTCATCGGCGATGCCCATGCGGTGCAGCGCATCGTGCTCGAGCAGGGCGGTCTGTTCGGCCAGCTGCACCAGCACCTGGCCCTCGGTGGTGGCGACCGCCGGGGAGGAGCGTTTGACCAGCAGGCGGCCGACCCGATCCTCCAGCGCCTTGACCCGCTGGGAGACGGCCGAGGCGGTGACATTGAGCGACTGCGCGGCCCGTTCGAAGCTGCCTTCCCGGATCACCGCCGCCAGGGCGCGGAGCTGGGCATGGTCGATGCGCATGATCTTAAGTTCCGCTAAAGATGGTTAAGTAAGTTTAGCTCTACTTTTTCATGGTGCGGCGCGACAATATGCGCCATCCGGTGCTGTACGCCTTGGCGAGGCACCGCCCCCCAGCACGACACAGGTGGTATCCCATGTTTTCGATCATTTCCGGCGGCGCCGGGCTGAGCGCGTGGCTCAGTGGTGCCGCAACCGGCATCGGCCTGTTTGCGGTGGTCGGCGCGCAGAGCGCGTTCATCCTGCGCCAGGGCATCCTGCGCAAGCACATCATTCCGGTGGTGGCGACGTGTGCCGCCATCGATGGCATCTTCATCTTCGCCAGCGTGGCCGGCCTGCGCACGCTGACCCAGGCGCTGCCGTGGCTCACCACCGTGGTGCTGTGGGGCGGCGTCGCCTTCCTGGCCTGGTACGCCTGGCAGTCGGCGCGGCGCGCGCTGGCCGGCGGTGGCGGCATGCACGTGGACGAGGGCGACAGCACCTCGCGCCGCGCGGTGCTGATCTCGGCGGTCGGTTTCTCGCTGATCAATCCGCATTTCTGGCTGGACATGATGGTGATCGGCGGCATCGCCGAGAACTTCGGCAATGCGCGCATGGCCTTCGCCGCCGGCGTGTTCACCGCCAGCTGCCTGTGGCTGACCGCCCAGGGCCTGGGGGCACGCCTGCTGGCGCCACTGTTCACCAAGCCCAAGACCTGGCGCATCCTCGACGGCACCATCGCGGTGATTCTGTCGATCCTGGCGCTCAGCCTCGCGTTCCGCGGCATGCATTGAACTCTCTCCTCGATGCAGGTCCTGGAAATGGCACCGTTCGCGGTGCCATTTTTTTTTGCACCAACAGTAATATCCCTCTGGTTGGCGGCTCGATCTTCCGCCTAGAATCGCGATCCCGGACATGAGGTCCGATGCAGCAGGGGGAAAGGATGAAGCACGTACAAAGGTTGGGATTGCTGGTATTGCTGGCCATCACGGGCCAGGCCGGCGCGGTGGATCTGGAGCGCTACCTGCGCCGGGATGCCTTCACCGATATCAAGATTTCGCCGAACGGCGACTATTACGCGGCCACCGTGCCGATGGAAGATCGCACCGCCCTGGCGATTCTGCGCAGGAACGGGGGCGAGGTGGTGGGCTCGTTCGTGCCGCCCAGGAACAACCACGCCGATCATTTCGACTGGGTCAGCGCAGAACGTGTGCTGATCGGCCTGGCCGAGAAGCAGGGCTCGCTGGACCAGCCGCGCATGACTGGCGAGCTGTATGCCATGAACGCCAACGGCAGGCGCGGCGAGCTGCTGGTCGGCTACCGCGCGCAGGACAACGGCCCGGGTACCCGCATCCAGCAGAAAAAAGTGGAGGCCGTGGCCGCGTTCCTCGCCGATGATCTGCCCGCGGACGAGCGCAACGTGCTGGTCACGATCTGGCCATTCAACGATGACCCGTTCACCCGTGCCGACCGGATGGATGTCACCACCGGCCGTCGCCAGACCGTGGCGCGCTCGCCCGTACGCCGCGCCGATTTCGTCACTGACAACCAGGGTCAGGTACGTTTCGCCCATGGTGCGGGAACCGACAACGTCAACAAGCTGTACTACCGCGAAGGATCGGGCACGACCTGGAAGCTCGTCAACGATGAAGCCTTGAACGGGCGGATCGAAACGGCGATCGGCTTCTCCGAAGACGGTCGGCTTGCGTATTTCAACACCGAGATGCCGCAGGGCCCCGACGCCATCGTGTCCTGGGATCCGGTGACCGAAGAGCGCAGGTTCGTGCTGCGTGATCCCGTGGTGGACGTGCACAAATACATCTACCGGCCCGGCACCTCGATCCCGGTGGGCGCGCTGTACCTGGGTGACACGCCACGCACCCGCTTCTTCGACGAACAGGGCCCCGATGCGCGGTTGTATCGCAGCCTGGAAGCGGCGTTCGGGGGCGATGCGGTCTTCGTCACGTCCAGTACCCGCGACGGCCGGCAGCTGATGGTGGAGGCGTGGTCCGGGCGCAACCCGGGCGATTTCTACATCTTCGACAACGTGGCCAAGAAAGCGGACCACGTCATCAGCCGCAGCAACTGGATCGACCCGGCCGCCACCGCAGAGGTACGCCCGGTGGCCCTGAAGGCACGTGACGGGCTGCCGCTGCACGGCTACCTGACCGTGCCCGCCAAGGCCGCTGCCAAGTCGCTTCCGATGGTGGTGATACCGCACGGCGGGCCTTACGGTCCGTTCGATACCGGCGGGTACGACGCGGAAAGCCAGATGCTTGCCGATGCCGGGTACGCTGTCCTGCAGGTCAACTTCCGCGGCTCGGGCAATTACGGGCGCGCCCATCGGTCCGCAGGTGCCCGCCAGTGGGGCGGCACCATGCAGGACGATCTGACCGATGCAACCCGCTGGGCGATCCGGGAGGGCATTGCCGACGCCTCGCGGATCTGCATCTATGGCGCCAGCTATGGCGGTTATGCGGCGATGATGGGGGCGGCGAAGGAGCCGGCGCTGTACCGGTGCGCCGCCGGGTATGTAGGTGTCTACGACCTGCCGATCATGTTCACCAGTGGCGATATCCAGCGCCGCGGCTCGGGCGAGACCTACCTCAAGGAATGGATCGGCGAGCGCGCCCAGTTGGCGGCGGTATCGCCGGTGAACCTGGCCGACCGCATCAAGGTGCCGGTGTTCCTTGCCGCCGGTGGCGAAGACGAGCGCGCCCCGATCCAGCACACCAGACGGATGGAAGCGGCGCTGAGAAAGGCCGGCGTGCCCGTGGAGGCGTTGTACTACCCGACCGAAGGCCACGGTTTCTACACCGATCCGCACCGCCGCGAGTACTACACCAAGCTGCTGGCGTTCCTGTCCAACAGCCTGGGCGGGGAGACTGCTTCGGCGTCCGCGCAGCCTTGATCGCTTCATTCGGCGTTGTTTGTGAGGGGGGTGCTGGGCACGACAGAATGCAAGTTGTTGCATGGTCCCCGGCGCGACCCCGCGGGATGCTGGACAGCTCTCCCCTTCGGTGTTCTCCAGCATGTGGCGCAACCTCTCCTCGCCGTCCCGCCTACGGTCTTTCCCGTGCCTTTCAGCGCCTTTGCTGCTTGTGCTGTTCTCCAGTCCCTCCCGTGCGGCAGACATCGATGACGGTCTGCAATTGACGGTGGAGCAGGCGCTCAAAATCGCAGTGCTCAGCGGCGAGGTGGACGAGAGGACGATCCGGTTGCACAAATTGATGCGCGGGGGCGAGCCCCCGGCGCCATTGAGCAAGCCCGACACTGCGGTACTTCATGACACCGTCCAGTTGCTGACAATGGGCAAGCTGGTGACCGAAAATGTTGTCGCATTGGCGTACGGCAACCGGCTTGAGGGCACAGCGGCGGGTCGTCTACTGGCGGCATCGCCAGCATGGGGATTTTCCGGCGACGGCGCTCGTTGCCTGGCACAGGACGTCCGGCGCGAGCCTGTTGATGGCGCACTTCTCGACCCCGCATCCACCGATAGGGTGGGCTATCGCGTCCAGTACGTTTGCATCGCACCACATATGCACAAGAGTCGTGCGCTGGCACAGCTGATGACGGCTGCCGTGCAGGGACAGGCCGCACCGTCGGTAGATGCACTGGAGCGGTCGATGTTGGCCGGCGAGCGCCGCGACGAGGCCCGGCCCCGGTCGATGAACGGCAGCCTCCATTTGTCCAGCGATGCACATGGCCGTAACTGGACGAGCAGCGTTGCCATTGTGGGCGAACAACTGCTGGCGGAAACAGAGGTGCCGCCCACTGTGTGGATGCCGGCGCCGGTGTCGCAGGCTGAATCGGTGCGCGTGGCGGTGCAGGAACTGATGCAGCGCATGCAGGTTGCCGGAGAAGCGTCGGCAGACCTGCAGGATGCGATCGCCGCGCACCTCCTGCTGCGCTTTCCGGAAGTGTTGTGGGGTGCCGTGCGCGAGGACGTCACCTCGTTCGCGCGCGCAGCTGCCCGCCGCGCAGCGACGGCGGAATGCCGGGTGCAGGAGGTGCAGCAGGGGGAAGACCAGTATGAAGCGCACACCGTTCGCCTGGCGCAGGCTGACTTGGAATGCACGTTGCCCGCGCTCGAGTGGACGCTTGCACCTCTCGACGCCCATGATCGTGATGCGACCGCCTTGGCGGCACGCTATCGCCAGTTCCTTCAGCGCGCGACGGAAACGATCGCCACGTCACCTGCTCATGCGGCCGCAACCGCAGTGGATTTTCAGCAGGTGTCCGGACCGAATGGCGACGCATGGCACGCCGAGTCAGGTGCTTTGCCCAAGCTACTGCTGGAGGGCATCCTGCCCGCACCATTGGTGAAAGAACTCGGTGGCCTGGCCCTGAACGCAGATGCGCTCCATCCGGATATGCGTTTCGAGAATCTTGACGGGCGCAATCTGGACGAGTCTGGACGCGTGCTTGTGCGCCGTTTCCTGCAGGAACTGCGCGCAGCCAACACGCGGAATGAGGTGACGCTGCCCGAGCGCTGATTGCCGCGGTTCGGCTACTTCACCCCGTGCATCATCTTCTTCAGCAGCGGCGAACAGGCCAGGGCAACCGCCGCGCACCCCAGGCCGATCCACATCAGCAGCCAGAACAGGTGTTCGTAGCTGGCGGCGGCGCTGCCGATGTTCATGGTTTCGCCTTCCGGTACCTCGATCGCGGCGAGCTTGCCGAACAGCGCGGCCAGCGTTTCCGAAAACGCGGTGGCCAGGAACCACGTGCCCATCATCAGGCTGACCACCCGCGGCGCGGCCAGCTGAGTAACGGCGGACAGACCGACCGGTGACAGGCACATTTCGCCGATCTCCAGGATCAGGTAGGCCAGTACCAGCCACCACACGCTGGCCATCTGCCCGGTCGCGCCCACCTGCTGCGCCGCCAGTGCCAGGGGCACGAACGACAGTGCGGCGAAGATCAGCCCGATCGAGGATTTGACCGGCTTGGACGGGTCCATGCGGCGACGGTCCAGCCACGCCCACAGCATCGCGAACAGCGGGGCGAGCACCACCAGGAACAGGCCGCCGAGGTAGGTCAGCGAGCCGGCCGTCTGCGGGATCACCAGGCAGTCGCGGATCAGCATCACCAGCATCGCGGCCACAATGGCGATGAACAGGTTGCGCGGCGCGGACGAACCCGGGTTTCGCTCCGACAGGCGCGCGGCCACCACGAAGCCCAGCGGTGCCAACAGCAGCGAGGCGATCGACCACGGCAGCGGCGTGCCGCCCTGGATCACCAGCGACGGCACCAGGTCCTTGGTCAGCAGGCGATCGGTGAAGGTCACCCACGAGCCGTAGGTCTGCTCGTACAGGGTGAAGAACACCAGCGCCATGAAGATCAGCGCCATCAGCGCGATCATCTGCTGGCGCTGCACCGGCGTGCAGCGGGTGCCGGTGAACCAGGCGAACCAGACCAGCACGCCACCCAGCACCACGATCATCAACATCAGCGCCAGGCTGATTTCACCGCCGAGCGCGAACGCGCCATTGGCCGCGGCCCACATCAGCGCGGCGACCGGCACCACGCCCAGCACGGCCACCGCATAGATCAGCCATTCGCGGCGGATGCCGAGCACGCGTTGGCGCAGTGCCGGCAGGTCGGACGGTTCGGCGTGGCCCTGCAGGTACTTCTGGCCCCACAGGAACATGCCCAGGCCGATCACCATGCCAATACCGGCCGCGCCGAAGCCGTACTTCCAGCCATAGGCTTCGCCGAGGAAGCCGCACACCAGCGAGGCAAACAGCGCGCCCAGGTTGATGCCGGCGTAGAACAGCGAAAAGCCTGAATCGCGACGCGGATCGTTTTCCGGGTACAGCTTGCCGACGATGGTGGAGATGTTCGGCTTGAGGAAGCCCACGCCCATGATGATCAGGGCCAGCGACAGGTAGGTGATGCCCAGCGCGGCGTCATCGCGGACCACCGCGCCATCGACGCGGACCGCTGCGTGACCTTCGAAGGCCATGCCCAGATGCCCGAGCACCAGCAGCACGCCGCCGAACACCACCGCCTTGCGCATGCCCAGCCAGCGGTCGGCGAGCAGGCCGCCGAAGACCGGGATGCAGTAGACCAGGCCACCGTACGCGCCGAGCAGATCCAGGCCGGCCTTGTCGCCGAACAGGTGGTACTTGGTGAGATACAGCAGCAGCAGCGCCTTCATCCCGTAGAACGAGAACCGCTCCCACATCTCGGTGAAGAAGCAGATGTAGACGCCCTTGGGATGGCCGAGGAAGTCGTCGGTGGGGGTGGAGGTTGCGGCGGCGGGCAGGGCGGCTGCGGTCATCGAGGGATCGGGCAGGGCGGACAAGGGGGCGAGTATAGGCCCGGGGCGAAGGGTCAGCCGTGCCGTGTCTGGCCGCTCCGCCGTCGTGGTATCGGCCGCTCCGCTGTCGTAGTGCCGGCCGCTACGCTCTAGTAGTGCCGGCCGCTGGCCGGCAGCCTCACCATCCCGGCATCGCGCGCTTACAGATAGCGAAGCCAGGCCAGATCCCGCCGCCGCGCCTTGAACCGCGCGAACGCCCGCGTGGGCCAGTACAGCGCCAGTGCCAGCACCACGGTGATCACCCACAGGCTCGCCACGTGGTCCACGGCGACATACGCGCCGTGGGTGTGCCCCCAGCGTGCTTCGGCCAGCACGTACAGCAGCTTCAGCACGTACAGGTGCAGCAGGTAGAAGAACATCGGTGCTGCGCCGATGTCGGCCAGTGGCGCCAGCGCCCGTGCCACGCGCGGCTGCTCGTACAGGCGCAGCAACAGCAGGCCGATGCCCAGGGTCAGCAGCAGGAACAGGAGCGAGGGCGGGTACTTGGTGACGTTGAAGACGCTCATCAGCGTGCTGCCCAGTGTGGCGAAGGACTGCCACGGGCTGTCGCCGTAGCGGTTCACCGCCCGCAGGATGACGAACGCCAGCAGCGCACCGGCACCGGCCAGCCACAGGCGACGCTGGCGCAGGAGGGCATCGCCGCCGCGTGCGAACCACGGGCCGATCACCCAGCCCAGTGCAATCACGCCGATCCACGGCAGCACCGGATACGAGGTCCGCAGGCGCAGCCCGTCGGTCACGGTGATCCAGTCGCGCTGGTGCAGCACCTTCCACAGCACGGCCAGCACCCCGTCGCCCTGCACGCGGACGCCATCGAGCAGGTTGTGCCCGGCGATCACGGCCAGCGCCAGCACCGCCAGTGCGCCGCGTGGCAGCCACAACAGCCCGGCCAGCGCGATCATGCTGATGCCGATCGCCCAGATCACCTGCAGGTACATCACGCTGGGCGGGAACTGCAGCGTCCACGCGAAGTTGACCACCAGCAGCTCCAGCACCACCAGGAACAGGCCGCGCTTGAGCAGGAAAGCCGACGCGGCCCGGCGCCCATCCGGCTTGCCACTGGCGTACAACCAGGCCGACAGGCCGGTCAGCAGCACGAACACCGGGGCACACAGATGCGCCAGCAGCCGGCTGACGAACAGCGCCGGCTCGACCTGGTCCACCACCATGGGGTCGCCGACCTGCTGGTGCATGTAGAAGGTTTCGCGCACGTGGTCGAGCAGCATCAGCACAATGACGGTGCCGCGCAGCTGGTCGATGGAGGTCAGGCGGGAGGTGGGGGAATGCGTCACAGCAGCGCCGGTTGCTCGGTGCGATAGGATATAACATAACTAAAGTGGATGGGCCCGGCCTTGGACGTTGCCGAGTCCGGCGTGTCGCAGCGGCGGCGGCCCGCGTAGGTCAACATGGGCCTCGATCAGGTGGTGCGGGGTTGCCGGCCGGCGGCCGGCACTACTGGACTTGCCCGTACATGAACGCTAGCGTGGCAGGGATTTTTTGCCAGCAGGGGCTTCCATGAACAACGACGCTGCGCCACGCCAGCTCACTTTCCGCGCGGTGGTGCTTGCCATCGTGCTGGCGGTGATTCTGTCGGCCGCCAACGCCTACCTCGGTCTGTTCGCAGGCCTGACCATCGCCACCGCGATTCCCGCGGCCGTCATCTCCATGGGCGTGCTGCGCCTGCTCGGCGGTGGCACCATCCTTGAAAACAACATCGTCCAGACCGGTGCTTCGGCCGGCTCGTCGATCGCCGCCGGCGTGATCTTCACGATTCCCGCGCTGGTGATCATGGGCTACTGGCCGGACTTCAAGTACTGGTGGGTGCTGGGCATCGCCGGCCTGGGTGGCCTGCTGGGCGTGCTGTTCTCGGTGCCGCTGCGCCGTTCGATGATCGTCGAAGATCCGCTGCCGTTCCCGGAAGGCAAGGCGGCCGCCGAAGTGCTCAAGGCCGGTGAAAACCCCGGCCCGGGCCTGAAGATCCTGGCTGTGTCGGCGGTGATCGGCGCCTTCGTGAAGCTGGCCGCCGAAAGCGGCCTGCGCCTGATTCCGGATGCCTGGGCCACCTCGGCCTACGTGGGCAGCTCGAAGATCACCGCCTTCATCGGCACCAACCTGTCCCCGGCGCTGCTGGGTGTGGGCTACATCGTCGGCCTGAATGTCGGCATCGTGGTGGTGTCCGGCTCGATCCTGACCTGGCATATCGCCATTCCGCTGTACCAGTCGTTCTTCATGAACACCGATCCGGCCCTGGCCGCCTCGATCGCCACGGCCAGCTCCACCGAGGCGGCGTTCGCCATCTGGGGCGCGAAGATGCGTTACCTGGGCGTGGGCGCGATGCTGATCGGTGGCGTGTGGACCCTGATCTCGCTGCGCAAGTCGCTGCTCAATGGCGTCAAGAGTGGCTTTGCCGCGGCCCGCAAGAGCGGTGGCCCGGCGCTGGCGCACACCGAGCGCGACCTGCCGATGAAGTGGATGCTGGTGGCCCTGGTGGTGTTCACCCTGCCGCTGTTGGCGCTGTACCAGGCCATCGTGGGCCAGTGGCACGTCTCGATCCCGATGACGCTCATCATGATCGTGGCCGGCTTCCTGTTCGTCTCGGTCTCGGCCTACCTGGCCGGCCTGATCGGCTCCTCCAACAACCCGGTCTCGGGCATCACCATCTCCACCATCCTGTTCGCCTCGGCGGTGCTGGTGCTGCTGCTCGGCAAGGACGGCCTGACCCCGGTCGGCGTGGGCGGCGCCCCGCTGGGTGCGGTGGCCGCGATCATGATCGGTGCGGTGGTGTGCTGTGCGGCCGCGGTCGGTGGCGACAACCTGCAGGATCTCAAGGCCGGTTACATCGTCGGTGCCACCCCGTGGAAGCAGCAGCTGATGCTGGGCATCGGCGCGTTCTCGTGCGCGCTGATCATGGCGCCGGTACTGAACCTGCTGGCCACCGCCTACGGCATCGGCGTGAAGTCCGAGCTGCATCCCAACGCGCTGGCCGCACCGCAGGCGAACCTGATGGCCTCGGTGGCCAAGGGCCTGTTCGGCGGCGAGCTGCCGTGGACCTTCATCGGCATCGGTGCCGTGGTCGGCGCGGCGATCATCGCCTTTGACAGCTGGCTGAAGTCGCGCAACGCCCGTTTCCGCGTGCCAGTGCTGGCCGCGGCGATCGGTATCTACCTGCCGCTGGAGCTGATGGTGCCGATCTTCCTGGGCGGCCTGATCGCCTACCTGGTGGAGCGTTTCCACAAGATCCGCGGCGACGATGAAGAAGGCCGCGACCGCGTGCACAAGCCGGGCGTGCTGTTCGCCGCCGGCCTGATCACCGGTGAAGCCCTGATGGGTATCGCGATCGCAGTACCGATCGTCATCAGCAGCCGCGCCGACGTGCTGGCGCTGCCGTTCCACCTGCCGGGCGCGCAGTGGATCGGTCTGGCCGTACTGTTCCTGGTCGGCTGGTTGATCTATCGCACCGGCAAACGCGCGGTGGGTTCGGTCTAACCAGCGACCCCGGTGTGCGTCACGACAAACCCCGCTCCGGCGGGGTTTGTCGTTTCTGGAGCGCCCAGGGCACGGCATGACCGATGGCCTTTGCATGGGCCACCCCTCGGCCCTACCATCGGCGTTTTGCCGTTCCGCGGAGACCCCGATGAAACTTCGTTACGCCCTGCTGCCGTTGTGCCTGCTGACCGCGATGCCCTCGCTGGCGGCCACGCGTGGCCTGGATGTGCGCGACATGATCGCGCTGGATCGGGTCTCCAGCCCGCTGCTCACCGCCGATGGCGGCAACGTGATCTTCGCCAAGCGCGTGGTCGGTACCGACAGCAAGGCCAGCACCGGCCTGTACATCCGCAACCTGCGCACGCGTGACCTGGCCCCGCCCAAGCCGCTGACTCCGGCCGGTTGGAACGTCAATTCCGCAGCGCTGTCGGCCGATGGCCAGACGGTGTACTTCCTGAGCGCCAGGAACGGCAGCCAGCAGCTCTACGCGCAGCCGACCACCGGCGGCACGCCGCGCCAGCTGACCGACTTCCCCGTCGATGTGGACAGCTTCCACGTCTCCCCGCAGGGCGACCGCGTGGCCTTCAGCAGCGGCGTGTTCCAGGACTGCGGTTCGGACCTGGCGTGCACCAGCAAGAAGCTGGACGCGCACAAGGCGCGCAAGAACACCGGTGAGGTGTTCGATAACCTGTTCGTGCGCCATTGGGATACCTGGGCCGATGGCCGCCGCAATACGCTGTTCGTGGCGCCGCTGCCGGCAGGCAAGGCCGCCGCGGTGAAGGGTGCTTCGGCGATCAGCGCGACGCTGGCCGGCGATGCGCCGTCCAAGCCGTTCGGCGGCAATGACGACTTCACCTGGTCGCCGGATGGCCAGAGCGTGGTCGCCGCGATCCGCGTGGCCGGCAAGCAGGAGCCGTGGTCGACCAATTTCGATCTGTACCGTCTGGATGCCGAGGGCAAGCAGGCCCCGGTCAACCTGACCGCGGCCAACCCGGCCTGGGATGCCGGCCCGGTGTTCAGCGCCGACGGCAAGACCCTGTACTACCGCGCCATGAAGCGCCCGGGCTTCGAAGCGGACCGCTTCGGCCTGATGGCCATGGACGTGGCCACCGGCAAGACCCGCGAGATCGCACCCAAGTGGGATCGTTCGGCCGGCGAGATCGTGCTGTCCGGTGACGGCACGCTGATCTACACCAGCGCCGACGACATGGGCGAGCACCGCCTGTTCGGCGTCGATATCGCCACCGGCACCGCTGAAGTGGTGGCCGACGGCGGCAGCATCGGCTCGCCGGTGATCGCCGGCACCACGCTGGCGTATACGAAGAACAGTCTGAAGAGCGGTGATCAGATCATCGTGGCCGCCTTCGATGGTGCCAACCCGCGCGAGATCACCCCGAGCGCCGGTGAGATGCTGCCCGACGTCGCCTTCGGCGATTACGAGCAGTTCCAGTTCAAGGGCTGGAACAACGAGACCGTGCACGGTTACGTGGTCAAGCCGTACAACTACCAGGAAGGCAAGAGTTACCCGGTCGCGTTCCTGATCCACGGTGGCCCGCAGGGCAGCTTCGGCAACGGCTGGAGCTACCGCTGGAATCCGCAGACCTACGCCGGCCAGGGCTACGCGGTAGTCATGATCGACTTCCACGGCTCCACCGGCTACGGCCAGGCCTTCACCGATGCGATCAGCCAGCACTGGGGCGACCGCCCGCTGGAAGACCTGCAGAAGGGCTGGGCCGCGGCACAGAAGCAGTACCCGTTCCTCAACGGTGACAAGGCGTGTGCCCTGGGCGCCAGCTACGGCGGCTTCATGGTCAACTGGATCGCCGGCAACTGGAACGAGCCGTGGAAGTGCCTGGTCAATCATGACGGCGTGTTCGACCAGCGCATGATGGGCTACGCCACCGAAGAGCTGTGGTTCACCGAGTGGGAGCAGGGTGGCACGCCATACGAGAAGGCGGCCAACTATGAGAAGTTCAACCCGGTCAACCATGTGGCCGACTGGAAGAAGCCGATCCTGATCGTGCACGGCCAGCTCGACTACCGCATTCCGGTGGAGCAGGGCCTGGCCGCGTTCACCGCTGCGCAGCGCCAGGGTATCGAATCCAAGTTCCTGTACTTCCCGGATGAGAACCACTGGGTGCTCAAGCCGCAGAACAGCGTGCAGTGGCACGACACTGTCAACGGCTGGTTGAAGCAGCACATCGGCGAATAAGCCGGTTTGAAGCGCCGCCCCCAGGGGCGGCGCTTCTTCATGGCACCGGGTCTCGTTGGCCGTGGTATCACCGGTGATCGGCCGCGGTGTAACCGGCTAACGTCGGCGGTGTAACCGATCATCGTCGGCGGTATAACCGGTCATCGTCGGCGGTATAACCGGTCATCGTCGGCGGTGTAACCGGTCATCGTCGGCTCTACCGGTGATTGTTTTCCCGAGCCGTGTGGAATCGCACGCCCCTCCTCCAGGTACTCCACACCCGTGAAAGCTCCCGCCCTGATCCAGAACGACATCGTCGTCTTCGGCCTGATCGCCGCCACCCTCGGTGCCGTGTTCTGGACCGCCTCGCGCGAGCAGGGGCTGTGGAAGCGGTTCTATACCTACGTGCCCGCGTTGCTGCTGTGCTACCTGATTCCCGGTGTGTACAACACCGTCGGCCTGATCGATGGCCAGAACACCCATCTCTATAACCCGGTCGCTCGTGACATCCTGCTGCCCGCCGCCCTGGTGCTGCTCACCCTGGCCGTGGACATCAAGGGCATCCTGCGGCTGGGACCAAAACTGATCGTGATGTACCTGGGCGCCTCGCTCAGCATCATGATCGGCGCCGTGGTCGCCTTCCAGTTGATGAAGTGGCTGCATCCGGCGACGGTGGCCGGCGACACGTGGGCCGGCATGGCGGCGCTGGCCGGCAGCTGGATCGGCGGCGGCGCCAACATGCTGGCGATGCGCGAAGTCTTCGATGTCAACGCGACCACCTTCGGGCAGTTCGCGGTGGTCGATGTCGGTGTCGGTTATGTGTGGATGGCGGTGCTGATCTTCATGGCCGGGCGCGCGGCAAAGATCGATGCGCGCAGCGGTGCCGACACCTCGGGCATCGATGCCCTCAAGCTGCGCATCCAGGCCTTCCAGGCACAGCATGAGCGCGTGGCCAGCCTGACCGACCTGATGCTGATCGTCGCCGTTGCCTTCGGCGTGGTGGGCCTGTCGCATGCGATTGCCGGGCCGGTCTCGGCGTGGTTCAAGGGGCATGTCGCCTGGGCCTCGCAGTTCAGTCTGGACGCGCCGTTCGTGTGGGTGGTGGTGATCTCCACTACCTGCGGTCTGGCGCTGAGCTTCACCCGTGCGCGCAACCTGGAAGGCGCCGGTGCCTCCAAACTGGGTTCGCTGCTGCTGTACTTCCTGATCGCCTGCATCGGCATGCAGATGGACCTGCTGGCGCTGCTGGACCGCCCGTGGCTGTTCCTGCTCGGCCTGATCTGGATCGCCGTGCACATCGTGCTGCTATGGGCGCTGGCGCGCGCGCTGAAGGTGCCGTTCTTCTACTTCGCGATTGGTTCGCAATCCAACATCGGCGGGCCGGCCTCCGCGCCTGTGGTCGCGGCGGCGTTCCACCCCTCGCTGGCGCCGGTCGGCGTGCTGCTCGGCACGATGGGCTACGCGACGGGCACGTATCTGGCCTACATCGTGGGCATCACCCTGCGCGCGATGGCCGGGTAGAGCCGACCGTTGGTCGGCTGCTCCTGACGTCGCGTCACAGCGCATGACAGCCGACCAACGGTCGGCTCTACGGCAGAAGCAACCTGCGCTACATCAACCAGGCAAGTGCATCTTCACCGTCCTGCTCGAACCGCGCCGAGTGAACACCCTGGCGCCTATACGCTTGGCGCGTCGCCACGCGCCCGGGACCAGCCGCACATGCGGATTTACGCAGGAAGAAGGCCGCGTTCGAGTAACCACGCCTTGGCATCTTCCGCATCCTGCTCGAACCACGCCTTCGTAGACCCCAGCCGGTACGTATACCCCCACGCATCCATGTCCAGCATCAAGCGCGCGCTGCCGACGCCTGGCAGTTGCGCGGCCAGCACGATCTGCAGGTAACAGGTGGCGTCTTCTTCGGGCACCGAATCGGTGGCATCGGTGTGCACCAGCGCACGCCGCTCCGGCGGCAGCACGATCAGGTGGCAAGCTTCGTGCAGCATCGAGTGCACGGGCGTGTCATCGCGGACATACACGTCGCTGCCGATGATGCCGGCTTCGGGTTCACCCCAATAGCTGCCCGGAATCGGCGCGCCGTCGGCCACACGATGCAGGTGCAGATCGTGGGTGGCGAGCAGGGCGAGGGCATCGTCGAAACGGATATCGCCGACACAGGTGACCTGCGGTTCGGCGGTGGGGGCAGCGTCGTTCATGGGTTACCGCTCAACCGCCCCTTCCAACGCGGAAGGGGCGATGTCGATCAGGGCTGCTGCGGGCCTTCCGGCAAGGCGACGGAGATATCGAGCACATCGTGCTCCCCGTCCTTGACCAGATCGACCTTGACCGCATCAGCGTCGATGTTGACGTACTTCTTGATCACTTCCAGCAGCTCGCGCTGCAGCAGAGGCAGGTAGTCCGGGCCGCCGCGGTGGCTGCGTTCCTGCGCGATGATGATCTGCAGGCGGTTCTTGGCCGTTTCGGCAGTGGTCTTCTTTCGGTTCAGGAAATCGAACAGTCCCATGCTTACCCTCCGAACAGCTTGCTGAAGAAGCCTTTCTTCTCCACGGTGGTGAAGCGCATCGGACGCTCTTCGCCAAGGATGCGGCCAACCGCATCTTCGTATGCCTGGCCCGCCGCCGATTCGGGGTCCAGAATGACCGGCTCACCCTTGTTGGAGGCATTGAGCACGTCGCCCGATTCGGGCACCACGCCAATGGCCTTCAGGCCCAGCACTTCTTCCACGTCGGTGATGCTGAGCATTTCGCCGCTTTCCACCCGTACCGGGCTGTAGCGCGTAAGCAGCAGGAAGGCCGGCACGTTCTTGCCGGATTCGGCCTTGTGGGTCTTCGAATCGAGCAGACCGATGATGCGGTCCGAGTCGCGCACCGAAGACACTTCCGGGTTCACCACCACGACCGCACGGTCGGCGTAGTACATCGCCAGGAACGCGCCCTTCTCGATACCGGCCGGGGAGTCGCAGATGACGTATTCGAAGCCGTCGGCGATGAGATCGTCGAGCACCTTGCGCACGCCTTCCTGGGTCAGTGCGTCCTTGTCGCGGGTCTGCGAGGCAGCCAGCACGTACAGGTTGTCGAAGCGCTTGTCCTTGATCAGGGCCTGCTTGAGGGTCGCTTCGCCGTGCACGACATTGACGAAGTCGTACACCACGCGGCGCTCGCAGCCCATGATCAGGTCCAGGTTGCGCAGGCCGACGTCGAAGTCGATCACCGCCACCTTTTTGCCACGACGTGCCAACCCGCAGGCCAGGCTGGCGCTGCTGGTGGTCTTGCCGACGCCGCCCTTGCCGGAGGTGACTACGATGATTTCAGCCAAAGGATTTCTCCTGATTCTTCTGTTTGGGGGCTGCGTCAGTCCAGCGCAGCGATCTTGATCTGGTCCTGTTCCAGCCACACCTGCACGGCCTTGCCGCGCAGGGAGTCCGGAACATCGTCCAGTACCTTGTAATGGCCGGCAATGGCGACCAGTTCAGCGTGGAATTCACGGCAGAAAATACGCGCCGTGGTGTTGCCTTGGGCACCTGCCAGGGCACGGCCCCGCAGCGTACCGTAGATGTGGATGCTGCCGTCGGCGATCACCTCGGCGCCCGCGCCGACGGTGGCCATGACGGTCAGGTCGCAGTTTTCCGCATACAGCTGCTGGCCCGAGCGGACATTGGCGGTCTGCATGCGGCCCGGCTTGGGCGCGCCACCGGTGGCCACCGCACTCGGCGCCGGTGCCGCAGGCACGGCAGCGGCGGCACGCGCACGGCGCGGCGGCGGTTCGGCGACCGGCAGGGGCGCAGGGGCCGGTTCGGCCTCGGCGCGCTCGTACTGGGCGCGGAACTTGGCCAGCAGCGGCAGGCCGAGCTGCTGGGAAAGCAGGTCGGTTTCGGTGGTGCCGTAGGCCAGCGCAACCGGCAGCACGCCGGCCTTGCGCAGGCCGTCCAGCAGCGCCTTGGCGGTCGCCACGTCCGGCATCCTGCTGAGTCCGCCGAAATCCAGGATCACGGCTGCACGCCCGAACAGCTTCGGCGCACGCGCGACACGTTCCTGCATTTCACGGGTGAGGCGCTCGACATCGAGGGTGCGGATACGCAGATTGGCGATGCCGACCTGGCCGATCTTCAGTTCACCGGCCTGTTCAAAATCCATGTTCGCTGCCACCGATCAGGTCCCCGTCTGCTGCTGCACGCGCAGCGGCTCGCGGCGATGGCCCACCCAGGGCACATCCGGCAACTGGTCGCCGTAGGTGTCGTGCACCCACTGGTAACTGCACAGGTCCTTGAGCAGCATGCTGGCGCGCACATCCACGTGGGCCATGTTGTTCTGCCCGACCTCGCGGAAGCCGAAGCTGCCGTGGAAGAGCAGGGCGGCATCGGCACCGTGATCGAGGAACACCTCGCAGGTCAGCTGCGGGTAACGCAGCTCGGCGTAGCTCTGCGCATCGGCATAGAACGCACGGCCAACGCCACCGCCGCGACGGCGGCTGGCGACCACGATGCGGTCGATATAGAAGAATTTGCTGTCAAGCTGCTGCTTGAACCAGGCGAAGTTGCTGCTGTCGTGCTGGCTGTCGCTGCCGAAGCCGATCAGGAAACCGGCCAGGTTGCCGTCGCGCTCGGCGACGCGGAAATACTCAGCGCTTTCATAGAACAGACGCAGGCGGGCGGCATCCAACGGCAGGATGGCCAGGCCGGCATTGTTGTTCAGGGCCAGGACGGAATCGAGCTCGTGCTCGCGCACGTCGCGGATGACAATCGACATTGTGACTCCGTGGGGTAACGCGGTTGGCCCATCGAGGGGCCCTCGGTCCGATTATTGCATGGGTGGCTTCCCCCCGCGAGCGGACAGGCATGACTTCTGTGGGAGTGCAGGGGAACAGGTTCAGCCTACTATGCGTCCATGTTGGGATACCTCAGCCACACCCGAGTACTGCGACTGGCCGGCCTGTTCACCTGGGTCATGGTCGGACTTCCCCTGGTTTACTCACAGTACGAAGCGCTGCTGCGCCGCGGCGGAGGCGTCGATGCGTGGGCGCTGTGGCTGTTTGCTGCGTACCTGGCCTTCGGCGCCGGCTACTTCTGGCTGACCCGCGGGCTGCGCAACGGCGGCCACTCGCGCTGGTATGACCGGGTCATGCTGGTGCTGCTGACCGCGTCGGCGCTGGGCGTGAGCTATCTGAGCGGCTCCGGGCTGGGCAGCATCCTGATGATGGTCGCTGCCGGGGTCATCCCGTGGATGCTGCCGGTGCGCGGTGGCGTGATCTGGCTGCTGCTGAGCCAGCTGGCAGTGCTGCCGGTCTACTACCTCATCCTGAATTTCTCTTTGTTCGAAGCGGTGATGCAGTCGCTGTTGTATGGCGGCTTCTCCATGTTCATCTTCGTGACCAGCCTGGTGGCGCGGCAGCAGACCGATGCCCGTGAAGAGCAGCGAAGGCTCAATACCGAGCTGCGCGCCACCCGCGTGCTGCTGGCCGAAAGCGCCCGCGTCAACGAACGCACCCGCATTTCCCGGGAGCTGCACGATCTGTTGGGCCATCACCTGACCGCGCTCAGCCTGAATCTGGAAGTGGCCGGCCACATCACCGAAGGGCAGGCGCAGGAACACGTCCACCAGGCCCATACTCTGGCCAAGCTGCTGCTGACCGACGTGCGCGAGGCGGTCAGCCAGCTGCGCGACAGTGGCGCGATCGATCTGGCCGCCGCGCTGCGCCCGCTGACCGAGCAGGTCCCCTCGCTGGAGATCCACCTGGATATCGACGAGCCGCTGAGCGTGGAAGACCCCGAGCGGGCCCACGTGCTGCTGCGCTGCACCCAGGAGATCATCACCAATGCAGTGCGGCACGCCGGCGCGCGCAACCTCTGGATCAAGGTCCGGCGCGAGGCGCCGGGCATCGTGGTGCTGGAAGCGCATGATGACGGGGTGGGCGCCGACGGGATCGTGGTCGGCAACGGGTTGCGCGGGATGCGCGAGCGCCTGCAACAATGCGGTGGTGAGCTGCAGATCGAAACCCGCCGGGGCCAGGGCTTCCGCCTTCGTGCCTCGGTACCCGGCGTGCCAGTATTGATGCTGACCGCTGTCATTGAAGGAGTGCGTTGATGATTCGCGTCTGCCTGGTCGACGACCAAACCCTGGTGCGGCAGGGGATCCGCTCACTGCTGGCGCTCGATGACGGCATCGAGGTGGTCGCCGAGGCCGCCGATGGCCGCCAGGCAGTCGAGGTGGTTCCCCAGGTCCGCCCGGACGTGGTCCTGATGGACATGCGCATGCCGGTGATGTCCGGCCTGGAGGCGCTGCAGATGCTGTCGCGGCTGAACCAGCTGCCGCCGACCATCATCCTGACCACCTTCGACGACGACCAGCTCGTCCTGGCCGGGCTCAAGGCCGGGGCCAAGGGCTACCTGCTCAAGGACGTGACCCTGGACCAGCTGGTGGGCGCGATCCGGACCGTGGCCGATGGCGGCTCGCTGGTGCAGCCGGCGGTCACCCAGCGGCTGCTGTCGGGCCTGGAGCACATGCGCAACGAGTTCGTGAGCCTGGACCGGCCGGACCCGTTGACCGACCGCGAAACCGAGATCCTGCGGCTGATGGCCAGCGGCTTCTCCAACAAGGAGATCGCCAATTCACTGGGCGTGGCCGAGGGCACGATCAAGAACCACGTGTCCAACATCCTCTCCAAGCTGGGGGTGCGCGACCGCACCCGGGCGGTGCTCAAGGCCTTCGAGCTGCAGCTGGTCTGAGCCGGTGGACCCGGCGCCGGCCTTCGGGCGGTGACGGGTTTGCAGGTAATTTCTGAATTCTGCGAAACCCTTGCAGCGCAAGCGATGCAGGGGGATTTTCGGTCTCGACAGCCGAATCCGGCAAAGAAATATTGTCCATCCGCTACGTGCTGACACGCGCGATGCGTTATCTTTCCGCTCCTTGTCTATGCAAAACCGCTGCCGACATGGAAACCGGTGTGCCAACCCTGATCAACAACACCGGCGAAGCCTGCTAGGATTGGCGCTTCGCTTCAATCAACCCGGCCGTGGGATCGGCCCCGGAGACTCCTGAATGACCCGTATTATCGAGTTCCTGATCGCCTTGGGGATCGTGGCTGGCCTGTTCGTCATCATTGGCGTATGTCTGCCGGGCGAGCGCCATATTTCCGAAAGCATCGAGACCAACCGCAAGATGACGATCGTGTACGACACGGTCAACAGCCTGCGCCGCTTCAAGGACTGGAACCCGCTCTTGCTGCGCGATCCCGCCGTTGAACTGAAGTACTCCGGCCCCGCTGCCGGCGTCGGCGCACGCCTGGACTACGCCTCCAAGGAAAGCTCCTTGGGCGAGGGTAGCTGGGTGATCACCGAGTCCGAGCAGAACAAGCACGTGGCGATTGCGATCGAGGACGCCTCCAAGGGTCACGACAAGACCACCAGCTTCACCCTGGAGCCGACCGGCAAGGGTGGCCGCAACGTCAAGATCACGCAGGACTACAGCGTCAAGTACGGTTTCAACCTGTTCGGTCGTTACGCTGGTCTGTACGTCAGCCGTCACGCCGGTGACGACCTGAAGCTGGGTCTGTCGCGCATGGCCAACATGCTGGCCACCGTGCCGAACATCGACTACCGCACCGCCGAAGCCCCGCTGACCGATCTGGCCATCGTGGACGTCCCGGCCGAGGACCTGCTGGTCGTCACCGCCGGCAACGTGGACCGCGGCCAGGAGACCATCACCAAGTCCATCAAGGACAACCAGGAGTGGATCAAGCGCGTCATGGAGGCCAACAACCTCGAAGCCGCCGGTCCGTTCCGCATCATCACCACCGATTTCGGCGCCGAGAAGTACGCCTTCGACGTGGCCCAGCCGGTCAAGAAGAAGGGTGCCGAGGCCGCGACGGCCGAAGCCCTGACGGTGAAGATCGACGATGGTGCACCGGTCAAGTACGTGCATGTGGCTCCGCATCGTTCGGCCCACGCGGCCTACACCGGCCACATGGCCGGCCTGGACATCGCCCGCAACGCCCTGCGTGCGTGGTCGGTGACCGGCGGCAACGAAGTGATCGATCGTCCGTACGAGTCCTGGAAGGACGGCGTGGACAAGTCGTTCACTCCGGAAGGCACGTACGACATCTACTGGGCCGTCAAGTAATCCGACGGTTGCCGTGATGTAACGCACGACCTGAAACGCGCCGCTTCCTGCGGCGCGTTTTTTTTTGGCTCCGGCCACGGGGCACTGTCTGAAGGACGCAAGCATGCTCAACCTGGAACGACGCACGCGCAAACCCTCCCTGCTGGCCGGCCTGGGCGGGCTGCTCGCGGCCACGGCGGTGGGCCTGTCGGCTTACGCCTCCCATGGCATCGCCGACCCGCTGGCGCAGTCGCATGTGACCACCGCGGCGCTGTACGCGTTCGGGCACGGTGTGGCCTTGGCCGTCCTTGGTCCGACCCAGCAGAACACGCTGGGCCGGCTGGCCCTGTACGTCCTGCTGATCGGCACGCTGCTGTTCTCCGGCAGCCTGGTGGCGGGCGCGCTGTGGAAGCTCAGCACCTCGTTGGCGCCGGTCGGTGGCACCGCGCTGATGGTGGGCTGGCTGGCCTACGGGCTGAACGCGCTGAGGCGCTGACATGCCCCGATACCGCCGCGGCTTTGATGTCGATGAGGCGCATGCCTGGCTGAGCCGGCGCGACCGGCGGCTGGGCACGTGGATGAAGCGGCTCGGCCCGATCCAGGCGCAGCCCGGGTGGGCGAAGACGTTCGATCCGGTCGATGCGCTGGCCAGGGCAATCCTGTTCCAGCAGCTCAGCGGCAAGGCCGCCTCGACCATCGTTGGGCGGGTGGAGACGGCCATCGGCAGCACCCGGCTGCACGCCGATACGCTTGCGCGTATCGATGACCCCGGGCTGCGCGTCTGCGGTGTCTCCGGCAACAAGGCGCTGGCCCTGCGCGACCTGGCCAGGCGCGAGGCAGCAGGCGAGATTCCCGACCTGCGCCGGATGTCGGTGATGGACCATGATGCGATCATCGATGCGCTGGTTCCGATCCGCGGCATCGGCCGCTGGACGGTGGAGATGATGCTGATGTTCCGGCTGGGTCGCCCGGACATCCTGCCGGTGGACGACCTCGGTATCCGCAAGGGAGCGCAGCGCGTGGACAAGGCCGAGCGGATGCCGACCCCGAAGGAACTGCTCGCCCGTGGCGAGAGGTGGGGCCCGTTCCGGACCTACGCCAGTCTGTACCTGTGGCGTATCGCCGATTTCACGGTGGATCCGAAGGCGACGACCAATCGTTCGCAGGGGTGAGGCTACGCGTCCGGCGGCTCCGGCGCGAAGGCCGGGTCGTCGCTGATTCGTGCCCGTGCTGGGTGGCGCTTTTTCGCCGCAAGGTAGCGGTGATGGCGGAAGGTGGCGTAGGTGCCGCGGAGTACCACGACCCCGATCACCACCAGCATTCCCATCCTCCGCAGCGTGTCTGCCATGCCGGCGCTGTCCAGCCTCAGATGCATCACGAACACCCATGCCCACAGCGCAGCGGTCAGGCAGGCCGCAACCCGGCTGCGTTTGTAGACCCCCACTGCCAGACCCAGGTAAACGCAGCTCAGCATCGCAGCAGCGATGAAGTTCATCATGGCGAACACGTGCTGGTTCTTGGCCCACGTCCAGCCACCCGTGGCGAGGGTGAACACGGTGAGTCCCGCGCCCAGTAACCAGAGCTGCGTGACTGGTCTGGTGATCCCGCTCGGCACCTGTTCCCAGTGCGGTGCCATGGGCGTGGAGGGGGGAACCTCACCGGCCTGGTAGGGATTCTGATCGTCCATGGTTGTCCTCCTTGTGGGCCGCCCCGGTCAGGGTGTGGCGTCGCGCCAGCACCAATGCCACGGTTCGTAGACAATCCCGTGCGGGTTGTCGCGCGGGTAGCTCAGCTGGAAGCCGAAGCGGCCCGCATGCTCGGCCAGCCACGCAAACGCGGCCGTCGACTCAAACGATTCTTCCGCCGGCGGTTCGCCCGGCGTGCCGATGTCCAGCGCAAGGCCGCTGTGATGCTCGCTGTAACCGGGCGCGGCGTTGACCTTCAGTATGTCCTCCACACTCAGCCCGCGGCTGCGTTTGCGCGCGAAGATGCCCAGCTGATAGTCGTGGCTGCGGTAACCGGAGATCGCATCCAGCGCGATGCCATCGGCGGCCGCCTGCTGGCGCAGTCGTTGCCAGCCCCGTGCGGCCTCGCGCTGCAGCCATAGCGGGCGCCGGTAGCGGTCGAAGCCGGCCAGGTGCAGCTGAGCCGGTTCGGCCTCCAGCGCAAGACCGGTCGCGGCCTCGTAGGCATCGGCATCAATCCCGAGGGTTTCGAGGCGATGCTGCAGTCCACTCAGGGGCAGCACCGCATCGGGCGCGTTGCCACGACGGCGATCCAGCAGCTGGCGGTCCAGCGCATCCAGTGCCTCCTCGATGCCCGGCTCGCGCATCAGGCGCGGCACCAGCGGCAGCACGCCGTGGGCGGTAGCGACGGCGAGGTAGCGCCCATCGCGCTTGCGCCGCAGTACCCACTGCGCGCGAGCCAAGGCGCGGGCGTCGGCAGAGCCGCGTGCACGCAGCAGGCCGCCGGGCCACAGTTCGATCTCGGCGGTGTTGATCAGCAGGGCAGGGGATCGGCGCATGCTGCCAGCTTAGTGCGCGCCCGGCCGCGCGGCCAGCGCCTTCAGGGCATCGAGCAGGACCCGTGGGCGGTCCGGGCTGATCACCAGGGCGCTGCCATCGCGCAGCGGCAGGTGCAGCACACGGCTGCTGTCGGTGATCAGGCAGAACGCCTTGCTGCGGTCGGCCATCCGGTAATGCCCGGACTGAAAGCCCGGCACGCCGTAGCCATTGGTCTTGATCGAGGGCTTGTAACGGCCATGCTCGGCGAAATCGACGATGCGCGCTTCGTCCAGACGCATGTCGCTCACCGGCACGCGCTTGCGGTAAAAGGTCGACTGCACGTCCAGCGTGTCCTGGTGGAGCACGATGCGGCGGCGGGTGTACGCCCAGGTCAGCGCGGCCGCCAGCACCGCCAGGAACGGCAGGGTGATGAACAGTTCGGTGTGTGAACGCTCCGGCGCGTCCAGCGCGGTGCCCACCATCAGGCCGGCGACGAGCAGTAGCGGAACCCACAGCCACAGCAGTCGCCGGACCGGCGATGGGGCAACCTCGAAGGATTGAGCTTCAGACATCTCAATCCTCCTTCTTGAAGATCAGCAACGCCGTATTGAGGGGCGGCGCGAAGACAAGGTTGACCAGTTCCCAGCCAAGGTTGCCGTGCCGGGTCAGCTCGTCCTGTATGTCTTTGGGTTTCACAATGCCCATCATGCCCGGCTTTACTTCAACGGTCAGGTAGCTCCAGCGCCTGCTCATGGCTTGCTTTCCTTGTCGGGGGTGGGTTTGGGAAGGCGTCCGGCCTTGCGCAGCGCATCGCGCAGCACGTATTCGATCTGTGCATTGAGGCTGCGCAGCTCGTCGTCGGCCCAGCGCTGCGCCGCCGCCAGAACGTCGGCATTGATACGCAGCGGGTAGGCTTTCTTTTCGGTCATGCGGGGTCCTTTATCTACAACGCGTGCCGTCCCCTCGGCGCCGCGTTGCGTTGGTAGGTGCCGACCATGGGTCGGCACGCTGTTGCATCAATACAGCGAACCGGCGTTGACCACCGGCTGGGTGCCACGATCCGAACACAGCACGGTCAGCAGGTTGCTCACCATGTGCGCCTTGCGCTCTTCATCGAGCTGGACCACGCCGTTCTTCTGCAGTTCGGCCAAGGCCATTTCGACCATGCCGACCGCGCCAGCGACGATCCGCGTACGCGCGGCGATGACCGCATTGGCCTGCTGGCGCTGCAGCATCGCCTGGGCGATTTCCGGCGCATAGGCGAGGTGGCTGATGCGCGCGTCGATCACCTGCACGCCGGCATCGGCCAGGCGCTCGGCCAGCTCGTCCTTGAGGTGCTGGGAAATCTCGGCGGCATGGCTGCGCAGCGACAGTTGGCCTTCTTCGTGCTGGTCGTACGGATAGCTGGTCGCCATCGCGCGCAACGCAGATTCGGACTGGATGTGCACGAAGCTCTCGTAGTCATCCACGTTGTAGACAGCTTCGGAAGCATCAACGACCTGCCACACGATCACCGCGGCGATCTCGATCGGGCTGCCGTCGAGCTCATTGACCTTGAGCTTGCCGCTTTCGAAGTTGCGCACGCGCTGGCTCACCTTGACCTTGGTGAAGAACGGGTTGTTCCAGCGCAGGCCGTTCTCCTTGACGGTGCCGACGTACTTGCCGAACAGGCTGACGACCACGGCCTGGTTGGGCTGCACGGTGTACAGGCCGACCAGGCTGAGCAGGGCGGTGGTGGCCAGCACCAGGCTGCCCACGATCAGCGCCGGGTTGCGGTTGCCCTTGTCCACCCCGACCACGAACATCCACACGGCCACCGCGGTCAGGGCCAGCACCAGCAGCAGGAAGGGCAGGCCGGACAGCGAGCGGATCGACTTCTCTTTCATGGCGGGGCGTCCTTGGGTAGTTGACTGGAAGATATCAAATTGATATCACTCTGCAAGTGCCGCCCGGGCCGGCCACGCGGCGGCGGCACCGGCTAGAATGCCCTCCCGCCCCTGTTGTCCGGAACACTGCCATGTCCACGCTCGGTACGCCGCTGTCTCCTTCCGCCACCCGTGTGCTGCTGCTGGGATCCGGCGAACTCGGCAAGGAAGTCGCCATCGAGCTGCAGCGGCTGGGGGTGGAGGTAATCGCTGCTGACCGCTACGCCAACGCGCCGGCGATGCAGGTGGCACACCGTTCGCACGTGATCGACATGCTCGACGCGATGGCGCTGCGCGCGCTGATTGCACTGGAGAAGCCGCATCTGGTGGTGCCTGAGATCGAGGCGATCCATACCGAGACGCTGGTCCAGCTGGAACAGGAGCAGGGCCTGCGCGTGGTGCCCACCGCGCGTGCCGCGCGCTTGACGATGGACCGTGAAGGCATCCGCCGGCTCGCCGCCGAGACGCTGGGCCTGCCGACCTCGCCGTACCGTTTCGTGGATACCGACGCCGAGTACCGCGCGGCGGTGGCCGCGATTGGCCTGCCGTGCGTGGTCAAGCCGGTAATGTCCTCCTCGGGCAAGGGCCAGAGCACGCTGCGCCAGGACGCCGACATCGCGCCGGCCTGGGAGTATGCGCAGACCGGTGGCCGCGCCGGTGCCGGGCGCTGCATCGTGGAGGGCTTCATCGATTTCGAGTACGAAATCACGTTGCTGACCGTGCGTCACGCAGGCGGGACCTCGTTCTGTGCGCCGATCGGGCACTGGCAGAAAGACGGCGACTACCGAGAAAGCTGGCAGCCGCAGCCGATGTCGCCGCGCGCACTGGCACGGGCGGAGGAGATTTCGCAGGCGATCACCGATGAGCTGGGTGGCTGGGGGCTGTTCGGGGTCGAGCTGTTCGTGAAGGGCGACGAGGTGTGGTTCAGCGAGGTATCACCGCGGCCGCATGACACGGGTCTGGTGACGTTGGCCTCGCAGGAGTTGAGTGAGTTCGCGCTGCATGCGCGCGCGATCCTGGGGCTGCCGATCCCGGTGATCCGCCAGAGTGGTCCGTCGGCGTCGTGCGCGATGCTGGCCCACGGCGAAGGCGTGCCGTTCTTCAGCAATGTGGCCGAAGCGCTGGTGCAGCCGGATTCGGCGCTGCGCCTGTTCGGCAAGCCGAGTGTGCACGGGCATCGCCGGGTAGGGGTGACGCTGGCGCGGGGGGCGGATGTCGATGAGGCGCGGAAGATTGCGCGTGAGGCGGCTGAGGCGATCGGGATCGAGCTGCGGTCGTGAGGCAGGGCGCCTTGGGTGCTGCCGGTGTGAGGCGATCGGGCAGCCCGATGCAGGACCCGCCGTAAACCCATCCCTGGGGGCTCGTAGTGCGGCATCCATGCCGCACACGGTCCTTCATCGGGCTGCCCGATCACCTCCTCGTGGAAGGTCGGTTGCGCGGTTCGAACAGCGGAGCAAACGAAAAACGGCGAGCCTTGGCTCGCCGTTTTTTGTTAAGAGCGACGCGGGCCTTACCTCAGGTCGACCCACACGAGGTGGTGGTCGCTGCCGTCGGCGATCTTCGCGTCCGGGCTTTCGTTGGCCGGCCAGAAAACGCCACTGCCGATGTAGTTGAAGCCGACCGAGGGCAGGACGTAGTCCAGCCGCATCGTGCCCGACTTCGGGCCGAAGTCGCCGGTGGCGTGGAAGGGCGCGCCTTTGCGGGTGATGCCTTTTTCGGCATACGCCAGGCTGGTCTGCTCTGCGCCGACGCTGCGCGGGGTGGGGTAGCGCAGGACGCGGGGGTTTTCGATCAGTTCGACGATCGCGTCGTGGCGGCCGTCGCCGTCGACCGGGTCGTTGTTGAGGTCGCCGAGGATGACGAAGCGCGCGTCCTGCGGGAGGCCGCCGCACTGGCCGCGGTCATCGCACAGCCAGGAGGTGTCGCGGTCCTTGAGGTAGTCCTGCCACAGGCGCAGTTCGTCGTGGTTGCGGGCGGCGTTGCGCTTCTCCGGGCCGTCGAAGACCGGCGGGGTCGGGTGCGAGACCAGGGCATGGACGGTGCCGTTCGGGGTGGTCACCGGCACGTCCCAATGCGATTTGGAGGACAGGCGCAGCTGCGACCAGACGTGGTCGTTGTAGAAGGATTTCCCGGTGCGCGGGTCGATCGGGCGCAGGGCGCCGGGCATCGCGCTCCACTTCAGCAGCTGGAAGCTACGGACCTTGGCTTCATCGATCGGGTAGCGCGACAGCACCAGCATGCCGTACTGGCCGGGGTGCAGGCCGTAGCCCCAGGCATCGTTGCCACGGGCGCGGCCTTCGCCGCCGATCTCGCCGTTGTTGTCCAGGTCCAGGCCGCTCTGCACGCCGGTGTTGACCGGGGCGAGGTAGCGGTAGGCGTAGTGCAGCGGCTCACCGCCGCCCGGTTGTGCGGCTTCCAGGTAGCGCTGCTGGAACAGGTCGGCGGCGCGGTGGGCGTCGTCGTAATCGAACTCGTTGAGCAGCACCAGATCCGGACGGACCTGCTGCAGGACGGCGGCGATCTTGCGCGCGTGTTCGCTGTCGCCTTCGAGCTCGGCGATCAGGCCGCCGGTCTCGTCGCTGTACAGGGAGGTGTTGTAGGTGGCGATCCGCAGCGGTGCGGAAGCGGTATCCGGCATGGCGGCGGTCTTGGCGGGGGTCTGGGCACAGGCGCCGCACAGCAGGGCCAGGGCAAGGATCAGGGGATGGGCTTTCATTCGCCTATTTTGCACCCGGCACGGTGTCAGTGTTGCGTCAGCGGCCGTCCAGTTCGTCATCGAAGGCGTGCCAGCGGCGGCCGTCATAGGCCTCCAGCGGGCGGAACCGGCGCTTGTAGTCCATCTTGCGGTGGTCGCGGATCCAGTAGCCCAGGTACAGGTGCGGCAGCTGTTCGCGCTGGGCCCAGGCGATCTGCTGCAGGATCGCGAAGGTGCCCAGGCCGCGATGGGACTGCTCCGGGTCGAAGAAGGTGTAGACCGCCGAGAGTCCCTGCAGGGTGACATCGGTTACGGCCACCCCGAGCAGTGGGCCGCGATGGCCGTCCACCGTCGGGCCGCGCAGTTCGATGAAACGGCCCTGCGACCAGCGGCCGATCAGGAACTGGTCGAACTCGTGCGGGCCGTGCTCGTCCATGCCGCCCTGCGCGTGGCGATGGGTCAGGTAGCGGTGGTAAAGCGCGAACTGCTCTTCGGTCTGTTCGGCGGCAACGATCCGCACTTCCAGATCGGCGTTGCGGGCCAGGCAGCGGCGTTGGCTGCGGTCCGGCGCGAAGCGGGCCACGGGGATGCGCACGGCCACGCAGGCGTGGCAGTCCGCGCAGTGCGGGCGGTAGACCAGATCGCCGGAGCGGCGGAAGCCCCAGCCCAGTGCCATCGGGTACAGCGTGCCCAGGCGCGGATCGTTGGGATCGAGCACCAGATCGCGCGCGGCCCGTTCCGGCCAGTAGCCACAGGGGTGGTCACCGGTCTGGAACAGTCGGAGCTCGTCGTCGCGGTCGCCGTGTATTGCCATGCCTACAGCATAGCCCCGTGCCGTCGCAGGCGCCGCGACTGTCTGCCACATGAACATGGCCGGCCGGGCTGTCAACGCCTCCCGCGTCCACGCGTTGTTACCGGTGTGGGTGCCACGCACCGCACGCAGTTTCCCTTACGAACCGGAGTTACCCATGCGCAACCGCAAATCCCTCCTGCTGCTGGCCCTGCTGCTGTCCACCGGTGCTGCCGGCCTGGCGGTCGCCGCCGATACCCCCGCCGCCGCCGACAAGCCTGCCCGCGCCAAGCTGGACACCAATGGCGATGGCTTCATCGACCGCACCGAGGCGGCCAGGTCGCCGCGTCTGGCCGCGCAGTTCGACACGCTCGATGCCAACAAGGACGGCAAGCTGTCCCGTGAGGAACTGCCGCGCTGGCACGGCAAGCGCCACGGGCGTGGCCCGGGTGGGCATGGCGACTGGATGGCCAAGCTGGACACCAACAAGGACGGCCGCATCAGCCGCGAAGAGGCCAAGGCCGACCCGCGCCTGGCCGCGCGCTTCGATGCGATGGACGTCAACAAGGATGGTTACCTGGACAAGGCCGACCGCGAGCTGCGCATGAAGCAGCATCGTGATGCCTGGTTCGCTGCGGCCGACACCAACAAGGACGGCCAGCTGAGCAAGGCTGAGTTCGATGCGGCCAAGGGCTCGTTCGGTGGCCCGCGTGGCGATCATCGCGATGGCAAGCCGCCGATGCCGCCGAAGGCACCGGCCGCGAAGTAAGCGATACGCTGAAGCTGCACAACGAAAGCGCCGGTCATCGACCGGCGCTTTTTCTACATCAGATGCGGCCGTTCCTGTACATCGCCCAGGCGATGGTGCCGATCACGAACAGGTTCATTACCCACAGCGCCTTGCGGCCATACAGCGACTCGTACTTCCAGTTCGGGCCGGTGCGACCATGGCGCGCTGCATCGCGAGCGATCATCGGGGCCATGATCCGCTGCAGCGGAACCAGGCATTGATAGTTGATCACGGCCAGGCCGATAGCCAACGCCACCACCGGCCAGTACCACGCCAGCGGCAGGAAGCCCAGGGCGAACACGGCCACGCAGGTCACCATGGCGGTGAAAGTGCTGTAGTGCACGAAGCCGCGGATGGCCGTGCGCTCGTCGTGGCTCTCGGCATACGAGAGCAGATAGCGGCCGCCCAGGTAGCTGCCCAGCACGCCACCGACCATGCTGCCGAGGATCGCACCCCACGCGAAATCCGGCGGCAACACGTGGGTCTGGCTGGCCGCTGCCGTCAACGACCCCAGGGCGGCACCGCCGGAAACGCTGGCACCGCCCAGGCCGAGCTTGCTGGTGCCAAGCCCGGTGCCGAGCAGGATCGCGGCACTGGCGGTACCGGGGGCGGCGACCAGCACCATGGACACGACGGTGGTCGCGAACGCAGCGCTCGGCGCGCTGCTGCGGGCGAAGTCGCTGAAGCGACGCATCATTTCCTCGCGGACGGTGGCGCGCGCGCGCGACAGGCGCTTGCGCACGGCGGCATCGCTGAGCCCGAGCAGATCGGCGACCTGCTGCGAACTCTGGCCTTCGCGGTAATAGAGCAGCAGCGTCTCACGGCTGTCTTCGGGCAGCGCAGAGATGATCTCTTCGGCGGCCAGTTCTTCTTCCACCCGCTGCAGGTGTTCCGGGGCACTGGGGCTGGGGTCGGCGGCCATGTTGATGGCGATCTCGGCGGCCTCGCCTGAGAGCGGGCGGCCGCGGTTGGCGCGCAGCCAGTCCCGGGCGAGGTTGCGGGTGATCTGGCGCAGCCACGGCAGGAAGCTGGCGTGGTTGTGCAGCTGGTTAAGCTGCTGCCAGGCCTTGATGAAAGCCTCCTGTGCGATGTCCTCGCTGGCATGCACGTCGCGGGTGATCGCCAGCGCGATCGCGGTGACCGTGTTCTGGCAGGCCAGCACGATGCGCCCGTAGGACTGCTGGCAGCCGCCTGTGGCAGCGGGCAGCTCGCGTTCGAGCGTAGTGGTCAGCGGATGCGTCATGGCACGTTCCCCGGCGGTGATCCGAGTATGACGATGCCTCAACCCGAATGTGACCGGATAGTGCCGGCCGCTGGCCGGCGCGGGAGGTGTGGAACCGCCCGCGGGGCGGGGCCGGGGCCCGCCCAGCCCGGGAGGCGGGGGGGGGGGGAGGGCCCC
>NZ_JBDJNT010000014.1:0-120359 GCF_039674525.1 Stenotrophomonas sp. TWI377
GCCCCCCCCCCCGCCCCCCCCCCCCGCCCCCCCCCCCCCCCCCGCCCCCCCCCCCCCCCCCCCCCCCCCCCACTACCGCGATGTCGGGATTGTCGGGGTAGTGCCGACCGTTGGCCGGCACCCGCATGTCCGCTCAGCTGGCCGCCGCAAACACCGGGCGGGTCAGGTTGTCCGCATCGCCCTCGGTGCACAGCACCTCGTCCTCGATCCGCACCCCGCCATACGGGCGGAAGAAATCCACGCGGTCCCAGTTGATGCTGGCGCCATTGCCGGCCTGCTTCACTTCGTCCAGCAGCATGTCGATGAAGTACACGCCCGGCTCGATGGTCACCACCATGCCCGGCTCCAGCGCGCGGGTCATGCGCAGGTACGGGTGACCCTGCGGGCGCTCGATGCGGCCACCGCGGTCACTGGCCGCAAAGCCGGCCACGTCATGCACCTGCAGCCCGATCAGATGGCCCAGGCCATGCGGGAAGAAGGCCGCGCTCACGCCGGTGGCCAGCGCCGCTTCCGGCGAGACGTTGAGCACGCCGAAGTCCTTGAGGATGCCCATCAGCGACAGGTGCGCGTCGATGTGCAGTTGCTTGTAATCCACGCCCGCGCGCACGCCGGCGCCCATCTGCTGCTGGGCCGCATCCACCGCATCGATCAGCGCCTGGAATTCGTCATGGCCGCTGGCCGCATAGGTGCGCGTGATATCGCTGGCATAGCCGTACGCGCTGGCGCCGGCGTCGATCAGGAAGCTGCGCAGCGGGGTCGGCGCGCTGCGGCCCAGATCGGTGTAGTGCAGCACGGCCGCGTGTTCGTTGAGGCCGATGATGTTGCCGTAGGGCAGTTCGTTGGCGTCCTGGCCGACCGCACGGCAGTACGCCATGTGGATCTCGAACTCGCTGGTGCCAGCGCGGAAGGCGGCTTCGGCGGCACGGTGGCCGCGCACGCCCAGTCGCTGCGCTTCGCGCATCAAGGCGATTTCATACGGCGTTTTGTAGCCGCGCTGCCAGTCCAGGTAATCGATGACCGGTGCGGGATTGTTCGGCACGAAGGCGCCCAGCGCACTCTGCGGCTCACCGAGGATCGCGCAGCGCGCGGCATCCTTGGGCAGCAGCGCCAGCGCCTCGTCCGGCGTGCGGATGATCTGGATATCGACATGCTCCACCCACCAGCCATTCGGCGCACCGGGCACCACGTGCCAGTAATCGAAGGGCTGATGGAAGATCAGGGTCGGGCGCTTGCCGGCGGTGTACACCAGCCAGCTGTTGGGCAGCTTGGTCAGCGGCAGCCAGGCCTTGAAGTTCGGGTTCACCGCATACGGGTAATCGCGATCATCAAAGGCCTGGTAATGCAGGGTGCCACTGGGAATCACCAGATGGTCGAAGCCGCCACGGGCCAGCGCTTCATCGGCGCGCTGGCGCATCACGCTGGCATGGTGGGAATACAGGGCGCCGAGGTCTGGCTGGTTCATGGCATGAAGCTCGCTGGCAGTGCGGAATGCAGCCCTAGATTCTGCCGCAATCCGCCAGCGGGCGCTGTGCCGGAACCGGCGCTCAGACTGCCGAAGTTTCCTCGGCGATCCATTGCCGCAGCTGCTCGCGTGATTCGCGCGCCAAGGTCAGGAAGCGGAAGCCCACCCAGGCCTGGCCCGGTGCATGGGTCTGCTCGCTCCAGAGCAGGTGCACGCCGACGTCGATCAGCAGCGGCTGACCCTGCGGGCCGGGGATGGTGAACTGCAGCTGGTACAGCGCATCGTCCTGCATCGGCACCGAGGCCAGCATCAGCATGCCGGTTTCGGAGACATTGCCGAGCCGGCCGATCACGGTCTCGGCCATCAGATCCGTCACGGGGACCAGCTCGGCCACCTGGCGACGCGGCGCGCGGCGGGTATCGGGTGTGGTCATTCGGCGCTCTCCGCAGGCGTGCCGGCCAGCGAGCGCAGGGTCCGCAGGGTGGCCTGCCAGGCACGATCAATCAGCCTGCCCTTGTCTTCGGTGACGATCCGCACCTGGCCATGGGCCATCAACCGCGACAGGGCATCCAACGAATGCTCGCCCACTTTCTGCCCACGTTGATTGACGAACAGCGCGTTGTCGGTGATCAGGCTGTACCAGGACAACCGCTGCCGGCGCACGTCGCCCTGCTGGTTGGTGGTGAACTCGAACCAGGTCCCGAACGGCAGGGTGCGCAGCTGGCGATAGCAGTCGTCCTCGGCGGTGCTGCGCGCGAGCGGGGCGACCTTGCGCGGATCACTGGCATCGGCCTGTTCGCCCAGCCGGGTGCGGGCGCGCAGGCGGGCGGTGAGTTCGGTACGTGAACTACTGTCATCCTCGCCGCCGGGCGTGGACAGGCGCCGCGCGATCGCGGCTGCTTCGTCCTGGTGATAGCCGACCTGCAGCAGAGCGGACTCGACCTGCTGGCCCAGCGCATCATCGCGCTCGGCCACGCCCGGCGCCAGGCAGGTCACCTCGGCGATCCGGGCGGTTTCCTGCTGGCGCTGCTGCCACTGCGGCGAGGTCTCGCCGTTGCGCAGCAGGGTGAGCGTGAGCACATCCGACCACGCCTGTTTCAGCAGTGCCTGCACGAAGCGCGGGGGCGCGGCCTGCGCGCACACCTGCTCGATGCTGGTGCTGGCCTGTTGCTTGGCCGCCTCCAGGCGCTCCTTGCCGCGGGCGGCCTCGACATGACGGCGCTCGGCCAGTTCGGCCTTGTGCGCCAGCGCGCGGAAGTGCTGCTGGATCTCCTCGTTGGCGGTGTCGAAGACCGCCACATCGCCGTCGTACGCGTTGACCACCTGGTCGACCGCGTGGCCGAGCTTCTGCACCAGCTGCGGATCCACATCTTCCTCGCCCAGCCAGTTGGCGCCGGCCTCGGCTACCGCATTGAGCAGCTCGCGCGCCGGGTGCTGGTCGCGCACGAAGAAGGCCGGGTCGGACAGGGCCGCGCGGGCGACCGGCACCTGCAGGCGGGTCAGCAGGTCGGCGGCCACGGCCTCGGGCCGCACCTCGCGCTGGATCTGTCCATACAGCATGTCGAGCAGGTCGAAGGTGTCGCTGTCCTTGACCGTCAATGAGGCCTGCGCGCCATGCTCGGCCCGGACCTGGGCGAGCAGCGCGTTGTGCAGGTCGGCCATGCTGCGGCGGGCGCCGCCGGGAGCGACCGCTTGGCCCTGCAGCCTGGCCAGCGTGGCGTGCACGGCTTCGGCGGGTACCGCCAGCGCGGGGAGCGCCTCGGGCGCCAGGAAGGCGTTTTCCGTGGGGGTGGCAACGGCCTGGGCCGAGGCGCCGACGGCTTGCGCGGCCAGCGCTCCGCCGCCAGGTACCGCGCCGGCCGCATGTGCCTGCCGGGCAGCCCCCAACAGCTGGTGCAGCGCTGACATCGCCGGTGCACCGAGGTCGGCGGCAGTGGGGCTGGTGGGGAGGCTCGGCGCTGACACTGACACTGACGCCGATGCCGTCGGCGAGGCCGCCGCCGCGCCACCGATGGGTGTGGTGCTGTCCGGCGCGGTGGACGCCGTGGTCAAGGCCATGGCGTGCTCGGTCATTGCTGCCCAGCCGGTGCTCGGCGCGCTGCCGTTCCAGCCGGTCAGGGGCCGCGCCGCCGCGCCGCCGCGTGCGCCGGGCAGGCCGCGCTCGGGGCCGGTGATGATCCGGCGCGTCGTGGCCGAGCGCGCCAGATACGGGGTGTAGACCAGCCCGGGCAGGACGCCTTCGTGCCCCAACAGGATGTTGGCGCGCTCCAGCAGTTCACCCAGCCGCTCCAGCAGTTGACGGTCGAACACGCGGTACAGCGCCAGCTGTGTTTCCAGGCCCAGCGCGAAGTCTTCACCCAGTTCGCGCACGATCCGGCACAGCGCCTGCGGGCCGAACGGCAGGTCATCGACATCGAAGGCCGGTCCGGCGGCGAGCACCCCGAAGCGTTGGCCGAGCAACTGCAGGGCGGTGGCCGAGCGCTGGGCTTCGCGGCGGATGATGTCCACCAGCACGATGTCGCGGTCCACGTCGGTGTCGTTGACCAGGGTCAGCGCGGTGGCCGAAACGGATACCTCGGTCGGGACGATGCGCTGGGCGTGGCGTGGACCGCGCAAACTGGCCAGGCTCACCGCCACCGCCTCCAGGAAGCGTGGGCCGAACTGCGCGTTGACCTCATGCAGCTGGCGGGCCTGCGCGAATATGTCGGCCTGGATCTGGCTGTTGCGCGCGCGCTCGGCATCGCGGAACAGCTCGCGCTCGAGCTCCACGATGGTCAGTTTGAGTGGCGCGGTGAGGGTCTGCACTGCCAGCCCGTGCAGCGCGGCCAGCAGGCGACGCACGCGCGGCGGCGCGGCCACGTCCGCAAAGCGGGTCATGTCGGGCTGGGACGACGAAGGTGCGGGCGCAGACATCCGATGTTCTTCCAGCTCCCCTGAGAACACGGAATCTAACGGTTTCGCCCGGTCCCTGCCAGAAGCGACAAGGTTCGAGGTTCCCGGCGCCGGCCAGCGGCCGGCATTACCGTCCGGGCAGGCGCCGCCTGCTCAGGGCAGGAACAGCTCGACCACGTCGTTGGTGAAGCGCCGGCCCAGTTCGGTTGGCATGGCGTCATCGCCGGCCACGGTCATCCAGCCCTTGGCCACGGCAATGCGCAGCGGCTCGGCGATCCGTGCCCGGTGCAGGCCGGTCCGCGATTCGAAATCCTTCAGGCTGAAGCCTTCATGCAGGCGCAGCAGGTTGAGCATGTACTCGAACGGCAGTCGCTCGGCGCTGATCACATCGTCGCCGCCGATCGAGGCTGCGGTTCCGGCAGTGTCCATGAAGGTCTGCGGATGCTTGTGCTTCCAGCGGCGCAGCACGTGTTCTTCAGCGCCGCTGCTGATCTTGCCGTGTGCACCGGCGCCGATCCCCAGGTAGTCGCCAAAGCGCCAGTAATTGAGGTTGTGCTGGCTCTGCCGGCCGGGTTTTGCGTAGGCGCTGACCTCGTACTGCGCATAGCCGGCCTCGGCCAGCATCTGCTGGCAGTGCTCCTGGATGTCCCATGCCGAATCTTCATCGGGGATGCCCTGCGGCGGCCGCGCGAAGAACACGGTGTTCGGCTCCAGGGTGAGCTGGTAGTGCGACATGTGCGTGGGCTGCAGCGCGAACGCGCGTTCCAGGTCATGCTCGGCCTGGGCCAGCGTCTGCTGCGGCAGCGCGTACATCAGGTCGATGTTGAAGTTGTCGTAGCCCGCATCCTGGGCCAGCTTCACCGCACGCTCGGCTTCGCCGCTGTCGTGGATGCGGCCCAGGCGCTTGAGCGCCTCGTCGTTGAAGGTCTGGATGCCGAAGCTGATCCGGTTCACACCGGCGGCGCGATAACGGTCGAACCGGCCGTGCTCGGCGGTGCCCGGGTTGGTCTCCAGCGTCACTTCCAGGTTCGGTGCGAAGCGCAGCCGGGCCGAGGCCGCCTGCAGGAAACGGTCGATCGCCTCCGGCGGGAACAGGCTCGGCGTGCCGCCACCGAAGAACACACTGCTCACCACCCGGCCCCAGACCAGCGGTAGATCCTGATCGAGATCGCGGATCAACGCGTCGATGTACGCCTCGAACGGCAGCTCGCCCTTGGCCGCATGCGAGTTGAAATCGCAGTACGGGCATTTGCGCACGCACCACGGCAGATGCACGTACAACGCCAGCGGCGGCGTAACCAACCGCGGAGCGTGGTCGTGATCACCCGTGCAGGTTTCGCCGGGCAGGTGGGAGCAGGGGTCGTGTGCCATCACAGCAGGGCGGGCAGCTTCTGCTTGAGCAGCTGCAGGGCTTTGGCGCGGTGGCTCATCGCGTTCTTCAGGTCCGGTGCCATTTCGGCCGCGGTCTGCGCCAGCACCGGGTCCAGGAACAGCGGGTTGTAGCCGAAGCCGTGGCTGCCACGCAGCTCATCGAGGATCACGCCCTCCCAGGTGCCTTCACAGATCAGCGGCTGCGGATCATTGGCATGGCGCAGCAGCACGATCACCGCATAGAAGCGGGCGCTGCGCCGATCGGCCGGTACATCGCGCATCGCCTCGAGCAGCTTGGCGTTGTTGGCGGCATCGTTGGTCGGGCTGCCGGCATAGCGCGCGCTGTACAGGCCGGGTGCGCCGTCGAGCGCATCCACGATCAGGCCCGAATCGTCGGCCAGCGCCGGCAGGCCGGTGCTCTGGCAGGCATGGCGCGCCTTGATCAGGGCGTTCTCGACGAAGGTCAGGCCGGTTTCCGGGACGTCGCTGACGCCCAGTTCGCCCTGCGCCACGATCTCCAGCGGCAGGCCGCCGAGCATGGCCTGCAGTTCCTTCAGTTTGCCGGCGTTGCCGCTGGCCAAGACCAGTTTCATTGCTTGGGCTCCAGCAGATCCCACGTGTTGCCGTACAGATCGCGGAACACCGCGACCGTCGCGTAGACCTCCTCGCGTGGGGTTTCGAGGAAGACCACGCCACGCGCGGTCATCGCCGCGTGGTCACGCCAGAAATCATCGGTGTTCAGGAAAAATCCGACCCGGCCACCGGTCTGGTTGCCGATCCGCGCGCGCTGTTCGTCGTTGCTGGCACGTGCCAGCAACAAGGCGGCCGCGCTGCCGTCGCCCGGCCCGACCACCACCCAGCGCTTGTCGCCCTGGTCGATGTCATCGATCAGGCTGAAGCCCAGCGCGCCGGTGTACCAGGCGATCGCCTCGTCGTAGTCGGCCACTACCAGGGTGGTCAGGGCGATACGACGGTTCATGCCTTGGCCAGGGCCGCCTGCTGCGCAGCGAACAGATCCTTGATGCCCTTTTCGGCCAGGACCAGCAGCGCATCCAGTTCATCACGGCGGAAGGCGTGGCCTTCGGCGGTGCCCTGCAGTTCGATGAAACCGCCACCGTCGTTCATCACGACGTTCATGTCGGTATCGCAGTCGCTGTCTTCGGCGTAATCCAGATCCAGCACCGGGGTGCCGCGGTACACGCCCACCGACACCGCCGCGACGGCGCCGAAGATCGGGTTGCGCTTGATGTCACCGCGCTTGATCAGGAAGTTCACCGCATCCACCAGGGCCACGTAGGCGCCGGTGATGGCGGCGGTACGGGTGCCGCCATCGGCCTGCAGCACGTCGCAGTCCAGGGTGATGGTGCGCTCGCCCAGCGCGCCGCGGTCGATGCAGGCGCGCAGCGTGCGGCCGATCAGGCGCTGGATTTCCAGCGTGCGGCCACCCTGCTTGCCGCGGGCGGCTTCGCGGTCGTTACGGGTGTGGGTCGAACGCGGCAGCATGCCGTACTCGGCGGTCACCCAGCCTTCGCCCTTGCCACGCAGGAAGCCCGGCACGCGGTTTTCCACGCTGGCCGTGCACAGCACGCGGGTCTCGCCGAAGCTGACCAGGACCGAGCCCTCGGCGTGACGGGTGAAGGCGCGCTCGATGCGCACTTCGCGCAGCTGGTCGGCCTGGCGGCCACTGGGACGGGAATCAGTCATGCTCAAGTTCCGGTAAGACGGGGGATGCGGGGCCACGCCCGGGCCGGGGACCGGCGGGCGAGGAGGCTCTAAGGAGACCGCTAGGGTACCATTTGCACTTTGAGAGCACCGGAAACCCGCATGATTCGAAGCATGACCGCCTATGCCAACGGCGAGCGCGCCACCCGCTGGGGCACGCTGGCCTGTGAGCTGCGCTCGGTCAACCACCGGTTCCTGGAGGTCGGCGTCCGCCTGCCCGAAGAACTGCGTGCGTTGGAGCCGCACCTGCGCGAGCGCGTCGCTTCCCGCTGCAGCCGCGGCAAGATCGATCTGGTCATTCGCCTGCGCGCGCCGGAGGTCACCGGTGCACTGGTGGTCAACGATGCGCTGCTGGGCCAGCTCGGCGAGCTGGCGACCCGGCTGTCCTCGAGCTTCCCGAGCCTGCAGGTGAGCTTCACCGAACTGCTGCAGATGCCGGGTGTGATGCAGGGCGAGGCGGTCGATGCCGCCGCGCTGCATGCCGAAGCCCTGGCGCTGCTGGATACGGCGCTGGACGGCTTCGTTGCCGCGCGTGAGCGTGAAGGCGACAAGCTGGCCACCGCGATCCAGGAGCGCGTGGACAGCATCGAGCGCATTGCCGCCGAGGTCACCACCCTGATCCCGCTGATCCGCGAAGGCCAGCGCACCAAGCTGGCGGCCCGCCTGGCCGACCTGCCGCACCCGGTCGATCCCGGCCGTGCCGAACAGGAACTGGTGATGTGGCTGCAGAAGCTGGACGTGGATGAGGAGCTGGACCGCCTGGGCAGCCACATCGCCGAGATCCGCCGCGTCTTCAAGCAGCGTGAGCCGGTCGGTCGCCGCCTGGACTTCCTGCTGCAGGAGTTCAACCGCGAGGCCAATACGCTGGGCTCCAAATCGGTGGACAGCCGCACCTCCAACGCCGCCGTCGAGCTGAAGGTGCTGATCGACCAGATCCGCGAACAGGTGCAGAACATCGAATGAGCAGCCCGATCCCGCCCGTCGGCGCGCCTGCGCGCGGCACCCTGTACATCGTGGCCGCGCCCTCCGGGGCCGGCAAGAGCAGCATCGTCAACGCCACCCTGGCCCGCGACCCGCAGATCGCCCTGTCGATTTCGTTCACCTCGCGCGCCACGCGCCCGGGTGAAATCAATGGTGAGCACTACCACTTCGTCAGCGCCGAGGAATTCGAGCGGATGATCGCCGCCGGCGACTTCTTCGAACATGCCTGGGTGCATGGCGACTGGAAGGGCACCGCGCGGCAGTCGGTCGAGCCGCAGCTGTCGGCCGGCCAGGACGTGCTGCTGGAGATCGACTGGCAGGGCGCCCAGCAGGTCCGCCAGCTGGTGCCAGGCACGGTCACCGTGTTCATCCTGCCGCCGTCCAAGCAGGCGCTGCAGGACCGGATGCGCAAGCGCGGGCAGGACAGCGAGGCGGTGATCGCCCAGCGCCTGGCCGCCGCGCGTGAAGAGATGCTGCACTTCAACGACTTCGACTACGTGATCGTCAACGAGGTCTTCGAGACCGCGGTGGACGAGCTGTGTGCCATCTTCACGGCCAGCCGCCTGCGCCGGGAAGCCCAGAAGGTCCGCCACGCGGGCCTCATCCAGGCCCTGCTGACCCAGGATCCGGCCACAACCGACTGATTCTCAACGGGGTGCTAGCCGGTTGGCTTGATTTTGTCCAGCCCTGGCCGGTACAATCCGTCCCCTTTCCCTCATTCGATTGAGCAGCCCTCACCGGCTGCCGGGAGCCCGCATGGCCCGCATCACCGTAGAAGATTGTCTGGAAGTCGTGAACAACCGTTTCGAACTGGTCATGATGGCGTCCAAGCGCGCCCGTCAGCTGGCCAATGGCGTCCAGGCCACCCTGGACAACAGCGAAACCGAAGACAAGCCGACCGTGCTGGCGCTGCGCGAAATTGCCGCCCGCAAGATCGACAACGCCCTGATCGACGAAGTCGAGAAGGCCGAGCGCGAGCGTGCCGAGCGTGAAGCACTGGAATGGGCCGCTGCCGAAGTCGTCGCCGACGAAGACATGTCCAAGAACGACGACTGATCGCCTCGCGCGTCCGTTGTTGTTGCTGCGAACAGCCCGCCTTTTGGCGGGCTGTTTCGTTTGTGCCGCCAGTGGCTGCGGCGGGGCCGTGTTGTTGCAGGTGAAACTCCCTGTTCAGGATTTGCCGATATCACGCCGCTGGCATAGTCTTTGAGCATGAACCCAGGCCCCACTGCCAAGGTCGCCACGCCCGCCGGCGCGGCCGTACCCGACTATGTCCTCCAGCTTGAGCGCGCAGCGCACTATCTGCCGCCCGACCAACTGCCACTGCTGCGCCGCGCCTGGGAAGTAGGCGCCGCCGCGCATGCCGGCCAGACCCGCAAGTCGGGCGAGCCCTACATCACCCATCCGGTCGCCGTGGCCCAGGTGCTGGCCGAGCTCGGCCTGGACGTGGAGGCGCTGATCGCCGCGATCCTGCACGACACCATCGAAGACACGCCGCTGACCCGCGAGGAGCTGGCCGCCGAGTTCGGCGAAGCCGTGGCCGAACTGGTCGATGGCGTCACCAAGCTGGACAAGCTGAAGTTCCGCGACCGCCAGGAGGCGGCGGCGGAGAGTTTCCGCAAGATGCTGCTGGCGATGTCGCGCGACCTGCGCGTGATCATGATCAAGCTGGCCGACCGCCTGCACAACATGCGTACGCTGGGTGCGCAGAGCCGCGAAGCGCGCGGCCGCATCGCCCGCGAAACGCTGGAAATCTACGCGCCGATCGCGCAGCGGCTGGGCATGAGCCTGGTCAAAAGCGAGCTGCAGAACCTGGGCTTCAAGGCGCTGTACCCGTGGCGCCACGCCATCCTGGAAAAGCACATCCGCAGCCAGCCGGTGGTGCGCCGGGAGGCGATGGCGCAGGTGGAGGTGCAGCTGTCCCAGCGGCTGGCCAAGGAAGGGCTGGAGCACCGGCTGGTCAGCCGCATCAAGACCCCGTGGAGCATCTACAACAAGATGCACGACGAGAACAAATCCTTCGACCAGGTGATGGATGTGTTCGGCTTCCGCCTGGTCGTGCGCAACGTGCCCAGCGCCTACCACGCGCTCGGCGCGGTGCATGCCACCTTCAAGCCGCTGGACGGGCGCTTCCGCGATTTCATCGCGATCCCCAAGGCCAACGGTTACCAGTCGCTGCACACGGTGCTGTTCGGGCCGTATGGCTCGCCGATCGAAGTGCAGATCCGCACCGAAGAAATGGACCTGATCGCCGAGCGTGGCGTGGCCGCGCACTGGACCTACAAGTTCGGCGGGGACTCGCCCAACAGCGCGCAGAGCCGCGCGCATGCCTGGATCGTGGAACTGATCGATTCCCAGCGCGCCGCCGGTTCGTCGCTGGAGTTCCTGGACAACGTCAAGGTGGACCTGTTCCCGGACGAGGTCTACCTGTTCACCCCGAAGGGCAAGATCCTGGCGCTGCCGCGCAATTCCACCGCGCTCGATTTTGCCTACGCGGTGCACACTGATGTGGGCAACATGGCCGTGGCCTCGCGCGTGGACAAGAAGCTGGTGCCGCTGCGCACCAAGCTGGTCAGTGGGCAGACGGTGGAAGTGATCACCGCGCGTTCGGCCACGCCCAAGCCGCAGTGGCTGGAGTTCGTGGTCAGTTCCAAGGCACGCACCGCCATCCGCCATCAGCTCAAGCAGCTGGAGCACGAGGACGCGGTGCAGTTGGGCCATCGAATGCTGGACCGCGCGCTGGAGGCGATGGACAGCTCGCTCGAACGCCTGCCGAAGGGGCGGCTGGATGCGTTCCTGGCCGAACACCGTTACCCGCGCCTGGAGGCCCTGCTGGCCGAAGTGGCGCTGGGCAACTGGATGCCCAACCAGGCCGCACAGGCGCTGATGGCGTATGCGGAGCTGCGCGGTGGGGCGCATTCCAAGCATTCGCAGGAAAAGATCCTGATCAACGGCAGCGAGCGCGGGGTGGTGAGCTTCGCGAACTGTTGTCAGCCGATTCCGGGCGACGACATCATGGGCTACCACACGGCCGGCAAGGGCATCGTGGTGCATCGTCTGGACTGCCCGAACCTGGCCGAGCTGCGCAAGTCGCCGGAGCGCTGGGTGCCGATCGGGTGGGATACGACGGTGTCGGGGGATTACGACACGTCGTTGATCGTGGAGGTGGAGAACGGGACCGGCGTGCTGGCGCAGTTGGCGGCGGCGATCGCGCAGAGCCATTCCAACATCGAGCGGGTGGATTATCTGGACCGCGATTTCAACGCGGCGGTGCTGGCGTTCAATATCCAGGTGCGTGATCGGAACCATCTGGCGGAAGTGATGCGGCGTCTGCGGCGGTTGTCGGTGGTGCAGTCGGTTCGCCGGCAATAAACCGCGTTCCGCGCGGCGATGATGGGCCCCGGCGCGCTTGGCGCACCACCGGGGTAGAGCCGACCGTTGGTCGGCTGCCGTGCACCGTGCGGCGATGGTCGGCTCGAACGCCTCTTCGCCGGGCAATGGGCACACCACCGGGGGGTAGAGCCGACCGTTGGTCGGCTGCTCGCACACCGCGCGGCGATGATCGATATGGTCGGCCAGCCGACCAATCGTCTTCGTCATTCTCCGGCCAGCCGACCAATCGTCTTCGTCATTCTCCGGCCAGCCGACCAATCGTCTTCGTCATTCTCCGGCCAGCCGACCAGCGGTCTTCGTCATTTTCCGGCCAGCCGACCAACGGTCGGCTCTACCAGAGATTGCGGCTTCGATTGCGGCTTCGGATGCTTCTCGGGGAGGGCGAGTCCGGCAGTACAATGGTGGGCCCATTTTTGTCCCCCTGGAGCTTCCATGTCCCGTCAGATCATTACCAGTGCCAAGGCCCCGGCGGCCATCGGTCCGTATTCGCAGGCTGTGCGTGCCGGCAATACCGTGTATTTCTCGGGCCAGATTCCGCTGGATCCGGCCACCGGTGACATCGTGGGTGCAGGCGATATCGAGGCGCAGGCGCGTCGTGCGTTCGACAACCTGAAGGCCGTGGCCGAAGAGGCCGGTGGCTCGTTGGATCAGATCGTGCGCCTGGGTCTGTACCTGACCGATCTGGGCGAGTTCGCCAAGGTCAATGCGGTCATGCAGGATTACTTCAAGGCGCCGTTCCCGGCACGTTCGACCATCGAAGTGGCGGGTCTGCCGAAGGCTGCCAACTTTGAAGTCGATGCGGTGATGGTGCTCGACCAGGCCTGACGTGGCGCGGTCACGGGCTCCTGCACCGGCGCTGGCCGCGGCCGGGGAGGCATCGTTGTCGATGCTCTCCGGTATCGGGCCGGCGGTGGCGATCAAGCTGGCTGCCCGTGGCCTGTCGTCGCTGCAGGATCTGTGGCTGCATCTGCCACTGCGCTATGAAGACCGTACCCGGCTGACCACCATTGCCCAGTTGCAGCCGGGGCTGGCGGCGCAGGTGGAGGGGCGGGTGAGTGCGGTGGAGCGCGGGTTCCGCTATCGGCCGGTGCTCAAGGTCGCGATCGAGGACGATTCGTACGGCACGCTGGTGCTGCGTTTCTTCCACTTCCGCGCCCAGCAGGTCGCGCAGTTTGCCGTGGGCACGCGCATCCGCTGCTACGGCACCGCCAAGCCTGGCCATCACGGGCTGGAGATCGTCCATCCCAGTTACCGGATGATGGGCGGCAATGAGGATGACGAGCTGGGCGACAGCCTCGATCCGGTCTATCCGGCAGTCGAGGGGGTCGGGCCGGCGACGATGCGTAAATTCATCGGCCTGGCGCTGGACAGGCTGCCGGAAGAATCCACGCTGGAACTGCTGCCAGCCGGGTGGTTGTCGGGGCTGGGGTTGCCCTCGCTGCGCAGTGCGCTGTTGACCGTGCACCGGCCACCGCCGGACGCCGATCTGGTGGCGCTGGCCGCGGGCCGACATCCGGCGCAACGCCGGTTGGCCCTCGAAGAACTGCTGGCGCACCACTTGAGTCTGCGCCGTCAGCGCATGGCGTTGCAGGCGCATCACGCGCCCTCGCTGCGCGGGCAGGGTGCCTTGGTGGCGCAGTTGCGCGACAGCCTGCCGTTCCAGCTGACCGGTGCGCAGCAGCGCGTGTTCGAGCAGATCCGCAAGGACCTGGCCAAGGCGCATCCGATGCTGCGGCTGGTGCAGGGCGATGTCGGCTCGGGCAAGACCGTGGTGGCTGCGTTGGCGGCGATGCTGGCGGTGGAGCGGGGCAAGCAGGTCGCATTGGCCGCACCCACCGAGCTGCTCGCCGAGCAGCACATGAACAATCTGCGCGCCTGGCTGGAGCCGCTGGGCGTGCGCACCGCATGGCTGGCCGGCAAGGTCACCGGCAAGGCGCGCACCAAGGTATTGGCCGAGGTCGCCTCGGGCGAGGCGCAGGTGGTGGTCGGAACGCACGCGCTGATGCAGGACAGTGTGGTGTTCAAGGACCTGGCATTGGCCATCGTCGATGAGCAGCACCGCTTCGGTGTGCACCAGCGGCTGGCGCTGCGCGACAAGGGGGCGGATGGGCGCAGCGTGCCGCACCAGCTGGTGATGACCGCGACACCGATTCCGCGCACCTTGGCGATGTCCGAATACGCCGATCTGGATGTCTCGGCGATCGACGAACTGCCGCCCGGACGCACGCCGGTACAGACCGTGGCACTCAACAATGATCGCCGGCCGGAGTTGATCGAGCGCATCGCGGTCGCGTGCCGCGAAGGTCAGCAGGTGTACTGGGTCTGCACGCTGATCGAGGAAAGCGAAGAGCTCGATGCCACGCCGGCGCAGGCCACGTTCGAATCGCTGCAGGCGCTGCTGCCGGGCGTGCGCGTGGGGCTGGTGCACGGGCGGCTGAAGGCGAGTGAGAAACTTGCCACGATGGTCGCCTTCAAGGCCGGCCAAATCGATCTGCTGGTGGCCACCACGGTGATCGAGGTCGGCGTGGACGTGCCCAATGCCTCGTTGATGATCATCGAGAACGCCGAGCGTCTCGGCCTGGCCCAGCTCCACCAGCTGCGCGGCCGGGTAGGGCGCGGCTCGGCGGTCTCGCGGTGCGTGCTGCTGTATCAGGCGCCGTTGTCGACCATGGCGCGCGAGCGGCTGGAAACGATGCGGCAGACCAACGATGGCTTCCTGATCGCCGAGAAGGATCTGGAGCTGCGCGGCCCGGGCGAACTGCTGGGCACACGACAGACCGGCCTGGCCGGCTTCAGGATGGCCGATCTGGCCCGCGATGCGGATCTGTTGCCCGGCGTGCACGCGCTTGCCGAGCGGCTGCTGGCGGAGGCGCCGGACGTGGCCGACCAGGTCGTGCGGCGCTGGATCGGCACGGCCGTGCGGTACGCGTCGGCATAGTCCGCCGCCAGGCGGATACCGGGGGACATTCGCAGACAGGCCTGCCGGCCGCGGAGTGGCCCATCCGACTGCGAGGAAACCAAGCGAAGCAGCAGTCACGCACATCTGCTGCCGATAAGCCTTCTGGCTACCATGAGGAGCAGGCGGGCACCGCCTTGTATTTGTCATGACAGGGTGCGAAAGTCCCTTGCCGATTATCAAGACGGCAACGATGAGCAAGAAGATTCCGCTGTTGATCGACACCGACCCCGGTGTCGATGATGCCCTGGCCCTGTTGATGGCCTTTGCCGATGAGCGCCACGATATCGTTGGCCTGACCATCGCCGCCGGCAACGTAGGCCTGGACCACACGGTCCGCAATGCCCTGAAGCTGTGCGAAGTGGCTGGCCGTGACGACGTGCCGGTCTACGCCGGTACCGCCGACCCGCTGCTGCACCCCTCCGTCGATGCCGCCCATGTGCACGGCGCCGATGGCTTTGGCGATGTGAACCTGCCGGCTGCCAAGCGCCAGGCCGAGGCCGAGCACGCCGCGCTGGCGATCCTGCGCCTGTCGCACGAATACGCCGGTGAGCTGTTCCTGGTTGCACTCGGCCCGCTGACCAACCTGGCGCTGGCCCTGAAGCTCGACCCGACCCTGCCGCAGCGCGTGAAGCGCTTCCTGGTCATGGGCGGGGCGGTGACCTGCCACGGCAACATCACCCCGGCCGCCGAGTTCAACATCGCTTTCGATCCGGAGGCGGCGCACATCGTGTTCACCGGCTTCCCGCACATCGAAGTGGCCGATTGGGAGGCCACCGTCGCCCATGGCCTGCTGCATGCCGACGTCGAGCAGTGGCTGGCGGCCGATAGCGACAAGGCCCGTTTCTACGAACTGATCTCGCGCCAGACCCGCCTGTGGTCCGAAGACAGCCGTGGCGAGCGCTGGTACGCCGCCGATGCCCTGGCGATGGCCTGGGCGCTGCAGCCGGAAGGCGCGTTGCGGGTCGAATCCCGTCCGCTGAACGTGGAACTGGCCGGTGTGCACAGTCGGGGTGCTACCATTGTCGACTGGAACCGCCAGACCGGGCAGCCTGACAACACTCAGCTGCTGATGGCCTACGACCAGGGTCGCTTCGAGGCCCAGGTGAGGGCGGCACTCGGCGTCTGATGACGCCGCTGCGGCGGACCTTTCGCACGGTTGATGGACCCGGCTTGCCCTTTGCGGCGGCCGGGACTATAATGCCGCTCTTGACCACCAGCCCTTATTACGGTGCGCGCCCATGAAGGCCGATATTCATCCTGCTTACCGCGACGTGGTTTTCCACGACGTTACCTCTGATTTCAAGATCCTGACCCGTTCGACCATGTCCACCAAGGACACGATCAAGTGGGAAGACGGCAACGAGTATCCGCTCGTCAAGGTTGAAATCTCCTCGGCTTCGCATCCGTTCTACACGGGCAAGCACAAGGTGATCGACACCAGCGGCCGTATCGACAAGTTCCAGAAGCGTTTCGGCAAGCCGGCGCCGACCGCGGCCTGATCTGTCGACGCAGCTGCTTGAAAACAACGGTCGCCTTGGCGGCCGTTGTTTTTTGTTGTTCCCGGTTTGCTGAACGCCAGGTGAGGCCCGCATGCCCCGCCGACGGAACGCTGTGTCCGTGCGTTGGCGCGAGCCCTTGCGCGCGCTGGGATAGCGCCTGCGGCGCGGTCCGGAACCTGCGTCTACGACTTCCGTCCTAGGGCGTCGAAAATGTTGCTGTGCGATAATGGCGGGATCCACGATAACGATCGTGGACTTCCTTCACGTGCCTGACCCATGCGCTTGGGCGGGCGCCTTCCCTCGAGGAGCGCACACAGTGTCCGATCTTGATCAGGTCACGCTCAACGCCGGCGACACGTCGGTTGTTCTGCCAGTCATCAAACCCACGCTCGGCAACGATTGCGTCGATATCTCGAAGCTGACCAAGGAAACCGGTCTCTTCACGTACGACTCCGGCTTCACCGCCACCGCCAGCTGCAAGTCCGCCATCACCTATATCGACGGTGACAAGGGCGTGCTGCTGTATCGCGGCTATCCCATCGAGCAGCTCTCGGAAAAGTCGAGCTACGTCGAAGTGGCCTACCTGCTGATCAACGGCGAGCGTCCGAGCGCCGAGCAGCTGAAGGCCTTCACCGACGAGCTGGCGGCCGAAGCCGATGTGGATCCGTCGATCAACACGCTGATCGGCAGCTTCGCCAAGGATGCCCATCCGATGGCCATCCTGACCGCCGCCATCGCGCAGCTGTCGGGCATCTACCACGCTTCGCTGGACCTGTCCGACGCCGAACAGCGTCGTCATGCCGCGGTGCGCCTGATCGCCAAGGTGCCGACCCTGTCGGCCCTGATCTACCGCCACGGCAAGGGCCTGCCGGCCAACAAGCCGGACACCTCGCTGGATTACGTCAGCCGCTTCCTGAAGCAGACCTTCGAGTCGGCCGATGGCCAGTACGAGCTGAACCAGGACGTGGTCAAGGCGCTGGATCTGCTGTTCATCCTGCACGCCGATCATGAGCAGAACGCCTCGACCTCGACCGTGCGTCTCGTCGGTTCGACGGGTGCCAACCCGTACGCGTCGGTCGCCGCTGGCGTCACCGCGCTGTGGGGTCCGGCCCACGGCGGTGCCAACGAAGCCGTGCTGAAGATGCTCGAAGAGATCGGTTCGGCCGACAACGTCGAGTCCGCCGTGCTCAAGGCCAAGGACAAGACCTCCGGCTTCCGCCTGATGGGCTTTGGCCACCGCGTGTACAAGAACTTCGACCCGCGCGCCAAGGTCATCGGTGTGATGACCGGCAAGGTGCTGGAACAGCTGGGCGTGCAGGATCCGCTGCTGGACGTGGCCGTCAAGCTGGAGCAGGCCGCGCTGCAGGATGACTACTTCGTCGCCCGCAAGCTGTACCCGAACGTCGATTTCTACAGCGGCATCATCTACAAGGCGCTGCAGATCCCGACCGAAATGTTCACCGTCATGTTCGCCCTGGGCCGTACCTCCGGCTGGGTGGCCCATTGGCTGGAACAGCAGGTCGATCCGGAAATGAAGATCGGCCGTCCGCGCCAGGTCTACACCGGCAGCGACGTGCGCGACTACCAGGGCTGATCGCCCCGGCAGGTTGTGATGAAAACGCCCCGCACTGCGGGGCGTTTTTTTTGGGCGCCGCCGGTCACCTCTTTTCGTACTTCTTGCATGGGCCTCACTTCGATCGAGGTACAACCTTGGCGGTCACCCTCACGCCCATGGAGTCCCTCATGAATCGTCTGATCGCCGTAGTCCTCATCGCCGCACCGCTGAGCGTGGTCAGCGCCGGCGCACATGCCCAGTACACCGGCCCTGGCGCGACCAGCGCGGTCACCACCGTTGCTGAAGCCCGCGACCAGCGCGATGACCAGCCCGTCGTACTGCAGGGCACGCTGATCGCCAAGATCGGCCACGAACGCTATCGCTTCAAGGATGCCACCGGCGAGATCGACGTCGAGATCGATGACAAGGATCTGCCCGACCGGCAGCCCGTCAGCGCGACGACCGTGGTGGAGCTGCAGGGAGAAGTCGATACGCATCGCTTCAAGCCCACCGATATCGATGTGGAGCATGTGCGGATCATCGGCACGCGCTGATTCTCCTGCACCGTCGGATGCCCCGCATTGCGGGGCGTTTGGCGTTCAGCGCATGGTGATCGTCAGCGTGCTTCCGCGTAACGGCTGGGCGATTCCCCCAGCACGCGGCGGAACGCCGACGAAAACGCGCTTGGGCTGGCGTATCCCAGATCCAGTGCGATCCGCGTAACCGGCTGCCCGGCACCCAGGCGTTCGATCGCGGCGAGCAGGCAGACCTGCTGGCGCCATTCGGCAAAGCCCACCCCGGTGTCCGCGCGGAACTGGCGGGTGAACGTGCGCCGGCTCATGCCCGCCTCGGCGGCGACCTCATCGAGCGAGGCGGCGATCGAGGGCGCATCGAACAGCTGCTGGCAGGTGCGCACAAGGCGCGGGTCGCGGGGCAGCGGTGCATGCAGTGACAGGCGTGGCATCGCGGCGATCTCCGCGACCAGCAGCTGCATCAGCCGACCGCCGCGACCGTCCAGGTCGTACATCGCCGGCAGGTCGACCGCATCGTCCATCAGGTGCCGCAGCAGCGCCGATACGGCATACACGCCGCAGCGCGCAGGCAACCGGACCGCCGCCACTTCGTCCGCTGCCACGAACACATTGAGCATCGTGACCGGGCCACGCATCGCCATGGCGTGGGCGACGCCTGCGGGCACCCAGCAGGCACGCTGCGGTGGTACCAGCCAGCGTCCCTCGGGTGTGGTGAGGCTGATGGTGCCGCGCGAGGCAAACGCGAACTGACCGCGCCGGTGCGCGTGGGCGGGGAAGACGGATCCGGCGGCGTAGTCGTTGGCGGTGACCACCACGGCGCGAGGTAGATCTTCAAAGGGATCGAGCCGGGTATTGCGCATGGCCCGGATTCTATCGCCATCGGCCTGATATCGACGGCGGGCCACGCGCAGTCGACCTAACATCGCGGCCCGACCTCACGTCCGCACGGTGCAGCCATGCCCACTACTACCTTTCATCGCGTCGGCGCTGGCGCCCATCCTGTCCTGGTCCTGCATGGCTGGTTTGGTGACGCCCACGCCTTCGAACCGATCGAGCCATGGCTGTCCGGCGAGGCGTTCAGCTACCTCTTCATGGATTGCCGCGGCTACGGTGGCATGCGCGGGGTGCCCGGTGACTACACGATCGACGAGATCGCCAATGACGCGCTGACCTTGGCCGACACGCTGGGCATCGCGACCTTCAGCCTGGTCGGGCATTCGATGGGTGGCATGGCCATCGAGCGGATCGCGGTGCTCGCCCCGGATCGCGTGCGCGCGCTGGTCGCCGTGGCACCCGTGCCGTGCGGTGGCATCGCCTACGATTCGCCCGCGCGGCAGGTGCTTGAAGCGGCCGCAGGCAGCGTGAGCATCCGTCGGGGCATCATCGATCGCAGCACCGGTGGGCGGTTGCCCGCCGCGTGGCTGGACTGGAAGGCGCAGTACTCGATGGCGCACGCGTCGCCGGAGGCATTCGCGGCGTACTTCCCGGCCTGGGCGGACACGGACTTCAGCATGGAGATCATCGGCCGACATCCGGTGAAGGTGCTGATCGGTGAGCATGACCCCGTGTTCAACGCGGCCCTCATGGACAGGACCTACCTGCACCGCTATCGGCAGGCGACCCTGGAGGTGCTGGAGAATGCGGGTCACTACCCGATGAACGAAACGCCGCTGGCCCTGGTCGCGGCGATCGAGCGCTTTCTGGTCAAGTTCGCCGAGGCCTGAAGGAGGCCGGGCGTCGTTTCAGCGACCGCCCAGATAACCCTCGATCTCGCCGTCCGCCAGCAGCTCACGCAGCTGCGTGGCCGACGCGCGCCGCATCGGCTTCTCGTCGATCGCCGACAGCGGCGGCTGGCGCAGGCCGTCATACGGCAGCACGGCGATGTCGAAGGTCAGGTCTTCGGCGCTGAACACCCAGACCGGCGCATCCAGGCTGCGCTCGCGGTCCAGCCGCAGCCGGCGCGTCCGTGATTCGGCCGGAATGCCGTGCTCATCGAGATAGCGCTGCACGGCATCGGCATCGTCGCTGTGCACCTGCAGCTGCACGGGGCTGTTGGCGTCTGCGGTGCCTTCCAGTACCGGGCCACACAGGCGGGGTGAGAAACCCTGCAGAAAGTCCATCGCCCGCAGGGCGGCCTCGCGGCGCTGGCGCAACTGCGCGCCATGGTCGGCACCGGCGAACAGGCGCTGGTACTCGCGCAGGGCATCTTCGATCTCGGTGTTGCGGGGCAGGGAGGCATCATCGTGGATGCCGAGCCGGGTGGCGGCCTTGAGCTTGGCCTGGTGATAGTCGCGGATGCCGCCCTCGGCCATCAGCCGGGCGGCTTCGTGCGCCAGTTGGTGGCGGCGCTCACGGGTCTGCGTGGCTGCATGCTGGCGGGCTCGATGCATGACCGATACTCCTTGGCGACCTGCACGGCAATGTACACCGGCGATGTGACAGGCGGGTAGAGCCACCCCATGGGTGGCTGTGCCTGCGATCAGGGCTTGCGTGCAGCCACCCATGGGGTGGCTCTACCGGGGCGATGGGGCGCCGGGCGGACCCGGCGCATGCGGTCAGAAGATATCGAACGCGGCGTCGTCGGCCTGCGGCGCATGGCTGTTGAAGTCGTACTCCTCCAGCTTCTCCATGTCCTCCACCTTGACCCACTCGGTTGCGCCGTTGAGGGTGGCCTGGACCATGCCCGAGGGCGGCTCGTTCTGCGCGATCGGGGTGTCCTTGAGCGCAACGCGCATGTACTCGATCCAGATCGGCAGGGCAGCGCGGCCGCCGTACTCGCGGTAGCCGAGCGAGCGGAAGTCATCGCGGCCGACCCACACCGTGGTCGCGTAGGGGCCACCGAAACCGGAGAACCACGCATCACGGTGATCGTTGGTCGAGCCGGTCTTGCCGCCGACGTCCTCGCGGCCGAGCACCTTGGCCGCGGTGCCGGTGCCGCGCTGGACCACGTCGCGCATCATCGAGTTGAGCTGGTATGCGGTACGCGCATCGATCGCGCGCGGGGCGACCTTGGCATCCGGGTTCACCGGCACCGGCGTTTCGGCGGCGGCGGTGGACGTAGCCTGCTGCGGCTTGGCCGGCGCGGCATTGGCCGCCGGCGCGGAGCCGAAGTTGAAGCCATCCACCACCTGGCTGACCGGCACCCCGCTGGTGCCGGCGCAGTCGCGGCAGGCGATGGCCGGGTTTTCCTTGAAGACTTCCACGCCGTCGCGGTCGGTCACCCGGTCGATCAGCCAGGTGTCCACGCGCGAGCCGCCGTTGGCGAACACCGCGTAACCGCGGGCGACCGAGAGCGGCGTCAGCGATGCGGTGCCCAGCGACATCGACAGGTTCGGCGGCAGCTCGGCCTCGGCGAAGCCGAACTCGCTGATGTACTTGCGCGCGTAATCCACGCCCATGCCATCGAGCAGCCGCACCGAGACCAGGTTGCGCGACTGCACCAGCGCTTCACGCAGGCGCATCGGGCCGCGGAAACCGCCGCCGTCGTTCTGCGGCGACCAGGTCTTGCCGCGGCGGTCGCGGAACACGACCGGCGCATCGAGCACGATCGAGGCCGGGTTGAAGCCCTTGTCGAAGGCGGCCGCGTAGATGAAGGGCTTGAAACTCGAGCCCGGCTGGCGACGCGCCTGGGTGGCACGGTTGAACTTGTTGCCGGAGAAGCTGAAGCCGCCCACCAGTGCCTTCAGTGCGCCGTTTTCAGCGTCCAGCGAGACCAGCGCGGCCTGGCCGCGCGGGATCTGGTCGAGCAGCCACTCGCCTTCCTTCTCGCCGGCGCGCACGCGCACGATGTCGCCGCGGGTGACCAGCTTGGCCGGCGTCTTGTTGGTCCAGCGGGCGGCGCTGGCCGGCAGCACCACTTCGCTGCGGTTGCCCAGCACCACGGTCGCGCTGCCATCGGCAGCGGTGGCTGCCACGATCGCCGGCAGCAGGCCGGTCTGTGCCGGAATGCCGGACAGCTTGGTGGCCAGCGCGGCGGCATCGGCATCGGCCGGCACCTCCACGTGCTGCTCCACGCCGTGCCAGCCGTGGCGGTGGTCGTAGGCCAGCAGGCCATCGCGCACCGACAGGTTGGCCGCGGTCTGCAGCTCGGCGTTGATCGTGGTGGTCACGTGGTAACCCTTGTTGACCACGTCGCCGCCGAAGCGGGCGATCATTTCCTGGCGCACCAGCTCGGCCACGTAGGGCGCTTCGACCTGCACCGGCGGCTCGTGCGCGGTGGCATGCATCGGCACGGCCTTGGCCGCGTCGGCCTCGGCCTGGGAGACGAAGCCCAGGCTGGCCATGCGCTGCAGCACATAGAAGTCACGGCGCTCGCGGGCACGCTCGGGATTGCTGATCGGGTTGCCCGAGGAGGGGAACTTGGGGATGCCGGCCAGCGAGGCCATCTCATCCAGGTCCAGCTCCCCCAGCTTCTTGCCGTAATAGAACTCGGCCGCGGCGGCCACGCCGTAGGCGCGGTTGCCGAAGAAACTCTTGTTCAGGTACAGCTCGAAGATCTCGTCCTTGCTCAGCTCGCTCTCGATCTTGCGTGCCAGCAGGATCTCGGCCAGCTTGCGGGTGTAGCTGTATTCCGAGCTCAGGAAGAACTGGCGGGCGACCTGCTGGGTGATGGTCGAGCCACCGGGCACGCGCCTGTCATTGGTGGTGGCCAGCAGCCAGACCGCGCGGCCGATGCCCTTGTAGTCCACGCCGCCATGCTCGTAGAAGCGGGCATCCTCGGTGGCGAGGAACGCCTGCTTGAGGCGCTCGGGGACGTCCTTCATGGTGATGGGGGTGCGCCGGGTTTCCCCGAACACCGCCATCAACTTGCCATCGCTGGCATAGACGTACATGGGCTCCTGCATCTCCACGTCGCGCAGGGTCTGCACGTCCGGGAGCTTGGAGGAGACGGCGTAATACAGGCCACCGGCAACCGCGGCGCCGATCAATGCCAGGACCAGGAACGCGACCAGCATCCAGCGCAGCCAACGGCGAAGACGTGTCATCAGTGACAGATTCCGATTGCGAATTTCGTGGTCGCAGAGTATAGATTACGCAAGGGAACGGCTGGGGGTGTTCCCGGGGAGAGCAGTCGATCACCGTCTGGGGACGCGTGAAACGAGCCGTAGTGCTCGTTTTACAGCTTGACGGTTGCGATTTGCAAAAAAAACGTTATTAATGCGCGGTCGCAGGTTCTGCGTCCAAGTGCCCATCGGCAGGGGAGAAACCGTGGGGCTTATCCCAAAAAGCCAGTCGCCTCTTATCGGCGTCGATATCAGCTCGACTGCAGTAAAGCTGTTGCAGTTATCCCGCAGCGGCAATCGTTTCCGCGTGGAACATTACGCCGTGGAACCACTTCCGCCGAATGCGGTCGTGGAAAAGAACATCGTGGAGGTCGAAGCGGTCGGGGAGGCCATTCGACGTGCCGTGAACCGCTCTGGAACCAAGGCACGGCACGCCGCCGCCGCCGTGGCCGGCTCGGCCGTGATCACCAAGCTGATCCCGATGCCTGCCGATCTGGACGAGAACGACATGGAAGCCCAGGTCGAGCTCGAAGCGGTCAACTACATCCCGTACCCGATCGAGGAAGTGAACCTCGATTTCGAAGTGCTGGGTGCGATTCCGAACAACCCGGAAATGGTCCAGGTGCTGTTGGCCGCCTCGCGTTCAGAGAACGTCGAGCTGCGCCAGTCCGCGCTGGAACTGGGCGGGCTGGTGGCACGGGTCATGGACGTGGAGGCCTTCGCGGTCGAGAACGCCTTTGCCCTGGTCGCCAGCGAGCTGCCGGTGGCCAGTGATGGCGTGGTCGCGCTGGTGGACATCGGCGCCACCATGACCACCCTGAACGTCCTGCGCGGTGGCCGCAGCCTGTACAGCCGCGAGCAGGTATTCGGCGGCAAGCAGCTGACCGACGAAGTGATGCGCCGGTATGGGCTGACCTACGAAGAAGCCGGGCTGGCCAAGCGCCAGGGCGGGTTGCCGGAAAGCTACGAGATGGAAGTGCTCGAGCCGTTCAAGGAAGCCACGGTCCAGCAGATCAGCCGTCTGCTGCAGTTCTTCTATGCAGGCAGCGAGTTCAACCGGGTCGATCACATCGTGCTCGCCGGGGGCTGCGCAGCCCTGACCGGCCTGCCGGACATGGTGGAAGAGCAGCTGGGCGTGGCCACCGTGGTGGCCAACCCGCTGGCACAGATGACGCTCGGCCCGAAGGTGCAGGCACATGCCCTGGCCCAGGATGCCCCGGCGCTGATGATCGCCACCGGTCTGGCGCTGAGGAGCTTTGACTGATGGCGCGCATCAATTTATTGCCCTGGCGCGCCGAGCGGCGCAAGCAACGCCAGCGCGACTTCTACGCCATGCTCGGTGCCGCCGCCATCGGTGGGTTGCTGCTGTCGCTGTTGATCTGGTTCTACTACGACCGTCAGGTCAGCGGGCAGAGCGATCGCAACACCTTCCTGCAGGCCGAGATCGAGAAGGTCAAGGAGCAGAACAAGGAGATCGAGCGTCTGGACCGCCAGAAGGACCGCCTGCTGGCGCGCAAGGCCGTGATCGAGGAACTGCAGGCCAAGCGCTCGCAGATGGTGCACCTGTTCGATGCGCTGGTCCGGACCATCCCCGATGGGGTAGTGCTGACCACGCTCAAGCAGGAGGGCGACGTGCTGACGCTGGAAGGCCGCACCCAGTCCAATGCCCGTGTCAGTGCTTACATGCGCAACCTGGAAAGCTCGGGCTGGATGACCAATCCGGAGCTGTCGATCATCGAGGCCAAGGCGCCGGAGCGTGACAGGGCCGGTGCCGCCAGCAGCCCGGTGGCGGACATCAAGTCGCTGCCGTACATGTTCGTGGTCAAGGTCAATCTGCCGGCCCAGAGCAGCGTTACCGAGCTGGCCGCCGATGGCAGCGTGATCGAGCCGACCGCCGATCCGGCACCGCCGGGCGCTACCCCGGTTCCGCCGGTGGCCCCGTTGTCGCCGGCCCCGGCGTCCAACGCACCGGCCTCGCCCGATGCTGCTGATCCGGCCCCGCCGGCCGGCAACAGCCGCATCGTGCCGCCCACGCCCTCCGCGCAACCTGCACAACCGGCGGCGCCGGCCCCGGCCCAGAAGGGGGCCGCCGCATGAGCCAGAAGATCAACCTCAAAGAGCTGGACTTCAACAACATCGGCAATTGGCCGCAGAAGGCCAAGGTCGTGTTCTGCGCGCTGTTGGCGCTGTTCATCGTGATCATGGCCTGGTTCCTGCTGATCAGCGGCAAGCGCGATGAGCTCGCGTCGCTGGAAAGCACCGAGACCCAGCTGCGCACCGAGTTCGAAAAGGAACAGGGCCGCGCGGTCAATCTGGAGCCGCTCAAGCAGCAGCTGACCCAGATGGAGCAGGTGCTGCAGCAGATGCTGCGCCAGCTGCCCAGCAAGACCGAGATGCCTGATCTGATCATCGACATCTCCCAGACCGCGTTGTCCAGCGGCCTGTCCAACGAGTTGTTCCAGCCCGGTGCGGAGCAGCCCAAGGAGTTCTACGCCGAAAAGCCGATCGCCCTGCGCATGGTGGGCAGTTACCACCAGTTCGGCGCGTTCGTCAGTGGTGTGGCCTCGTTGCCGCGTGTGGTCATCCTGACCATGCACGACATCAACCTGAAGCCGAAGGATCCCAAGACCGGCATCACCGCCCGCAGCGGTGCACTGGAGTTGTCCGGAACGGTCAAGACCTACCGTTACCTGGATGACGTGGAGATGGAAGCCCAGGAGAAGGCCGCCGCCGAGAAAGAAAAGGCTGCGAAGGGAGGCCGGAAATGAGCCCTCTGACGTCGACCGCACGGGTAGGTGGTCTGTTGATGGTGGTACTGCTGGCCGGCTGCGCACGCGGCGTGACCAGTACGCCCGGCGATGCACCGAACCTGGAGAAGTGGGTGGCCGACGTGCGTGCACGTCCGGCACCGCCGCTTGAGCCGCTGCCGGTGATGCAGCAGTTCGAGACGTTTGAATATTCCGCGCAGGGGATGCGCGACCCGTTCACCGACGCCTGGACCAATCCGCAAGGGGGATCGGGGCTGCGTCCGGATCCGAACCGCCGCAAGGAGCCGCTGGAAGATTTCCCGCTGGACAGCCTGGACATGGTGGGTTCGATCGGCCGTGGGGGCGGACTCGTCGTGCTGGTGATGGCACCGGACAAGGTCACCTATCGGGTGCGTCCGGGCGTCTATCTGGGGCAGAGCGACGGGCGGGTGACCGGGGTCTTCGAGGACCGGATTGAGCTGATTGAACTGGTGCCGGATGGCGCGGGTGGCTGGCTGGAACGGCCGGCAACGCTCGCGCTTGAAGATCAATGAATGATTATGGGGATAGCACGATGACCTTTTCCAACGCCATGCGGCTGCGTTCCGTCCGGCGCCAGAAGTTGCTTCACCTGTGCGCGCTGGGAGTCGCGCTCATGGTGGCCAACGGCACGCTGATGGCGGCCACGCCCAGCGGCGCAGTGCCCAAACCGGCGGCCACCACCGCGCCGGCGACCGCCCCGGCTTCGCTGTCGGTGTCCAAGATCGACTTCAAGCGCGGCGACGATGGCGCCGGCCGGCTGATCCTGCAGTTCGATGGCCAGGGCGCGAGCCCGGATCTGCGCAGCCAGGGCAACAGCGTCGTGATCGACGTCGGCAACGCACGCCTGCCGGAAAACCTGCAGAAGTCGATCAACGTGACCGACTTCGCCACGCCCGTGCAGCGCATCGATCCCAAGCCGTATGGCGGCGGCACGCAGCTGGTGCTCAACACCAACACCGCGTTCGAGTCGCTGGCCTACCAGAGCGGCAACGAATACGTGGTCGAGATCAGCCCGCGCCAGGCCGCCCCGGCGACGGGCGCGGTCACCGCCAGCTCGGTCAGTCAGGCCGCGGCGGCCCTGGGCCAGCGCGGCTACAGCGGCAAGCCGGTCACCTTCAACTTCCAGGACGTGCCGGTACGCACCGTGCTGCAGCTGGTCGCGGAGGAATCCAACCTCAACGTGGTCGCCTCCGACAGCGTGCAGGGCAACGTGACCCTGCGCCTGATCAACGTGCCGTGGGACCAGGCGCTGGACATCGTGCTGCGGGCCAAGGGCCTGGACAAGCGTCGCGATGGCGGCGTGATCTGGGTGGCACCGCAGCCGGAACTGGCCAAGTTCGAGCAGGACAAGGAAGACGCGCGCATCGCGATCGAGAACCGCGAGGATCTGGTCACCGATTACGTGCAGATCAACTACCACAACGCCGGGGCGATCTTCAAAGCGCTGACCGAAGCCAAGGGTATCGGCAGCAGCAGCGGTGGCAGTGGTGGCAGCTCGCAGGAAGACAGCGGGTTCCTGTCCTCGCGCGGCCGTATCGTGGCCGACGAGCGCACCAACACCCTGATGATCAGCGACATTCCGAAGAAGATCGCGCGCATGCGTGAGCTCATCAGCGTGATCGACCGTCCGGTCGACCAGGTGCTGATCGAAAGCCGGATCGTGATCGCCACCGATACCTTCGCGCGTGAACTCGGCGCCAAGTTCGGCATCAGCGGCAGCCGCCAGGACGTGTTCTTCGGGGCCAACACCGATCAGAACCACAACAACATCAACGACCGCGGCACCAAGGACACCGAGTACCAGAAGGCGATCAACGAGTGGGTGGCCGGTGGCCGCACCGGCGCGATCCCGGTGCGTGGTGCGACCAAGTTCGCCGAAGGCCTGAACTGGAACCTGCCGGTGGCGGCGATCAACAACCCCGGTTCGCTGGCGCTGTCGATCCTCAATGCCGGTTACCTGCTGGATGTGGAGCTCTCGGCGATGCAGGCCGAATCGCGCGGCGAAGTCATCTCCAACCCGCGCGTGGTGACCACCAACCAGCGCGAAGCGGTGATCAAGCAGGGTAAGGAAATCGGCTACGTCACCATCAGCGGTGGTGGTGCGGCCGGCGCCGCGGCCCAGCCCAATGTCCAGTTCAAGGAAGTGGTGCTGGAGCTGAAGGTCACCCCGACCATCACCAACGACAACCGTGTGTTCCTCAACATGGCGGTCAAGAAGGATGAAGTGGAGAGCTACATCCTGCTGGCAGGCTATGGCCAGGTCCCGACCATCAACCGCCGCGAAGTGAATACCGCGGTGCTGGTGGACGACGGCCAGACCGTGGTGATCGGTGGCGTGTACGAGTTCACCGACCGCACCAGCATCAACAAGGTGCCGTTCCTGGGCGACGTGCCGTTCCTGGGCAATCTGTTCAAGAAGCGCAGCCGCAACAAGGACAAGGCCGAACTGCTGGTGTTCGTGACCCCGAAGGTGCTGCGCGTGGCCAAGGCCAATCCGGCCGTCAACTGAGCCGCACCGCTGCTGCAATGACGAAAGGGCCGCCCCGTGCGGCCCTTTCTGCGTTCAGCCAATCTTGATGTCGTAACCGGCGCTGTCCTGCCATCATGGCGATGGAACCTCTGCCCACCGTGGAGGTCACATGGATGCCATGAATCTGCCGCCCCCCATGCCCGATACCCCCACGCCCGCTCCGGTGGAGCACGACCGCCTGCATGAGGCCTTCCGCGCGCTGCGCGACGGCCTGTCCTCCGAGATCGTCGGCCAGAGCGCGCTCGTCGAGCGCCTGCTGACCGCATTGCTGGCCGATGGTCACCTGCTGGTCGAGGGTGCCCCCGGCCTGGCCAAGACCACCGCGATCCGTGCGCTGGCCGCCCGGCTGGATGCGGATTTCTCACGCGTGCAGTTCACCCCGGATCTGCTCCCGGCCGATCTGACCGGTACCGAGATCTGGCGCCCGCAGGAAGGCCGCTTCGAATTCGTGCCCGGTCCGATCTTCCATCCGATCCTGCTTGCCGACGAAATCAACCGTGCCCCGGCCAAGGTGCAGTCCGCGCTGCTTGAAGCGATGGGCGAACGCCAGGTCACCGTCGGCCGCCATACCTATCCGCTGCCGTCGCTGTTCCTGGTGATGGCCACGCAGAACCCGATCGAGCAGGAGGGCACCTTCCCGCTGCCCGAAGCCCAGCTCGACCGCTTCCTGATGCATGTAAGAATCGGTTATCCGGATTCGGAGGCGGAAACCGAAATCCTGCGCCTGGCCCGCGAGCGTGCGCGCGAAGCGCTGTCCACCCCGGCCGCCGCGCCCGCCCGCATGCCGTTGAGCGATGTGTTCGCCGCTCGCAAGGCCGTGCTCTCGCTGCATGTCGCGCCCGCGCTGGAGCGCTATCTCATCGAGATCGTGCTGGCCTCGCGCGATGCCGCGCGTTACGACCCGGCGCTGGCCCGGCGCATCGCGTGGGGCGCGAGCCCCCGTGGCTCGATCGCGCTGGAGCGCTGCGCCCGCGCCCGGGCCTGGTTGGCCGGCCGCGACTTCGTCACCCCGGAAGATGTGCGCAACGTTGCGCCCGACGTGCTGCGGCACCGCGTGCTGCCCAGCTATGAAGCCACCGCCGAAGGCTGGGATGGCGAGCGCCTGGTCGCCGAGCTGCTGGCCCGCGTGCCGGCGCCCTGAGCACGATGGATACGCCCGTGCATACGGCCACGCCGCTTGAAGGCGATGGCCTGCGGCCGCGTCTGGCCGAGCTGGTGGCATTGCGCCGCAGTGCGCACCGCGCGCCGCCGGCGCGGCGTGGCCGTCTGGGTCACGCCGGCAGTGCGCCGTCGCCCGCGCGCGGGCGTGGGATGGAATACGCCGAGTCCCGCGACTATGTACCGGGCGATGACGCGCGGCATATCGACTGGCGCGTCACCGCGCGTACCGGGCGCGCGCATACCAAACTCTTTCAGGCCGAGCGCGAACGCTTGACGCTGCTGGTCGCCGATACCGATCCGGTGCTGTATTTCGGCACCCGGGTCCGCTTCAAATCCGTGCAGGCCGCGCGCGTCGGTGCGGTTGCGGCGTGGTTGGCGCAGCGCCAGGGCGACCGCCTGGCTGCGGTGCGTGGCAGCACCCAGGAGCCGCCGATCGCACCGGCCGGCGGCACCCGCGGTGTATTGCGCGTGCTTGACGCCCTGACCCGCTGGTATGCCGATCCGCCTGCCGAGGACGCCGGCCTGGATCGGGCGCTGGAGCAGGCGGCACGTCTGCTGCGCCCCGGTGCCCGTGTGGTGGTGCTGGCCGATCCGGCGCGCGCCGCCACCATCAGCAGCGCACGCTGGGCCGCATTGGCCATGCACCACGAGGTGGTGGTGATGCTGCTGGTCGATCCGCTGGAGCTGGCACCGCCGGCCGATGCGCTGCCGTTTCTTTCGCAGGGGCGTCGCGTGCTGCTGGATCTGGGTAGCGCCGCGGTGCGTGAGCACTGGCGCGAACGCTTCGTTGCGCCCCTGGAAGCGCTGCAGAACCGCTTGGCGGCTCGGCGCATCCAGGTGCATGTGGTGGCCACCGACGATGCCAGCGACAGCTGGCTCAGCCCCTTGCCGACGGCGGTGGTGGCATGAGCGCCGCCGCATCGCTGCCGTTGCGCGATGTGCAGCTGCCGCCGTCACCGCCCTGGTGGCCGCCCGCGCCGGGCTGGTGGCTGGTGTTCGGCGCGATCGTGCTGGTGGTGGCGGGAATCTGGGTCTGGCACTGGCGCCAACGGCGCGCGCGCCAGCGCTGGCTGGCGCTGTTCGATGCACAGGTGGCCCAGGCCGGTTCGCCGGTGCTGGAGGTGGCGGCGATCGCCGAGCTGTTGCGCCGCGCGGCACGTCAGTCCCAGCCCGGGGCGGAACGTCTGCAGGGCGACGCGTGGCTCGCGTTCCTGGATGAGAAGAACAGCCGGGCGTTTTCCGAGGGCGATGGTGCGCTGCTGCTCGATGGTGGCTATCGACCGAGCGTGGATGCCGAGGCGGTGCAGCGGCTGCGCGTGCTGGCCCGCCGCCGTTATCTGTCGCTGCTGACGGAGCGGCGCTGATGATCGCGATGACGATGCCCACGTGGTTGACCTGGGTGGACAGCCTGGCGTGGCCGTGGATGTTGTGGGCGCTGCCCTTGCCGATCCTGATGCACTGGTGGCCATCGCGGCCCGGGGCGGGGGCCGCGTTGCGGGTGCCGTATGCGGCCGATCAGCTGCAGTCGCTCGGGGCTGCCTCGGGCGGTGCCGGGCCACGACTGGGGCGCGCGCTGCTATGGCTGGCGTGGGCCTGCCTGTGCGTGGCCGCCGCGCGACCGCAGCAGCTGGGCGAAGCGGTGACGCCGCCACAGCAGGGCCGGCAGATGATGCTGGCGGTGGACGTCTCCGGCAGCATGAGCGAAGCGGACATGATGCTTGGCAATCAGGTGGTCGAGCGGCTGACCGCGGCCAAGGCCGTGCTCGCCGATTTCCTCGATCGCCGTGTGGGCGATCGTGTCGGCCTGCTGATCTTCGGTGAGCGTGCCTATACGCTGACCCCGTTGACGGCCGACCTCACCAGCGTGCGTGACCAGCTGCGCGACAGCGTGGTCGGCCTGGCCGGGCGCGAGACCGCGATCGGCGATGCGATCGCGCTGGCGGTCAAACGCCTGCGCGAACAGCCGGAAGGGCAGCGCGTGCTGATCCTGCTCACCGACGGGGTCAGCAATGCCGGCGTGCTCGAACCGCTGCGCGCGGCCGAGCTGGCCCAGGCCGAAGGTGTGCGCGTCTATACGGTGGCCTTCGGCGGCGACGGGGGCATCAGCCTGTTTGGCGTGCAGATCGCCCCCGGCGAAGACCCGGTCGACGAAGCAACCCTGAACAAGATTGCCGAGCTCACCGGCGGCCGCTCGTTCCGTGCGCGCAATACCGATGAGCTGGCCGGCATCTATGCCGAGCTGGAACGGCTGGAGCCGGTCAAATCGGCGGGCCCGGCGGTGCGGCCGCGGATCGAACGCTACGCCCCGCCGCTGGCACTGGCGTTGCTGCTGGCCGGCTTGGCGGGGTTGTTGCCGAGGCGCTGGACATGAGCGCGAGCTGGAACGCCCTGCATTTTGTCCGCCCCGATGCCTTGTGGGCGCTGCTCGTGCTGCCGCTGCTGGTCGCGATCTGGTGGCTGCGTCGCCGTCGCGCCAATGTCTGGCGTCAGACGGTGGATGCGCATCTGCTGCGCCATCTGCTGGTCGGCCGCGACCGTCGCGCCTGGGGCGGGTTGATCCTGCTGCTGCTTGGCACGGCGACCGCCATCGTGGCGCTGGCCGGTCCTTCATGGCGACAGGTCGCACAGCCGCTGTGGCAGACGCCGTCGCCGCTGGTGGTCGCGCTGGATCTCTCTTCGCGGGTGACCGCGACCGATCTGCCACCGTCGCGCCTGCTGCAGGCGCGCGCCAAGCTGGCCACGCTGCTGCGCGAGCGCCAGGGCGGCGAAGTCGCGCTGCTCGTCTACGCCGACGATGCCTACACCGTGGCGCCGCTGACCGACGACATGGCCAATGTCGCGCTGTATCTGGATGCGCTGGCGCCGGATGTGATGCCGCGCGATGGCCAGCGTGCCGACCGTGCGCTGGAGACGGCGGTGAAGCTGCTGCAGCAATCCGGCGCACGCGGTGGCGACATTCTCCTGCTCACCGATCGCGCCGATGCGGATGCCGAACAGGCTGCTGCCTCGGCACGCGCGCAGGGCTTCGTGGTCTCCGTGCTCGGGCTGGGTACGCCGCAGGGCGCGGCCTACCGCAACGGCGAGGGTCAGATCGTGCCGGCGCGGCTGGAGGAGGGCACGCTGCGGGGTGTCGCCAGCCGTGGCGGCGGCCGCTATGCGCGTATCGCCTCCGATGACAAGGATCTCGCGGCGCTGGACGTATTGACCCCGCGGGTCAGTGCCGATGACAGCCGCGAAGGGCAGGGCCGCACGTGGCACGATGAAGGGTTCTGGCTGTTGCCACCGCTGATGCTGCTGGCCCTGTTCGCCTTCCGGCGGCGCGGCGCGCTGGCCGTGCTGGTGATGATGGCGGCGCTGCCGATGGCGCTGCCGACGACGGCACATGCCGCCGAGGGAACGTGGTGGCAACGCGCCGACCAGGTCGATCAGCAACGCCTGTCCACCGGTGTGGATGCGTACCGCAAGGGTGACTTCAAGGCGGCGCAGCAGCAGTTCGAGGGCATCGATACGGATGCCGGCTGGTACAACCTGGGCAACGCGCTGGCGCGACAGGGCCAGTACGACGCCGCCATCGAGGCCTACGACCGTGCGCTGAAGCAGCATCCGGGCATGGCCGATGCGGTCGCCAACCGCGCCGCCGTCGATGCCGCCCGCAAGCGCAAGCCGCCACAGAACAACGATCAGAACAACGATCAGAAGGACGGGAAAAAGCCGCCCTCCGACCCGCCCGATCCCGGCAAGAACCCGGGTCAGGGTAACGACGGTCAGTCCTCGCCGCCGCAGGACAAGGGCGAACAGGGGCAGTCACCGCCGCCGGCATCCGGTGATCCAAAGGATGGCCAATCCGAGGGCGGGAAGTCGCCACAGGCCGCCGACAGCCAGGCGCAGGCCCAGGCTGACGCGGCCCAGCGCGAGCGCATGCAGCAGGCGATGCAGCGCCAGGGGCAGAACGACGGCAACGACAAGGCGCAGGGCCAGGTCAGCGGCACCCCGCAGCAGCGTGAGCAGCAGCAGGCGGTCGAGGCGTGGATGCGGCGGGTACCGGATGACCCCGGCAGCCTGCTGCGGGCCAAGTTCCAGCTGGAAAACGAACGCAGGAAACGGGAAGGGCGATGACACATTCCACGATACAGCGCTGGTTGCGCGCCGGGCTTGCCCTGCTGCTGTGCGCGAGCATGGCCGCGCACGCGCAGACCCGCGCCTGGCTCGACCGCGAGCAGATCACCGACAGCGATACCGTCACCCTCAACATCGAATCCGATGCGGGCGGCGGCGCGCCGGACTATGGCCCGCTGCGGACCGACTTCGATCTCAGCAGCCAGACCAGCAGCCGCCAGGTGCAGTGGAGCAACGGCGCGATGACCTCGCGCGCGCTGTATGCCGTCGCGCTCAGCCCGAAGCGCACCGGCACCCTGCAGATTCCTGCGCTGCAGGTGGGCAGCAGCCGCACCCAGCCGCTGACCCTGCAGGTCGGCGCCGGCAGCGCGTCCGCCCCCGCGGCCGCCCGTGGTGATGCCGCGGCCTTCCTCGAAACCGAGGTCGACGATCCCACGCCCTATGTGCAGCAGAGTGTCGGCGTGGTGGTGCGCCTGTTCTACGCCGCGCAACTGCTCAGTGGCGAACTGGTGCTCGATACACCGGCCGGCGCCTCGCTGCAGCGGGTGGGCGATGACCGCACCCTGGTGCGCGAGGTCAATGGGCGCCGCTACAACGTGGTGGAACGGCGCTTCCTGCTGATTCCCGAGCGCAGCGGGCCGCTGGTGCTGCCGGCCGCGCAGTTCAACGGGCGCAGCGCGGGCGGCTTCTTCAATGACATGTTCGGCGGCGATGGCCGCCTGCGTGCCGCATCGGCCGAGCGCACGCTGCAGGTCCAGGCGCAACCCGCTTCTGCACCGCAGCCGTGGCTGCCGCTGCACGGGCTGCGCCTGCGCTACACCGCAGCGCCCACCACCGGCCGTGCCGGTGAGGCGGCCACGATCGTGGTGGAGGCCGTGGCCGACGGCGCGACCAAGGCGCAGTTCCCTGAGCTGCCCGTGCCCGATGTCGGCCCCGGCGCGCAGGTGTTCGCCGAGCCGCCGCAGTTCGATGAAACCTTCAACGGCAACACCCCACAGCTCAAGCTGACCCGGCGTTTTGCGATCGTGCCGCGCCAGGCCGGGCCGCTGACCGTGCCGGGGCTGCGCATGGCGTGGTGGGATGTGGCCGCCGGGCAGCCGCGCAGTGCCAGCCTGCCGGACCTGCCACTGGACATCGCTGCCGGGGTGGCCGGCAGTACCGCGCCGGCGCTGCCGGTGGACACCACCTCGGCGCTGCCGGGCGAACCGGCGGCGGCCTCCTCCGATCTGCAGCTGGCGCCGGCGCAGGGCGCGCCGCGGCCGTGGGGCTGGATCGCGCTGTCGGCGGGCCTGGCCCTGCTGTGGCTGCTGACCCTGGTCTGGGGCTGGCGCCGACGCGGTCGTCCTGTCGCCGTGCCCGGTGCCGAAGCGGGTGTGCCGGTCGCTCCGTCCGGGAGCCCGTACACGCGTGCCGACCTGCGCCGCGCGATGGAAGCGGGTGGGCTGGACGAGATCATCGCCGTGCTGGCTGGCATGGGCGGCGTGCAGACCTTGGAGCAGGTGCTGGAGCGCCTCGACAACCCCCAGCAGCGCGACACGTTGCTCCAGATGCAGGCGGTCCGCTGGGGCGGGCAGGGCGGTGATGTGGGCCAGGCACGGCAGGCGCTGCGGCGCGCCTTCCATGACGGACCGCACTGGCGGGCCCGTGCGGCCGCGCAGAACAATGGCCTCGCGCCGTTGTATCCATCCGCGCATTCATAAAAAGGCGTGTCGGTCAGGGCGGCCGGCTTTGCTAAGCTGATTTCATTTTTTCGAGGAACGCCGCTCCATGACTGAGGCCGCAACGACCCGGCAGAAACTGCCTTTGCATTGGAAAATGGGCATTGGCTTCATCATCGGCCTGGTCCTCGGGCTGACCGTCCATGCCCTCGGTGGCAGCATCGACGGCCTGCATACCGGTGCCAAGTGGGTGATGGATTACATCACTACCCCCGCCTCGGGCCTGTTCCTCAATCTGATCTTCATGCTGATCGTGCCGCTGATCTTCTCGGCGCTGATCATGGGCGTGTCGGAGATGGGCGACATCCGCGCCCTTGGCCGCATCGGCTGGAAGACGCTGGCCTACACGATCGTGCTGTCCGGCATCGCCGTGGGCATCGGCCTGGTGCTGGTCAACGTGCTCAAGCCCGGCGTGGGCGTGGACCCGGTCGTGGCCGCGCAGATGCTGGCCGAGAACGCCGAACGCAGCAAGGAAATCGTCGCCGGTATCCATGGCACGCCGAAGGGCATGGACATGCTGCTGTCGATCGTGCCGGGCAATGTGGTCGAGGCCGCGTCCAGCAACAGCGCGATCCTGTCGCTGATGTTCTTCGCGCTGATGTTCGGCATCGGCATGGTGCTTTCGCCTGAAGAGAAGGTGGCCCCGCTGCGTCGTGCCATCGAAGGCATCTTCGAAGTCTCGATGACCCTGATCAACCTGGTCATCCGCCTGGCCCCGTACGCGGTGGCCTGCTTCATGTTCAACCTGGCCGCCCTGTTCGGCTTCGAGCTGATCATCCGCCTGGGCGCCTACGTGGGGGTGGTGGTGCTGGCGCTCGGCCTGCATATGGTGGTGACCTACGGCGTGGCCGTGTGGCTGTCCGGGCGCTCGCCGCTGGCGTTCTTCCGCGACACCCAGGAGGCCACCGTGATGGCCTTCTCCACCGCCTCCAGCAACGCCACCCTGCCGACCGCGCTGCGCGTGGCCGACCAGATGGGCCTGCCGCAGAAGGTCTCGCGCTTCGTGCTGACCGTGGGCGCCACCGCCAACCAGAACGGCACCGCGCTGTTCGAGGGCGTGACGGTGATCTTCCTGGCGCAGTTCTTCGGTGTGGACCTGAGCATCGGCCAGCAGTTCATGGTCATGGCGGTCTGCATCCTGGGCGGCATCGGCACCGCCGGCGTGCCCTCCGGCTCGCTGCCGGTGGTGGCCATGATCTGCGCCATGGTCGGCGTGAACCCGCTGGGCATCGGCCTGATCCTGGGCGTGAACCACTTCCTGGACATGTGCCGTACCGCGCTGAACGTCACCGGCGATCTGGCCCTGACCACCCTGGTGGCCAAGGGCGAAGTGGACGATGGTCCGGTCGTGGCCGCGGTGGCCCCGGCCCCGGCACCCGCCCCGCGCGACTGAGCCTGCGCAGGCTGTGGGTTCCCGACGCCCCGCCTTGTGCGGGGCGTTGTCGTTAAGGGCCTGGCCTGTCTCCGGCCTGACCCCGCCGATCACCTGTGGGACAATGGGCTGCCCGCAGCTCCGCGGGAGCCTCCCGACTCCGACAGAACCATGACGCAGCCTACCCGCCGCCAGTTGGCCAATGCCATCCGCTTCCTTGCCGCTGATGCGGTCGAAACCGCCAAGTCCGGTCATCCCGGCATGCCGATGGGCATGGCCGATATCGCCGAAGTGCTCTGGAACGACTATCTCCGTCACAACCCCAAGAATCCCAAGTGGTTCAACCGCGACCGCTTCGTGCTGTCCAACGGCCACGGCTCGATGCTGCAGTACGCGCTGCTGCACCTGAGCGGCTACGACCTGCCGATCGAGCAGCTCAAGCAGTTCCGCCAGCTGGGCAGCAAGACCGCCGGCCACCCGGAACACCATGAAACCCCCGGCGTGGAGACGACCACCGGTCCGCTGGGTCAGGGTCTGGCCAACGCCGTGGGCTTCGCCCTGGCCGAGAAGCTGCTGGCTCAGCGCTACAACCGCCCGGAACACGAGATCGTCGACCACCGCACCTGGGTGTTCCTGGGCGATGGCTGCCTGATGGAAGGCATCTCGCATGAAGCCGCCTCGCTGGCCGGCACCTGGGGCCTGTCCAAGCTGGTCTGCTTCTGGGATGACAACCACATCTCCATCGATGGCAACACCGATGGCTGGTTCACCGACAACACCCCCGAGCGTTTCGAAGCCTATGGCTGGAACGTGGTGCGCGGCGTCGATGGCCACGATCCGGACAGCATCAAGGCCGCCATCGACAGCGCGCTGTCGCAGTTCGACAAGCCGACCCTGATCTGCTGCCGCACCACCATCGGCTTCGGCTCGCCGAACAAGGCCGGCAAGGAATCCAGCCACGGCGCCCCGCTGGGCAAGGATGAGCTGGACGCGACCCGCAAGCAGCTGGGCTGGCCGTACGGCCCGTTCGAGATTCCGGAAGAAATCTACGCCGGCTGGCGTGCCGGCGGTACCGGCACCCTGCGCCAGGCCGAGTGGGAACAGCAGTTCGACAAGTACGCCGCGCAGTTCCCGGCCGAAGCCGAGGAGCTGATCCGTCGTTCGCACGGCGAGCTGCCGGCCGACTTCATCGCCAAGGCCGATGCCTACATCGCCCAGGTCCAGGCCGATGGCCAGACCATCGCCTCGCGCAAGGCCTCGCAGCTGGCGATCGAAGCGTTCGCGCCGCTGCTGCCGGAACTGGTGGGCGGTTCGGCCGATCTGGCGCACTCCAACCTGACCCTGTGGAAGGCCAGCAAGTCGGTCGCCACCGATGACCCGAACGCCAACTACGTGTACTACGGCGTGCGCGAGTTCGGCATGACCGCGATCGCCAACGGCCTGGCCCTGCATGGCGGGTTCATTCCGTTCGACGCCACCTTCCTGGTGTTCAGCGATTACGCCCGCAACGGCGTGCGCATGAGCGCGCTGATCCCGGCCCACGCGATCCACGTGTACACGCACGATTCGATCGGCCTCGGCGAAGACGGCCCGACCCACCAGCCGGTGGAGCATCTGGCCTCGCTGCGCTACATCCCGAACAACGATGTGTGGCGCCCGTGCGATGCGGTTGAATCGGCGGTCAGCTGGAAGTCGGCGATCACCCGCACCGACGGCCCGAGCTGCCTGGTGTTCAGCCGCCAGAACCTGCCGCACCAGCCGCGCAGCACCGAGCAGGTCGCACAGATCGCGCGCGGTGGGTATGTGCTGGCCGATGCGGAAGGCGGCGTGCCGGACGTGATCCTGATCGGCACCGGTTCGGAAGTGGGCCTGGCCGTGACCGCCAAGGCGGAGCTGGATGCCGCCGGCATCAAGACCCGCGTGGTGTCGATGCCGTCGACCGACGTCTTCGAGCGTCAGGACGCGGCGTACCGTGAGTCCGTGCTGCCCAACGCCGTGCGCAACCGCGTGGCCGTGGAAGCCGGTGTCACCGGTTTCTGGCGCCAGTACGTGGGCCTGGACGGTGCGGTGGTGGGTATCGACACCTTCGGTGCGTCGGCCCCGGCGGAGGCGCTGTACAAGCACTTCGGCATCACCGCCGAGCACGTCGTGGCTGCGGCCAAGGCGCAGCTGGCGAACTGATGACGGCTGGATAGCGTCGAGCCATGCTCGGCGCCATCAAGCGGAAGGCCGGCGAAAGCCGGCCTTTTCGTTTGTTGAAGGGCAAACACCACGGCATCCTTGATCGAGGGTAGATCCACGCCATGCGTGGATGCTGTTGGCGTACCCCTCGACCATTGCTGACGCGTGATCAACACGCATCCACGCATGGCGTGGATCTACATCACCCGGCTGCGGTGCGCGCCAATCCCAACCGCACCAACCGCGCCTCGATGCGTTCGCCCATCGTCGTCGGCGCCTCCAGCCCCATCCGCTGCAGATACGCCTGATCGCCATCGCCGGCGGGTTGGGTGACCGCGGCCAGCACCGTGCGCAGCTTCGCCATTGGCGTCTGCGTGTTCTGCTTCAGCCAGCCCAGCGCCTTGACCAGGTGCTGCTCGACCTCGGTGAAATCGCTGCCCAGCGGGTAATCCGGCAGCAGCCCGGATTGGCGGAACGGCGCCAGCGACGCACTGACCGCCGCAGCGGTGTTGCGCTGTCCATCGGCGGACGGAGTGAAACCGGTCGCCAGTTTCTTCGAGGCCTTCGCCTTGTCCAGCAACGCGGCCTGGAACTGTGCATCGGTGATCGCAGCCATCGCGATCACGCAGTCCTCGTCGGTCATGTTGCGCAGGTCGGCGATGCCGTACTCGTTGATGTAGAGATCGCGCAGGTGCCGCGGGATCGTGGTGTGGCCGTAGTTCCAGCGCACGTTGGAGTGCAGGACGCCCTTGTCCTCGCGGGTGGCGCGGAAGATCAGCGCGCTGCGGGCGCCGGGCAGGGCATGCGCCATCGCCACGAAGTTGTACTGGCCGCCCACGCCGGAGACCACACGGCCGTCTTCCAGCGCATCGGAAACCGCAGCGCCCAGCGCGGTGGCCATCATGCAGGAGTTGAAGAAGCGCGCATCGCGGCGCTGCATCCGCTCCAGCGTTTCATCGCCGCCGTAGAGCTGGTTGATCTCACTGATGCGGCGCATGCCGATCGCGCTGCGCTCCTCATCGGGCAGGTCGCGCAGCCACTGGTAGAACTCCGGCGAGCCCAGATAGAACGCGCCGTGCAGGTACTCGCCCTCGGCCTCGAGCGTGGCGTAGTCGGTGGTCCACGCGGTGCCGTTCTCGATCCGCTGCAACAAGGCCAGATCGTCATGCACCTTGCGCCGGATCACCCCGGTCTGGACCAGACGGCGGAAGCCTTCGTTGAGCATTTCGCTGCAGCCGTACAGACCGATCTCGAACGGCTCCAGGCCACCGCACTCCAGCACGGTCGGGTGGCTGGCCAGGCCGGGATCCAGCGCCTGCAGGATCTGCCGGTAGCGGGCGTTGTCGGTATGCCGCAGCACCAGTGCATGGCTGAGCGCATCGGCCAGCGTGCCGATGCCGATCTGCAGCGTGCCGCCATCGCGCACCAGCGTGCTGGCGTACAGGCCGATGGCGTAATCGGCATCGCTGACCGGTTGGCGGGGCAGGCCGAACAGCGCCGGGTACGGCCCCGGCGGCGTGATCACCAGATCGAAGAACGACACATCCACCGTGGCCGAGCCGGCCAGATAGGGCAGCTGCGGATCGATCTCGGCGATCATCAGCGGGCGTGGCAGCCCGCGCGCGACCATCGCATCCAGCGTGTCCTGGGTGATGTCGTTGTTGCATGACAGCGACAGGCGCCGATCATTCGCGCGCATCGCCACTTTCTGCACGATCGCATGCGGCGCGCGCTGGGCCACCGCATCGGCGGCGTGCGTGTAGTTGAGGCTGGTGTAGCTGCGCTGGGCCTGCGAGGAGTTCAACAATGCGCCGGACTGCATGTAGAACTCTTCCACCTGCACATGCGCCGGCAGCTGGTCGCGCACCATTGCATCGGCGTAGGCCAGCCGCGGAAAGTCCTCACCGAAATGACGCTCGGCGAACGGTTTCATGAAGCGTGCTTCCAGCCCGGCACCGCCGCGTGGTGGGTTCAGTGACAGTGCGGTGTAAAGCTGCAGCGGCCGCGAGGCGTCGTTTTCCACACGGGCATACAGCGCGTTGAGCAGCCGGTGCGGCTTGCCCAAGGCGAGCGGGGCGCCAATGCGCAGGGGGCCATCGACCCGCTGCAGCAGCCAGTCGACGGCGGCGTCCAGGTCGGTCAGGTGTTCGGTCATGCGGCGCTATCCTGCGAAATCATGCGGGTCATTACAGCATTTCCGGTTTGAACAGACGGCGACGCGAGACTTCATCGCCGGAAAGCATGAACTGGCCATCGCCCCGGTAATGCACCGTGCGCGGCAGTTTCGGGGCGCGTGCGACATGCGCTTTGACCACCTCCCAGATGAAGAGACCGTGCTTCTTGATCTGGCTGCGGTCGGCCAGCCGGCATTCGAAACTGGCGTGGCACTGGGCGATCAAGGGGGCGGCAACCTCGCTGGCGGCCACTGCGTCCAGGCCGAAATGCGCGAACTTGTCGATCTCCACGCCGCTGCTGTTGCCGATGCCGATCACCGTATCGAGCATCTCTGCGGTGGGTACATTGATGACGCATTCGCCACTGCGGCGGATCAGCTCGAAACTGTGGTTGCCGGTGGAAATCATGGTCGCCAGGCGCGAGGGCGTGAACTCCAGCACCATGTGCCAGCCCAGCGTCATGATGTTGCGCTGGCCTTTCCAGGCCGAGCTGATCAGCACGACCGGGCCGGGTTCCAGGAAGCGGCGCACATCGTCCACTGGGTAATCGAATTTTCGGTAGCGTCTCATCGAGGGCTCCGCGGGGCATGCGCCGATGCTGGCAGTGGCTGCATGAACCGGCTGTCGAAGGGTTGACACCCGTGCTGATTACGGGCGTAATCGAATCGTCGATTACGGATGTAAATGATGAGCCAGATCAGTGAAGCCGAAGCCGTGGTGATGGAGGTGCTGTGGCGCCACCATCCGCTGGGCGCTGATGATGTGGTGGCCGCGCTGGCCAGCCGTGACTGGGCCGAGCCCACCATCAAGACCCTGCTCAACCGGCTGCTGACCAAGGGGGCGGTCAGTGCCAGCCGCGAGGGGCGTCGCTATCTGTACTCGCCCGTGCTGCAACGGCAGGCCTGGGTGGCCGAGCAGAGCGAGGGCTTCCTGGAGCGCGTGTTCGACGGCCGCGTCGCGCCGCTGGTGGCGCATTTCAGCCAGCGCGGGGAGCTCAGCGCGCAGGACATCGCCGAACTGAAGCAACTCATCCAGGCGCTGGACCATGACTGACCTGCTCGATGGGCTGCTGCAGGCCAGCGTATGGCTGTCGGTGGCGACGCTGGTATTGGCCGCCGCCAGGCCTCTGCTGCTGCGGCTGGGGGGCGCAGCGCTGGCCTACCGCAGCTGGTGGTTGCTGCCGCTGATGCTGGTTGTCCCGTCCCTGCCGGTGCCGCCGCTGACGATCACCGAGACCGCCCCGGTGATGGTCATGGCCTCGGCGCTGCGCGCGCCTGCCGTGCCTCACGATGCCTCGCAGTGGCCACTGCTGCTGTTGACGGTGTGGCTGCTGGGCGCGGTGGCGATGGCCGGCATCAGTTGGCGCGCGCAGCGCCGCTTCGCGCAGGCCCTGGGCGCGCTGCAGCCGCGCCAGGATGGCAGCTGGCAGGCCAGTGGCGATCCGGGTCTGCCGGCGCTGGTCGGGTTGTGGCGGCCGCGGATCGTGGTGGGCCCGGACTTCGAGCAGCGCTTCAGCCCCGCCGAGCAGGACCTGATCCTGCGTCACGAACACAGCCATCGCCGTCATGGCGATCCCTGGGCAAACGCCGCGTTGGCCCTGCTGCGCTGCGTGTTCTGGTTCCACCCGTTGATGCCGTGGGCGGCGCGCCGCTTCCTGCGTGACCAGGAACTGGCCTGCGACGCGCGCACGGTCGATCCGCATCCGGCGCTGCGCCGGCTCTACGCCAACGCGCTGCTCAAGGCGCAGTTGGTCCACCCGGTTGCCCCGATGGCCTGCCACTGGCGCAGCCAACCGATGTTGAAGGAGCGTATTGCCATGTTGAAGGAACACAAGCGGAAGGCATTGCCGTGGATGACCGGGCAGGTGCTGGTGGTCGGGCTGTGCGTGGGGCTTTGCACGGTGGCGTGGGCGAGTCAGGGCAGTGGCGGCGTCCCCGCCAGCGGGATCGGCCAGGGCGCAGTGCTGGCCGATCGCAATGCCATCGCCCACAAGATGCCGCCGCCGTCATACCCGAAGATCGCCTTCGAGCAGAGCATCGTCGGCAAGGTCGTGGTGCGGGTGGACGTCGACGCCGAAGGCAAGGCGACCAACGTACGCGTGCTGGAGGCGACTCCGGCCGGTGTGTTCGATGAGGCGACGGTGGCTGCGGCGAAGCAATGGACCTTCGAACCGGCGATCAGAAACGGCAAGGCCGTGGCCTCGGCGCTGAAGATTCCGGTCACCTACGCCATGGATGACGAGGTGCCAACACCATGAGGCAGCCTTACGTCCCCGCACTGGCGGCGCTGTTGATGGCCGGCTGTGCCACCCATGAGACGCTTACGTCAGTGGACACGCGGGCGGAGAATGTGGGCCATCAGCGCTTGGATCCGGCCAACGGCACGGGGACTGCGCAGGTGGCGAGCTACCAGCTGAAGGCTGCCGAAGGCTACCGGATGCCGCAACTCAATGCCGGCCCGGACCCCGTGCTGGGCGATCGCGATCCGCGCAGTGAGCTTGCGCCCACGACGGTCTGTCTGCAGTTGGTCATCGATGCGCAGGGCCGCGTGGAGCGAAGTCTGCCGGTGCAGGACCGTGACGAATGCGCCGCTGGCAATGCCCCTGAGAATGCGCCGTTGTTGCAGTCCGCGCAGGATGCGGTGGCGGTCTGGCAGTACGTACCCGCAGCCGTGTGTCACTTCGCGGAGGGGAAGATTCCAGCCAATCGGGGCGATTGCAAGGATGCCACGCGCATTGAGCCTGTCCCGGTCAGCCTGCTGTATGCCTTCACCTTCGAAATCGTGAAAGGCAAGGCGACCGTGCACAGCGGGACGCGGGAGAAGTAGGGAAGCAGTGCGCCTCACCACGCGGCGCGATGCCTATCCGCCGCGAACGGGGCCACCCTGTATGTTCGCCTTCACCGAAGGCTCCATCAGCGTCGGTTCGGCCAGCGTGGCATCGCGCGCCTGGCGCGTGGCGACGAACGCGGCTTCGCTGATGCCGTCATGCAGGTGGATGTTGTGCGCGCGCTGCTCGCCGATCGTGGTCTGGTTGGCGACCTTGCGGCCACCGGGGCCGTAGTCGTGACAGATGAACACACGGGTCGCATCGGGCAACGAAAGCAGCCGCTGGATCGAACGGTACAGCTGCGCCGCGTCACCGCCCGGGAAGTCGCAGCGTGCGGTGCCGCCGTCGGGCATGAACAGCGAGTCGCCGGTGAACAGCGCATCGCCGATCCGATAGGCGACGCTGTCGCTGGTGTGGCCCGGCACTGCGATCACTTCGGCGTCGATATCACCGAGCGTGAAGCGCTCGCCATCGGCGAACAGATGATCGAACTGCGACCCGTCGGTCGGCACATCCAGCGCGTAACGCGGTGCGAAGGTGCGCTGCACCTGCACGATGCCCTGGCCCATCGCCAGCGTCGCGTCCGGCCACTGGGATTTCAGCCAGCGCCCGGCACTGACATGGTCGGCGTGGGCATGGGTGTCCAGCAGCCAACGCACCTGCAGGCCGTGCCCGCGCACATGCGCAAGCAACGGCTGCAGCGGCCCGGCGCCGAGGGCATCGGTGTCCGGGTCGTAATCCAGCACGGGATCGATCACCGCCGCCTGCAACGTCGCCGGGTCATGCACCACGTAGCTGAAGGTATGGCTGTCCGGGTGGAAGAAACTGGCGACGTGCAATGACATGGTACTGACCTCAGCGCTTGCCCAGGGTGTCGTTGAGCAGCACCGCCAGGCGTTCGCCGGCCAGGCGCAGCTCGCGCTCGGCGACCGGGCGGTAGGTCGCCGCATAGCTGGGGCCCAGCGTACGCTTGTCCGGGTAAACGCCAGGTGCAATGGCGATCCGGCAGCTGGCTTCGGCCCACTGCGCGGCGTCGACAGTGATGTTGGAGCGCTTGCCGAATGCGGGCTTGGGCAGCGCGAGCATGCGCTTGAGGTACTGGTCGTCATCCAGCGTCTGCTCATTCAGCATGCCGCTGTCCCAGAGCGAGTGCAGGTTGGTACCGCGGTTGTTGAACTGCACCTGGAAATCGTTGCCACCCTTGTCGTGGCCGTAGCCGGCATGCATCGGCTGGTGGATGTCGCCGGCGAAGTGCACCACGAACTTCAGCGCCTGCGCGCGCTCTGCATCGGACTTGCTGCGGTCGCCGAGAATCGCGGTCTGTACCTTCAGCGCCTCGACCACGCAGTTGCCGTTCTTGCAGTGCTTCTGCACTTCATAGTGGCAATCGTCTTCGCCGATGTTGACGTAGTGCCAGCCGGCCGAGCGCTTGCCCAGGTCCGGATCCTTGGCGCGCAGCTGATCGGCCCAGGGGGCGATGGCGTGCAGTGTCGGGTCCGGCTCGGCGGCGAGCAGACGGTCAACCTCGGCCTGGGTCTGCGGGGTCAGCCGGGTCTCGGCGATCCGCGCCACCAGGCGGTGGCCCTGTGCGCCCCAGGCCAGGGCATCGGTGGAAACGAAGGTGAGGGCCAGCGCGAGGGCGGTGGCCGGGAGCAGGGAAGGCATTTTCATCCGCGGCATTCTAGCGGGCTGGCCGCGCGCGGGCTTGCCGGGATCTGGCCGGCTGCAGAATCCGGCGGCGTGGGCTAGTCTCGCCGGGTGCCCGCATCGGGCGGAATCCGGAGGTTCCCATGGCCCACATCGTTGGCCTGATCGGCGGCATGAGCTGGGAAAGCTCGGCCCACTACTACCGGCTGATCAACGCGCAGGTGCGCGACACCTTGGGCGGCCTGCACTCGGGCCGGATCCTGCTGTGGTCGTTCGATTTCGCTGAGATCGAGGCGCTGCAGCATGCCGGCGACTGGGACACCGCCACCGAGCGGATGATCGATGCGGCCCAGCGCCTGCAGGGCGCGGGTGCGACGGCCATCGTGATCTGCACCAACACGATGCACCGCCTGGCCGACGCGGTGCAGGCGGCGATCGCGATTCCGCTGCTGCATATTGCCGATCCCACGGCAGCGGCGATCAAGGCCGCCGGGCTGCAGCGGGTGGGCTTGCTGGGCACCGCGTTCACCATGGAGCAGGATTTCTACACGGGGCGGCTCACCCAGGCGCATGGCCTGCAGGTGCTGATTCCCGAGGCCGATGACCGCGCGGCGGTGCATCGGATCATCTATGGCGAGCTGGTGCAGGGGCAGGTGCTGCCGGCCTCGCGGGAGACCTACCGGGCGGTGATGCAGCGACTGGTGGACCGCGGTGCACAGGGCATCATCCTGGGCTGCACGGAGATCATGCTGCTGGTCGGCGCGCAGGATGCAACGGTGCCGGTGTTCGATACGACGACGCTGCATGCGCAGGCAGCGGCGCGGCATCTGTTGGCCGAATGAGCCAAAAAAAAACCCCGGCCGAAGCCGGGGAAACTGTCTTGCTGCGAGGGTGTTGCCTTGTTGGGTTCTGATCCGCCGATCAGAACTTGAACACGTACGACACGCCGTAGGCGAGCGGGTCGATATTGACGGTGCCGATCTTTTCGCCATCGAGCTTGACCTTGCTGTCGATGTCCATCCAGCGCACATCGACGCGCAGCGAGCCCTTGTCGTTGATCGCGAAGTCCAGGCCCGCATGGGCGGCCAGGCCCCAGGAGTCTTCCATCTTCAGCGTGCTGCCGGCCAGCGCGCCGCCGGTCTTCTCGCTGAAGAAGGTGGTGTAGTTGATGCCGGCGCCCAGGAACGGGGACACCTTGCCCTTGCTGTTGAAGTGATACTGCAGCGACACCACCGGCGGCAGGTGCTTGGTGCTGCCCACGTTGCCCAGGCCGGCGATGGTGATGTCGTGCTTGAACGGCAGCGCGGCGAGGAGCTCGATGCCCAGGTTGTCGGCGATGAAGTACTCGCCGGTGATGGTCGGCTTGATGTCGTTGTCGACATCGACCTTCAGCGTGCCGCCGGCCAGCGAGCCGTTGTTGGACTTCGGGGCAACCTGGTGCACGCCGGCACCGATCGTCCAGTCACCCTTGGACTGGGCCATGGCGGGGGCGGCGGCCAGCGCCAGGGCGGCGGCCAGGCTGGAGAGCAGGAGGGGGGAGGTCTTGCGCATGAGACGGTCTCGTGGCGGGTTGGAATGGCGCCAGTTTTCCCGTCCATGCGCCTGCGCGCCTTGATCCGGATCAATCCGGGTATTTACCGTTGTAACCGGTTCCCATTCGTCATTCCCGGGCCGGGCCGGTTCCGGCCCTGCTAGAATGAACGCCCCTTTCCATCGGCGCCGCACCCTCGCGGCTGCAGGAGCTTGTGAACATGGCAATCAAGGTTGGCATCAACGGTTTCGGTCGCATCGGGCGCAACGTGCTGCGCTCGGCCGTGCTGAACTTCGGCAATGACATCGAAATCGTCGCCATCAACGATCTGCTGGAGCCGGACTACCTGGCGTACATGCTGAAGTACGACTCCGTGCATGGCCGCTTCAAGGCCGACGTGGAAGTCTCCGGCAACGACCTGCTGGTCAACGGCAAGAAGATCCGCCTGACCCAGGAACGCGATCCGGCCAACCTGAAGTGGGATGAGGTCGGCGTGGACGTCGTCATCGAATCCACCGGCCTGTTCCTGACCAAGGAAACCGCGCAGAAGCACATCGACGCGGGCGCCAAGAAGGTGATCCTGTCGGCACCGTCGAAGGACGACACCCCGATGTTCGTGTTCGGCGTGAACGACAAGACCTACGCCGGCCAGGCGATCGTCTCCAACGCGTCGTGCACCACCAACTGCCTGGCCCCGCTGGCCAAGGTCATCAACGACAAGTGGGGCATCAAGCGTGGCCTGATGACCACCGTGCACGCCGCGACCGCCACCCAGAAGACCGTCGATGGCCCGTCCAACAAGGACTGGCGCGGTGGCCGTGGCATCCTGGAAAACATCATTCCGTCCTCCACCGGTGCGGCCAAGGCCGTCGGCGTGGTGATCCCGGAATTGAACAAGAAGCTGACCGGCATGAGCTTCCGCGTGCCGACCTCGGACGTGTCGGTGGTCGATCTGACCGTCGAGCTGGAAAAGGAAGCCACCTACGCCGAGATCTGCGCTGAAGTGAAGGCGCAGAGCGAAGGCGCGCTGAAGGGCATCCTGGGCTACACCGAAGACAAGGTCGTGGCGACCGATTTCCGCGGTGAAACCCACACCTCGGTGTTCGACGCCGATGCCGGCATCGCGCTGGACAGCACCTTCGTCAAGCTGGTGTCGTGGTACGACAACGAATGGGGCTACTCCAACAAGTGCCTGGAAATGGTCAAGGTCGTCGCGGCGTAAGCCAGCGCTGCCCCTGCGTCATTCCACAGACCCCGGCCCCGTGCCGGGGTCTGTCGTTTCAGGGCGCCCGCCAGGCCTTGATCCCGCGTGTGCCGCCGATCCTTTAGCATGGCCCGCGTGCCCCGGCACTGCGCCTGCCGGGTGCAGCCGGGGCGACCTCTTGAGGATGGCCTGGAATGGAAGCTCTGATTGTCCTGCTGGTGCTGGTACTGCTGGCGATCCCGCTGCTGCTGATCGTGGCGCTGGTGATGATCGCCGGCCTGCGCCGCCGCGTGGCCGCGCTGGAGCAACGCGCGGCAGGTTCGGCCTGGGACGCCACGCCGGTGCCAGCCGAACCCGAACGGCCGCTGCGCTGGACGGATATCCAATCCGTCGACACCGTGGCCGCGCCGCTGGACGTCGGCATGCAGCCCGGGGTTAAACCGCCGGTCGAGACCGCGGATACCGCGGCTGCACCCGCAGCGGCGGCCGCCATGCCGCCCCCGCTGCCGTCCTCGGCGTCGATTCCCCCCAGGCCCGCGCCGCCGGTGGTGCCGGTTGAACCGCAGGACCCGGGTATCGGCGAGCGCATCGTCGGCACCCTCAAACAGTGGTTCACCGAAGGCAACGTGCCCGTCAAGATCGGCATGCTGGTGCTGCTGGCCGGTGTGGCCGCGCTGCTCAAGTACGCCAGCGACCAGGGCTGGTTGAACGCCCCGATCGAGCTGCGCCTGGCCGCCATCGCGCTGGCGGCGCTGGCCGGGCTGGTGTTCGGCTGGGTGCAGCGCGATACCCGGCGCCTGTTCGCGCTGGCGCTGCAGGGCGGGGCGATCGGCGTCCTGCTGCTGACCATCTTCGCCGCGTTCAAGCGCTACGACCTGATTCCCGCCGTGCCGGCGTTCGCGCTCAGCGTGCTGCTGATCGCCGGCATGGGCGTGCTGGCGGTGGTGCAGAACTCGCGCACGTTGGCCGTGCTCGGCATCCTGGCCGGCTTCATGGCGCCGATATGGCTGTCCACCGGCAGCGGCAACCATGTCGCGCTGTTCTCGTATTACGCGGTGCTCAATGCGGCGATCCTGGCGATTGCCTGGTGGCGACCGTGGCGCGCGCTGAACCTGCTCGGCTTTGCCTTCACCTTCGGCATCGGTACGGCCTGGGGCGTGCTCCAGTACAGCGCGGACAAGTTCGCCAGCACCGAGCCGTTCCTGCTGCTGTTCTTCGCCTTCTACCTGCTGATTCCGATCCTCTATGCGCGTCGGCAGAGCGCGGAGAAGCGCGACCTGATCGATGGCAGCCTGGTGTTCGGCACGCCGCTGATCGCGTTCTCACTGCAGGCCGGCCTGCTGCAGGACGACCGCCTGCTGCTGGCGTTGTGCTCGCTGGCACTGGCCGCGTTGTATGCGGGGCTGGCGTGGGTGCTGATCAAGCGCGAGCGCTATGCCGCGCTGGGCCAGTCGCATGCGGTGCTCGCAGTGGGCTTTGCCACGTTGGCGGTGCCGCTGGCGCTGTCCGCACGGGCCACCGCCAGCGTGTTCGCGCTGGAAGGGGCCGCCTTGGCCTGGCTGGGCCTGCGCCAGCAGCGCTGGCTGCCGCAGATCGCCGGTGCGCTGCTGACCCTGGGCGCCGCGTTCGGCTTCGTGGTCGGCGCGGACTACTGGCATCTCGATGCCACGGCCATCGCCAACCCGACCTTCATGAGCGGCCTGCTGCTGGCGCTGGCCGGTTTTGCCGCGGCCTTCAGCTATCGCCGTGCGCAGCGCGACGCACCGGCCATCGTCTACTACCTGTGGGGCCTGCTGTGGTGGCTGGGCAGTGGCACCCACGAGATCCTGCGCTTCGTCGCGCACCGCAGCGAACCCGATGCGCTGCTGATCGCCGCGGCCGTCACCGGTTGGCTGGCCGCCGAGATGCATCGACGCTGGCCGGCACGCGCCCTGGTGCTCACTACGCTGGCGATGGTGCTGGCCGCGTTCCCGTTGGCGCTGTGGCAGGCGGACGTGCACGACCAACCGTTCGCCGGGTATGGCGCGCTGGCCTGGGCGGTGTTCGCGCTGCTGGGCGGGCGCAGCCTGTGGTGTCTGCGCGCGGGCGACGACCGCACGTCGCTGGCGGCGCAGTCCCTGTGGTGGTTGCTGTGGCCGTGCGTGGTGTCGCTGGCCTGCCTGTGGCTGGCCGACCGTTTCGCGCTGGCACAGGGGTGGGGCCTGGCCCTGATGCTGCTGCCGTGGCTGCTCGTCACCGCGGTGGCGCTGTTGCGCTGGCGCTGGCTGACGGTGCCGCTCGGCGAACGTTTCGATCCGATGCGTACGCCGCTGCAGGGCACGTTGTTCGCGGTGCTTGGCGTGAGCTGGGCGGGCCTGTTGCTGGTCCCGGCCGGCGCTGCACCGCTGCCGTGGCTGCCGCTGCTCAACCCCGTGGAACTGGCGCAGCTCGCTGTTCTGGTGCTCGCCGCGCGCTGGCTGTGGTCCACGCACGCGCCGGAGGGCCTGCGTGCGATGCGCATACCGGTGCTGGCGATTGCCGGCTTTGTCGCCCTGACCAGCATCACCCTGCACGCCGTGCATCACTGGGGCGGGGTGCCGTGGAACGAACGCTTGTGGTCCTCGACCTTGGCCCAGACCAGCCTGACCGTGGTGTGGAGCGTGCTCGGCGTGATCAGCTGGGTGTGGGGCTCGCGCCGCGGGCAACGCGTGCTGTGGCTGGTCGGTGCGGTGTTGATGGGCGTGGTGCTGGCCAAGCTGGTGCTGATCGACCGCCAGCACCTGGGCAACCTGCTGGGCATTTCTTCTTTCATTGCTTACGGCCTGCTGTGCACGGTCGTGGGCTATCTGGCACCGGCGCCGCCGCGCGCGCCGGACCCCGCCGTGGAGCCGCAGTCTTGACGACCTTTCGCCCGCTGATCCTCCTCACCGCGCTGGCGCTTCCGGCGCTGGCCCAGGCCGCCGATGACCGCCAGGCCTATCGCCAGCAGTGGCCGCTGCAGCTTGCGCAGCCACAGGCCGGTGCCTACCGGCTGACGCTCGACGATGGCGTCTACCGCACCGCAGTGTCGCCACGCCTGGCCGATGTGCAGGTGTTCAATGCACAAGGTCAGGCACTGCCCTCGGCCCTGCTGGCGGCCGACCAGCCACTGGCGCAGGCCCCGCAATGGCAGACGCTGTCATGGTTCCCATTGCCGCCGATGGCCGGCACCTCTGGCGACGATCTGCAGCTGCTGACCGAGCGCAATACCGACGGCAGCGTGCGCCGGGTGGAAGCGCGGCTGGGGCGCGGTGGCGCGGCCGGGCAACCGGCCGGCTGGCTGATCGACGCCAGCGCGCTGAACACCGGCGTGCAGGCGCTGCGCCTGGACTGGCAGACACAGTCGCCACTGCAGGCGCGCGTGCGCGTGGAGATGAGCAACGATCTGCGCGATTGGCTGCGCATCGCCGACGACGTGCCGCTGGTGGATCTGCAGCACGAAGGTCGCCGGCTGCAGCAGCGCCGCATCGAGATCGCGCGCCAGGCCAAGTACTTCCGCATTCTGCCGATCGGCGCCGATGCCTTGCCGGCGCTGTCCACGGTGCAGGCCGAGCTGGCGCCGACCGCGCAGGCGATCGCGTGGCGCTGGCAGTCGCTGACCGGTACCGCTGGCAAGCCCGGTGAATTCGAGTATCAACTGGACGGGCGCTTCCCGATCGCGCAGGCCGATATCGCCACCGCCGACAACAGCGTGGTGCAGTGGACGCTGTTGAGCCGCGACGATGCCGATCAGCCATGGCAGGTGCGCGCCGGCCCGTGGGTGGCCTACCAGCTGCAGGACGCCGCCGACCGTCGCCAATCGCAGACCCAGCCGCTGACGCGCAGCACGCGCGACCGTTACTGGAAACTGATCGCGGGCCAGCCGCAGTCGATGCTGGCGCCAACGCTCAAGCTCGGTTACCAGCCCGAAACGCTGGTGTTCCTCAGCCAGGGCGAGCCGCCGTATGCGGTGGCCGCCGGCAGCGTGCGCGCCGAGCGCCAGGACGCGCCGGTCGCCACCGTGATCGCCCAACTGCGCGAACAGCATGGCGCGCAGTGGCAGCCGGCGCAGGCCACCGTGCAGGGTGCACCGGAAGTGCTCGCCGGCGATGCCGCAGTGGCTCCGCAGCGCGACTGGAAACAGTGGCTGCTGTGGGCGCTGCTGGTGATCGGCGTGCTGATCGTCGGCGGGTTCGCGGTCAGCCTGCTGCGTCAGCCAAACCGGAACGGGTAGGTACCGACCGTTGGTCGGTACGGCATGTCCGCGTGCGACGACCAACGGTCGCCGCCTACCTCCGTCCCGCTCATGGATTTGCGATGCACCCGCGCAGCCGGGACAATGATCGTCTGCGCCGCACGGCGCCCTTCCTTCTTCAGAGCCAAAGAGTTGCTTATGTCCATCGTTCGCATGACCGACCTCGATCTCTCCGGCAAGCGCGTGCTGATCCGCCAGGATCTGAACGTGCCGATCGACAACGGCCAGATAACCTCCGAGCAGCGCATCACCGCCTCGCTGCCGACGCTGAAGCTGGCGCTGGAGAAGGGCGCCGCCGTGATGGTGACCTCGCACCTGGGACGTCCGAAGGAAGGCGTGTGGAGTGAAGCCGACTCGCTGGCCCCGGTGGCGCTGCGCCTGTCGCAGCTGCTGGGGGTCGAGGTGCCGCTGGTGCGTGATTGGGTCGATGGCGTGGACGTCGCGCCCGGTTCCATCGTGCTGCTGGAAAACTGCCGGATGAATGTCGGCGAAGGCAAGGACGATGAAGCGCTGGCGAAGAAGTACGCCGCGCTGTGCGATGTGTTCGTCATGGATGCCTTCGGCACCGCGCACCGCGCGCAGGCCTCCACCCACGGCGTGATCCGCTTCGCTCCGGTCGCCGCTGGCGGTCCGCTGCTGATGGCCGAACTGGACGCGCTGGCCAAGGCGCTGCTCGCGCCCGCCCAGCCGCTGCTGGCGATCGTGGCCGGCAGCAAGGTCAGCACCAAGCTCGAACTGCTCTCCAGCCTGGTCGGCAAGGTCGACCAGCTGATCGTCGGCGGTGGCATCGCCAACACCTTCATCGCGGCGGCCGGTTACTCGGTCGGCAAGTCGCTGTATGAGCCGGACCTGCTGGACACCGCGAAGAAGATCGTGGCCGATGCCAAGGCGCGTGGCGCGGACATCCCGCTGCCGACCGACGTGGTCGTGGCCAAGCAGTTCCTGCCGGACGCCGAAGCCACGGTGAAGGCTGTCGCCGACGTGGCCGAGGATGACCTGATCCTGGATATCGGCCCGGATACGGCCCAGCACTACGCTGGCCTGATCGCCAAGGCCGGCACCGTGGTCTGGAACGGCCCGGTCGGCGTGTTCGAATTCGAAGCCTTCAGCCATGGCACCGAAGCGCTGGCCCGTGCCATCGCGGCCTCGCCGGCGTTCTCGATCGCCGGGGGCGGCGACACCCTGGCCGCGGTCGACAAGTACGACATCGCGGGCCAGGTGAGCTACATCTCCACCGGTGGCGGCGCGTTCCTGGAGTTCCTGGAAGGCAAGACCCTGCCGGCCGTCGCCGCGCTGGAGGCCCGCGGCTCGTGAGCCGCGATGTGCTGTTCTTCGATCTCGACGGCACGCTGATCGATTCGGCCGTCGGGATCACCGGGTGCGTGGCGCATGCGCTCACGCAGATGGGCCAACCGGTCCCGCCGCAGGCCCAGCTGCGGCGCTGGATCGGGCCGTCGCTGCGCACCAGTTTCGCGCCGTTGTTCAACGATCCAGCCGACGTCGAACAGGCGGTGACGTATTACCGCGAGCGCTTCGACGTGATCGGCTGGCGCGAGCATGAGGTCTACCCGCGGATCGGCCAGGTCGTGCAGACCTTGAAGGATCGCGGCCATCGGCTGGCGATCGTCACCGCCAAGAACGAGCCGCACGCGCGTCGCATCGTCGAGCACCTGCCGTTCGGCGACTGCTTCGAGGACGTGATCGGGGCCACCCCGGATGGCAGCCGCAGCGAGAAGCCGCAGCTGGTGGCCGAGGCCCTGCGCCGGCTGTCGCTGACCCCGGCGCAGTGCTGGATGATCGGCGACCGGCGCATGGATATCGAAGGCGCGCGTCATCACGGGCTGCGCAATATCGGCGTGTTGTGGGGCTTCGGCGGTGCCGAAGAGCTCACGGCGGCCGGGGCGGCGCACCTCGCGCAGGCACCGGACGACCTGCTCACCCTGATCGATTGAGGGGCGCGGCGGCGATCCGTACGCCGCCGCATGTCCTGCGCAAAGCCCCGCCGCGATTGGCGCTGGCCGCCGGGCGGTCAAACGACTGTCCGCGCGGTCGTCTCGGGCTGTCTGCAGGACAACAGCGAAACCCAAGCGTGCCAGCGGTGTAATCGTATTCATGGGACGTGATGGGTGTGCTAATTTCACTCCTTTAACGGGAGCCCATTAACCATGATTGAGCGTCAGCGTCGCACCAAGATCCTTGCCACCCTCGGACCGGCGACCGACCCGCCGGGCGTGCTGGAGGATCTCTTCCGCGCCGGCGTGAACGTGGTTCGCCTCAACTTCAGCCACGGTGACCCCTCCGGCCAGGCCAAGCGCGCTGCCGATGTGCGTGCCGCCGCCGCCCGCGTAGGCGTGGAAGTGGGCATCCTGGCCGATCTGCCGGGCCCGAAGATCCGTATCGAGCGTTTCGCCGAAGGCAAGATCAAGCTCAAGGCGGGCGACCGCTTCGACCTGGTCGCCTCGGCCACCCCGCCGCCGGGCGACACCACCCAGGTCGGCGTGAGCTACCTCGGTCTGCCGCAGGACGTGGTGGCCGGTGACGTGCTGCTGCTCGACGATGGCCTGATGCAGCTGCAGGTGATCGAAGTGCAGGGCGAGCGCATCATCAACACGGTGCTCAACGATGGCGTGCTGTCCGACCGCAAGGGCCTGAACAAGCAGGGCGGTGGCCTGTCGCTGGGCGCGCTGACCGAGCGCGACAAAGAACTGATCGGCATCGTGGCCAAGATCGGCGTGGATTTCATCGCCGTCTCCTTCTGCCGCAACGCGCAGGACATGAACGACGCGCGCGAGATCGCCGAGTCGCACGGCTGCTACGCCGCGCTGGTCTCCAAGATCGAGCGCACCGAAGCGATCGAGAACCTCGAAGAGATCGTCGACGCCAGTGACGTGGTCATGGTCGCGCGTGGCGATCTGGGCGTGGAAATCGGCGATGCCGAACTGCCGGGCCTGCAGAAGAAGATCATCAAGGCCTCGCTGGCGCAGAACAAGGTGGTGATCACCGCCACCCAGATGCTGCAGTCGATGGTCGAAAGCCCGATCCCGACCCGCGCCGAAGTGCTGGACGTGGCCAACTCGGTCATCGACGGTACCGATGCGGTGATGCTCTCGGCCGAAACCGCCGCTGGCATGTACCCGGTCAAGGCGGTCGAAGCGATGGCGCGTATCTGCCTCGGTGCCGAACGCCAGTTCCAGACCGAGACCGACTTCGGCGCCTCGCCGCGCAACCTGGAACGTGCCGACCAGGCGATCGCCATGGCCACCATGTTCCTGTCCCAGCACGTGGGCGTGCGCGCGATCGTGGCGATGACCGAATCCGGTGGCACCGCGCGTTACCTGTCGCGCTTCCGTGCCTCGGCACCGGTGTTCGCGGTGACCCGCCATGACGGCGCCCGCCGCCAGATGGCGCTGATGCGCGATGTGTTCCCGATCAACTTCGACAGCCGCGGCCTGACCCCGCGCGAAGCCGCGCGCGGCAGCATCCGCCTGCTGTTCGAAGCGAACCAGCTGCAGAGCGGCGACCGCGTCGTCTTCACCAGCGGTGAGCACATGGAAACCCATGGCGCCACCAACACGCTGCGCCTGCTGGAAGTGGGCGAAGACGGCCGTGCGAGCGGCCTGGGCGAACTCTAACCGACCCACCCCGCAAGACCCGGACCCGCGTGGCCTCACGGCCGCGCGGGTTCGTCGTTTCAGATGGAATCGTTTCCAGATTCCGTGGACGGTCAGTTCACGGGAGGCGGGGTCTATAATTGGGGTTTTCCCGCACCCGCCACAGGAAGTACATGAGCATCGAACAGCTGGCTGAAACCGCACAGGCCATGGTCGCCCCGGGCAAGGGCATCATCGCGATCGACGAATCCACCGGCACCATCGGCAAGCGCTTCGCCAGCGTGGGCCTGGAGAACACCGAGGAGAACCGTCGCGCCTACCGCGAACTGCTGCTCACCACGCCCAAGCTGAACGAGCACATCTCCGGCGCGATCCTGTACGACGAGACCATCCGTCAGTCCACCAAGGATGGCGTCCCGTTCGCCAAGTACATGGCGGCCCAGGGCATCATCCCGGGCATCAAGGTCGACAAGGGCGCCCATGCCCTGGCCGGCTGCCCGGGCGAGCTGGTCACCGAAGGCCTGGATGGCCTGCGCGAGCGCCTGCAGGAGTACTACAAGCTGGGTGCGCGCTTCGCCAAGTGGCGTGCAGTCATCAACATCGGTGAAAGCATCCCGTCGGGCACCTGCATCGAGTCCAACGCCCACGCGCTGGCCCGTTATGCGGCGCTGTGCCAGGAATGCGGCCTGGTGCCGATGGTCGAGCCGGAAGTGATCATGGACGGCGACCACGACATCGAGACCTGCTACGAAGTCACCGAAGCCACCCTGCGTTCGCTGTTCGACGCGCTGTACCAGCAGAACGTGCTGCTGGAAGGCACCATCCTGAAGGCCTCGATGGTCATCTCCGGCAAGGGCTGCGAAGAGCAGGCCGACGTCGAGGAAGTGGCCGAGTCGACCGTGATGTGCCTCAAGAGCACCGTGCCGGCGATCCTGCCGGGCGTGGTGTTCCTGTCCGGTGGCCAGAGCGATGAGCAGTCCACCGCGCATCTGAATGCCATGAACCAGATGGGCAACCTGCCGTGGCCGCTGAGCTTCTCCTACGGCCGCGCCATGCAGCAGGCTGCGTTGAAGCTGTGGGCCAAGGACACCAAGGCGAACGTTGCCAAGGCGCAGCAGACGATCTTCGATCGCGCCAAGGAAAACGGCCAGGCTGCCCTGGGCAAGTGGAACGGCTGATTCACGCCTGACCAGCCTCAACGAAAACGCCGGCCTTGTGCCGGCGTTTTTGTTTGCGCGGTGGTTTGCTCAGTGCGCCGCCGCCGGCGGCAACCCGAGCGCCAGCGGCGCGAAGATCGCCGAGGTTGACGGCTCGACCGGCTGCCCCAGCGCGGCCAGCGCCGACTGGTAGGCCTTGTACGTCGCCGCGTTGTACGCCACCAGGATGATCCGGCGCGGCTGGCGATGCGAGCGCTGCCACGTCAGGGTCTCGGTGGCGGCGATGTGCGCGGCCTGGTGCAGCGGATAGCCGAACACGCCGCAGCTGATCGCCGGGAAGGCGATCGATTCCAGATCCAGTTTTTCGGCCAGTTGCAGCGATTTCCAGTAGCAGTTGGCCAGCAGCGCCGGCTCGTCGCGCAGACCGTCCTGCCAGACCGGGCCGACGGTGTGGAACACATGCTTCGCCGGCAGCTCGAACGCTGGCGTCTCGCGCACTTCGCCGGTCGGGCAGCGCATGCCCGGGCGGATCTCCGGCAGGGCGCGACAGGCCTCCAGCAGCTGAGGGCCGGCCGCACGATGGATCGCGCCGTCCACGCCACCACCGCCGAGCAGGGATTCGTTGGCCGCATTGACGATCGCATCCACCGCCAGGGTCGTGATGTCGCCCTGCCACACTTCGATCTTCATGCGTACCGCTCCTTACTGACTGTTACCGGGTCCATACAACGGAATGACGTGCCTGACCTGCACGTTACCCGGCAGGACATCTAGGCTGCGTCATCGTCGTCTCAGGCAGTGCGACCCGCCCGAGCGCTGGCTGACCTTCACACGATGCCGCCGGATCGCTTCACCGCAGATGAAGCGCCCCATGCAAAACGCCCGCCGATGTGGGCGGGCGCTTCGTTCCTACGGACCAACGGGCAGATCAGGGCAGACCGGCCAGCCAGTCGTCGTCGGAGCCTTCGTTGATATCGGCAAACAGCGGGGTGGAGAAGTAGCGCTCGCCGGTGTCGGGCAGCATCGCCAGGATCACCGCGCCGGGTGCGGCCTTGGCGGCGATGTCCAGCGCGCTGGCGACCGTGGCACCGGCCGAGATGCCGACGAAGATGCCTTCCTCGGCCGCCAGCCGGCGCGAGGTCTCGATCGCGCGGGCGTCGTCGATGGTCAGCAGTTCATCGTAGACACCGCGGTTGAGCACCTCCGGCACGAAGTCCGGGGTCCAGCCCTGGATCTTGTGCGGCTTCCACTCATCGCCTTTGAGCAGGGCGGCGCCTTCCGGCTCGGTGGCAACGATGCGCGTCTCCGGGCGGGCCACCTTGAGCACCTCGCCGACGCCGGTCAGGGTGCCGCCGGTGCCCCAGCCCGTGACGAAGTAGTCCAGCCGCTTGCCGGCGAAGTCGCGCAGGATTTCCGGTGCGGTGGTGTTGCGGTGATACGCAGGATTGGCCGGGTTCGCGAACTGGCTGGCCAGGAACCAGCCATGTTCCTCGGCCAGTTCCTTCGCCCGGCGCACCATGCCCGAGCCGCGCTCGGCGGCCGGGGTCAGGATCACCTTGGCGCCATAGGCGCGCATGAGCTTGCGGCGCTCGATCGAGAAGGTCTCCACCATCGTGGCCACGAACTTGTAGCCGCGCGCGGCGGCCACCATCGCCAGCGCCACGCCGGTGTTGCCCGAGGTCGCTTCCACGATGGTATCGCCGGGCTTGAGCAGGCCCTTGGCCTCGGCGTCGAGAATGATCGCCAGCGCCAGTCGGTCCTTGACCGAGCCGCCGGGGTTGAACGACTCGACCTTGGCATACAGGGTGACGTGCTCGGGGGCGAGACGGTGCAGGCGCACCACCGGGGTGTTGCCGATGGTGTCCAGGATGGAGTCGTACAGGGCCATGGGGATGCTCCGGAGAAGTCGTTGCCGCCCGGGGGCCGTGCGGCAGGGGGAAAGGGTCGGGCCGGTGGCGGCGCAAGGCGCCCGCGCGCGGCCGGGCCGGGGTCGGTCAGACCGTACCGCTGGCATATGACCGCGCGAAATGACCTGATTACCTTCTTAAACAACGTTTGGTTATAAGCTGGTGACGGCATTTGCCCTACAGTCGGATGGCCCCCTCTCCATGCGCCGTATCGCCCGCCCATGACGCTGACCCAACTTCGCTACCTGGTCGCCATCGCCGACGCCGAGCTGAACATCACGCTGGCGGCGTCCCGTGTGCACGCCACCCAGCCCGGCCTGTCCAAGCAGCTCAAGCAGCTGGAGGATGAACTCGGCTTTCTCCTGTTCGTGCGCAAGGGCCGCAGCCTGGAAGCGGTGACCCCGGCTGGCGTGGAAGTGATCGGCCGCGCCCGCGCCGTGCTTGGCGAGGCCAACAACATCCGCACGTATGCCGCCAACCAGCGCCGTGAAAGCCAGGGCCAGCTGGTGCTCACCACCACCCATACCCAGGCGCGCTTCGTGCTGCCGCCGGCGGTGGCGCGGATCAAGCAGGCCTACCCGCAGGTCAGCGTGCATCTGCAGCAGGCTGCCGAAAGCGACGCGCTGGACCTGCTCAGCCAGGGCGACGCGGACATCGCCATCATCAGCACCGCCGGCGGTGAACCCACTGCCGGCCTGGCCATTCCGCTGTACCGCTGGCGTCGGCTGGTGCTGGTGCCGCGCGGGCACGCGCTGGACCGCCCGGGCGCCGCGCCGGACCTGCAGGCGCTCGCCAGCCACCCGCTGATCAGCTACGAATCCTCCACCCGCGGCAGCTCCTCGCTGCAGCGCGCCTTCGCCAGCGCCGGGCTGACCCCGGACATCGCCTTGACCGCCCTCGATGCGGACCTGATCAAGACGTATGTGCGCACCGGTCTCGGCGTGGGCTTGCTGGCGGAAATGGCGGTCAACGCCAGCGATGAAGACCTTCGGTCCTGGCCGGCCCCGACGCCGATCGACGAGTGCATCGCCTGGGCGGTGCTGCCGCGTGACCGCGTGCTGCGCGATTACGCGCTGGAGCTGGTGCACGTGCTCGCCCCGCAGATCGATACCCGCGACCTGCGCCGGGTGATCGACGGCAACCAGGAAGCCAACTGGCCGCTGCCGCCGACGTGGGAATCGCTGACGCAGACCATCACCGTCTAGCGACGGTGATGGCTGACCGCGCATTCCCCCTCTACCCCGCGCCGTTGGCGCGCCCCCTTCAACAGAAGGGGGCTATTCTCCAGAGCGGTTGAGGGGGTCGGTGGGCGCTTCGAAAGGGCCGCTGCGACGGTTGGTCGCAGGGCTTCGGGTCGGCCGGCCAACGCTCGGGCGCTACCATGACGGGGTGAACGTCCGTCGTCGCCCGTATGCCGTCTTTCTGCAGCTTGCCTTCGTGGCGACGTTGCTGATGGCGCTGGCGCCGCTGGTCAGCCGCTGGCAACAGGCGCATGCCGAGGCGCCGGTGACGCTGATGCCGACCGGCATGACCCACGCGATGCCCGTGCCGCCCGATGCCCACGCCGGGCACGACATGCCGCACGACATCGCGCAGCGCGACGTGCACCACCACGACATGCAGCAGCACGACATGGCGCGCCATGACATGGCGATGCAGCCCATGCCGATGCACGCCCTGCCAAGCGCCCACGACACCCCCGCATCGTCGCCACCGATGAGCGAGCATGCCGGGCACGGCGATGCCTGCGAGTACTGCATGATGGCCTCGCGGCTGATGCCGTGGCTGGCGGTGCTGATCCTGCTGCTGCCGGCGCTGCCGGTCATCGCACCACGCGTCCTGCGCGCGGTGGGCACGCCACGCAGCCTGCGCTGGCCGGCCCACGCCGCGCGCGGCCCCCCCGCGCTCTCCTGAGACCACCGCCCTTTCTGCCCGTGTCGCCGTGATGGCGGCGCGTGCCTGCGTGCTTTTCTGGAGTTCCACCATGACTGTTTCTTCCCGCAGCGCGGGCGCACTGACGCGCCTGTCTGTTTCCCTGTCGCTGGCCCTGGTCGCGCTACCGCTGCATGCCGCCAACGACGACGCCCGTACGCTCGATACGCTGGTGGTCACCGCCACCGCGCCCTCCTCGCCGCTGCACTGGGTCACCGATCCGCGCCTGCCGCGGCAGCCGGTGCCGGCCAGCGATGGCGCTGACTATCTGAAGACGGTTCCCGGCTTCTCGGCGATCCGCAACGGCGGCACCAACGGTGATCCGGTGCTGCGTGGCATGTTCGGTTCGCGCCTGAACATCGTCAGCAACGAAGGCAATCTGATCGGTGCCTGCCCCTCGCGCATGGACAACCCGCTGTCCTACATCGCCCCGGAAACCTTCGATCGGCTGACCATCATCAAGGGGCCGCAGAGCGTGCGCTGGGGTGCCGGTGCCTCGGCCGGCACGGTGCGCTTCGAGCGCGATACCCCGCGTTTCGATCAGCCGGGCGTGGATATCAACGCCAGCGCGCTGGTCGGCTCGCGCAACCGCAACGACCAGGTGCTGGATCTCACCGCCGGCGCTTCGCCGGGCTATGTGCGGGTCAACGGCAACCGCTCCGAATCGGAGGACTACAAGGACGGCAACGGGGATGTAGTGCCCTCCAGGTGGCGCAAGTGGAACAGCGATGTCGCCGTCGGCTGGACGCCCGATGCCGATACCGTGCTGGAGCTGTCGGCCGGCACCGGCGATGCGATCGCGCGCTACGCCGGTCGCGGCATGGATGGCGCCTCGTTCAAGCGCACCAGCTACGCTGCGCGCTTCGAAAAGGACAATCTGCCGGGTGCATGGGACCGGCTGCAGGCGAACCTGTACTACAACGACGCCGACCACGTGATGGACAACTACACGCTGCGCACGCCGAACCCGGCCAGCAGCATGCCGATGCCGATGGGCTCCAATGTCGACCGTCGCACCACCGGGGGCCGCATCGCATCGGAATGGCGCTGGCAGGACATCGCCATCGTGGCCGGCGTGGACGCGCAGGACAGCCGTCACCGCAGCCGCAATGCCATGGGGCGCAACACGTACCGGGAGCAGCCGTGGCGCACCGATGCGCGCTTCGGGAATCTGGGGGCGTTCACGGAGATCACCCTGGGCGAGGGCACTGCCCAGCGCTGGGTGGGTGGCCTGCGCATGGACCGTGCCGAGGTGAAGGACGAGCGCGCCACCAGCGGCATGATGGCGATGCCGAATCCGACTGCCGGGCAGACCCGGCGCGAGAATCTCGGCAGCGGTTTTGTCCGGTTCGAGCGCGATATCGCCCCCGCACTGACCTGGTACGCCGGTATCGGTCATAGCGAGCGCATGCCCGACTACTGGGAACTGTTCTCGCCGACGCTCGGCCCGGCCGGCGCGGTCAACGCCTTCACCGGTGTGCAGCCGGAAAAAACCACCCAGCTCGATCTGGGTCTGCAGTACCGCACTGATCGCCTCAACGCCTGGGTCTCGGCGTATGCCGGGCGCATCCAGGACTACATCCTGTTCACCTACCGCGACGGCGGCATGATGGGCAGCACCAGCCAGGCCAGCAATGTCGATGCGCGCATTGCCGGCGCCGAGGCGGGCGTGGAGTGGCAGGTGGCGCAGCAGTGGAAACTCGGCGGCACGCTGGCCTATGCCTGGGGCGAGAACCGCAGTGATGGCCGCGCGCTGCCGCAGATGCCGCCGCTGGAAGCCCGGCTCAGCACCGTCTGGGAACGCGAGCGCTGGACCGTGGGGGCGCTGGCACGCGCGGTCTCGCGTCAGGGCCGGGTCGCGGCGGGGCAGGGCAACGTGGTCGCCCGCGATCTCGGCCCCAGCGCCGGCTTCGCCACCCTGGCCGTGAACGCCAGCTACCGGGTCAACGAGGCGCTCCTGGTCAGTGCAGGCGTGGACAACCTGTTCGACCGCGCCTACAGCGAGCATCTGAACCTGGCCGGCAGCGCCGATTTCGGCTTCCCGGCCGATCCGGTGCGTATCAACGAACCCGGCCGTACCGCCTGGCTGAAAGTGAATTATCGGTACTGAGCACGTTGGCCGGGCGGGGGACATCTCGCCCGCCCGGCGCCCGCTGCCGCCGGGTCCGACACCCCGGCGCGTGCCGCGCACTTCGACATGCGTCGATACATGGCGACACATCCTGCGCAGGCCCCAGCACGGAAAGGCCTTCGCCCGTCACCGGCAGATGTGAAGAGGCCGGTAAACGCTTGGCACATATGCCCCGGCTCGACCCCTCTATACACTCGGCGGTCGAGAAACAACCGGGATTGCATTACATGTTGGGACGCATCGCAGCGCGCTTCGCCGCTGGCATCGCCTTGGTCGCTTTGGCTGGGTGTGGCAGCAAAGACGAGGCCGCTCGCCGGCAGGCAGACGCCGTACCGGTCACCACCCAGGTGGTGAAGGCTTCGGCATGGAGCGACACGCTGCAGGCCCTGGGCACGGCCAAGGCGCGCGAGTCGGTGACGGTCACCGCCAAGGTCAGCGAAATCATCGAGACGGTGCACTTCGAAAGTGGCCAGCAGGTCAGTGCCGGCACGCCGCTGGTGACCCTGCGCGGGCAAGCCCAGGAAGCTGCGCTGCTGCAGGCCCAGGCCACGTTCCTGGAAGCCGACCAGCTGTACAAGCGCCAGCGCGAACTCGCCGCCCAGCAGCTGGTGGCCAGCTCCACGCTGGACACGCAGCGCGCCATCCGCGATGCCGCTGACGCCCGCGTGCGCGAAATGCAGTCCGACATCGGCGACCGCCGGATACGCGCGCCGTTCGCCGGCGTGCTGGGCATCCGTCAGGTCAGCGCCGGTTCGCTGGTCACCCCCAGCACCGCGATCACCACCCTGGATGACATCGAGCGCATGCACGTGGACTTCCAGGTGCCCGAAGCCGAGCTGGCTTCGCTGAGCACCGGTGACAAGGTCAACGCGACCAGCGTGGCGTATCCGGGCCGCAACTTCGAAGGCCAGGTCGCCACCATCGATACCCGCGTGGATCCGGGCACGCGTGCGGTCACCGTGCGCGCGGATTTCATCAATGCCGATCACGCACTGCGCCCGGGCATGCTGCTGGATGTGCGCATGTTCCGCCCCGAGCGCCAGGCGCTGGTCATCCCTGAAATCGCGGTGGTGCAGGTCGGGCGCGATTCCTACGTGTTCCGGGTCACGCCGGACCAGGTCGTGGAGCGCGTGGACATCACCGCCGGCGCGCGCCGCAGCGGCGTGGTCGAAATCCGTGAGGGGCTCGCCGCCGGCGACCGCATCGTGGTGGACGGCACCGGCAAGCTGCGCCCGGGGCTGAAGATCCAGGCCGAAGAAGCTGCACCGATCGCGCCGGTCGCGCCGGCCGCCGCCACGACGGCCGAACCGGACACCGCCGGATGAAGCTCTCCGACGTTTCCATCCAGCGGCCGGTCTTCGCCGTGGTGATGAGCCTGCTGCTGGTCGTGCTGGGCTTCATGTCATTCACACGCTTGACCCTGCGCGAACTGCCTGCGATCGATCCGCCCATCGTCTCGGTCTCGGTCGATTACACCGGCGCGTCGGCAGCGGTCATCGAAAGCCGCATCACCCAGGTGCTGGAAGATGCGCTGGCCGGCATCGAAGGCATCGATACGATCAACGCGCGCAGCTCCAACGGGCGCTCGCAGGTCAGTATCGAATTCACCTCCAACCGCGATATCGAAGCGGCCGCCAACGACGTGCGCGATGCGGTCAGCCGCGTTGCCGATCGCATGCCCGAAGAGGCGCGTCCGCCGGAAATCGCCAAGGTCGAGAGCGACGCCGATCCCATCATCTGGCTCAACATGAGCTCGACCTCGATGGATACGCTGGAGCTGAGCGACTACGCCGACCGCTACATCGTCGACCGCTTCTCCAGCCTCGATGGCGTTGCCCAGGTGCGTATCGGTGGCCGCCAGCGCTATGCGATGCGGATCTGGCTGGACCGCGACCAGCTCGCCGCGCGCGGCCTGACCGTGGGCGATGTGGAAAGTGCGCTGCGCAACGAGAACGTGGAACTGCCGGCCGGCCGCATCGAATCGGCCGACCGCGATTTCACCCTGCGCGTGGAGCGCAATTACGTCAAACCGGAAGACTTCGCCGGCATTCCGCTGGGCAAGGGCGCCGATGGGTACGTCGTGCGTATGGGCGATGTCGCCAAGATCGAACTGGCCTCGTCCGAACGCCGCGCGTACTACCGCAGCAACGGTGAGCCGAACATCGGCCTGGGCATCGTCAAGACCTCCACCGCCAACGCGCTGGATGTCGCCCGCGAAGCGCGCGCCGAAGCCGACCGGATCAGCAGCACGCTGCCCGAAGGCACCCGCATCTTCGTGGCCTTCGACAACACCACCTTCATCGAGGCCGCGGTCGATCGCGTCTACGCCACGCTGGTCGAGGCGATGCTGCTGGTGCTGGCGGTGATCTGGCTGTTCCTTGGCAGTTTCCGCGCGGCGTTGATTCCCGCGGTAACGGTGCCGGTCTGCCTGATCGCGGCCTTCATCGCGCTGTATGCCTTCGGGTTCTCGATCAACCTGCTGACCCTGCTCGCGCTGGTGCTGTGTATCGGCCTGGTGGTGGATGACGCCATCGTGGTGGTGGAGAACGTGCAACGCCGTATCGATCTGGGCGAGCCGCCGCTGGTCGCCTCCAAGCGCGGCACCACCCAGGTGGCGTTCGCGGTGATCGCCACCACCGCGGTGCTGGTCGCGGTGTTCCTGCCGGTCGGCTTCCTGGAAGGCAATACCGGCCGCCTGTTCCGCGAGCTGGCCGTGGCGCTGGCCGCGGCGGTGGCGCTGTCGGCGTTCGTGTCGCTCACGCTGACCCCGATGATGGCCTCCAAGCTGCTCAAGCCGCATACCGGCCAGGCACCGAAGGGCCTGCACGGGCTGATCAACCGCAACCTGGATCGGCTGTCGGCCGCCTACGGGCGCTTCCTGGAAGCGCACGTGACCCGCACCTGGGTCTACATCGTGGTGATGATCCTGTCGCTGCTGGCCAGCGCGCTGCTGCTCAAGGTGCTGCCGTCCGAGCTGGCCCCGGCCGAAGACCGTGGCTCCTTCCAGATCATGATCGATGGCCCGGAAGGTGCCGGCTTCGATTACACCGTCGGCCAGGTCCAGCAGGTCGAGAAGATCGTCTCCGGCTTCGTCGGCGAAGATGAGCCGATCGTGCGCGCCAACCCGCGCGTGCCCGGCGGCTGGGGCTCCAGCGAGGAAATGCACACCGGCCGCATCAGCGTGTTCCTGCAGCCCTGGCGCCAACGTGATGTCTCCACCCCGGATGTGGCGGCCGAGCTGCAGACCCACCTCAATGATCTGCGGGGCGTGCGCGTGCGCACCCAGGTCGGGGGTGGTCTGGTCCGCAGCCAGGGCCAGCCGTTCCAGATCGTGCTGGGTGGCCCGGAGTACGCGGAGATCGCGCAGTGGCGTGACCGCATGCTGCTGCGCATGGCCGACAACCCTGGCCTGGTCGGTGCGGACTCGGATTACAAGGAAACCCGCCCGCAGATGCGCGTGAACATCGATCGCCAGCGGGCGGCCGATCTGGGCGTATCGGTCACCGCGATCGGCAGCGCGCTGGAAACCATGATGGGCTCGCGCCGCGTCACCACCTTCGTCGACAACGGCGAGGAGTACGACGTGCTGGTCCAGGCCGGCCGCGACGGCCGCGCCTCGCCGTCGGATCTGGCCGCGATCCGCGTGCGCGCCAGTGGCGGCGAACTGGTCCCGCTGTCCAACCTGGTCACGCTCAGCGAAGTGGCCGAAGCCGGCAGCCTCAACCGCTTCAACCGGCTGCGCTCGATCACCATCAACGCCGGCCTGGCCCCGGGCTATCCGCTGGGCGAGGCCATCGCCTGGGCCCAGCAGGTGGCCAGCGAGGAGCTGCCACAGCATGCGCAGATCAGCTGGAAGGGCGAATCGCGCGAGTACCAGAACGCCGGCAGCGCCGTGCTGCTGACCTTCGCGATGGCCCTGCTGGTGGTGTTCCTGGTGCTGGCCGCACAGTTCGAGAGCTTCATCCATCCGCTGGTGATCATGCTCACCGTGCCGCTGGGCGTGCTTGGCGCGCTGCTGGGGCTGTATGTCAGTGGTGGCACGATCAACCTGTTCAGCCAGATCGGCATCGTGATGCTGGTGGGCCTGGCGGCCAAGAACGGCATCCTGATCGTGGAGTTCGCCAACCAGCTGCGCGATGAGGGCCGCAACGTGCACCAGGCCATCGTCGAATCGGCGATGGTGCGCCTGCGCCCGATCCTGATGACCTCCATCGCCACCGTGGTCGGTGCGATCCCGCTGGTGGTGGCCGGTGGCCCGGGTTCGGCCAGCCGCGGCACGATCGGCGTGGTGGTGATCTTCGGCGTGACCGTGTCCACCTTCCTGTCGCTGTTCGTGGTGCCGGCGTTCTACTCGCTGCTGGCCCCGTACACCCGCTCGCCGGAAGCCGTGGCGCGTGAACTGGCCCGCCAGGAAGCGGAAACCCCCTCGGTCGGCGGCCATGCCTGACCCGAATGGGCGGCATTGCCGCCCATTCATCGAAATTGCCACTACGCAGTCCGGCGCGGATCGTGGAGAATCGACCGGGTCCCAGCCGACGGGGACGTTCCTTTTGTTTCCGCCGACTGGAGAGAGCGCGTGGAAGAAGTAGTCAGTTTCATCAACGGGATCATCTGGAGCAAAGCCCTGATCTTCCTGTGTCTTGCCGCAGGCCTGTACTTCAGTGCCCGTACCCGTTTCATGCAGATCCGCGGGTTCGTGGAGATGTGCCGGCTCACCGTGCAGGGTGAGAAATCCGAGGCGGGCGTGTCCTCGTTCCAGGCGCTGGCCATGTCCATGGCCGGGCGCATGGGCATCGGCAACATCGCCGGTGTGGCCACCGCGATCGCCTTCGGTGGCCCTGGTGCGATCTTCTGGATGTGGGTGATGGGCTTCCTCGGTGCGTCCACCTCGTATGTGGAATGCACCCTGGCGCAGATCTACAAGACCAAGGATGCCGAAGGCCGCTACCGCGGTGGCCCGGCGTACTACATCGAAAAGGCCATGGGCCTGAAGTGGTACGCCTTGGCCTTCGCCGTGGCCACCATCATCGCCGCCGGCTTCCTGATGCCGGGCGTGCAGGCCAATGCCATCGCCGACAGCATCATCAATGCCTGCCGCGGCGGTGCGCTGTGCGGGCCACTGGATGGTCAGTTCATGGGCCTGGAATCGGTGCAGGCGCTCAAGCTGGGCATCGGCATCGTGGTCTCGTTGCTGCTGGCCGTGGTGATCTTCGGCGGCGTCAAGCGCATCGCCAACTTCGCCGAGGTGGTCGTTCCGTTCATGGCCGCCGCCTTCATCCTGATGGCCATCGTCATCATGATCATCAACTACGACCGCGTGCCGGACATGTTCCACACGGTGTTCAGCAGCGCCTTCGGTGCGCATGCCGCGTTCGGCGCGATGATGGGCCTGGCGGTGGAGTGGGGCGTCAAGCGCGGCATCTACGCCAACGAGGCCGGCCAGGGTACCGGCCCGCATGCGGCGGCCGCCTCGGAGGTTTCGCACCCGGCCAAGCAGGGCTACGTGCAGGCCTTCGCGATCTACTTCGACACCATGATGGTGTGCACCGCCACCGCGTTCCTGATCCTGGCCGCGGGCACCTACAACGTGTATTCCCCGGTCCCGGGCGGCGCACCCGTGTTCGCCGGCCTGGCCGGTGTCGCTGAAGGCGCGGGTTACGCCCAGGCGGCGGTGGAAACCGTCATCCCGGGCTTCGGCGCGGCCTTTGTGGCGATCGCGATCTTCTTCTTCGCCTTCACCACGATCATGGCCTATTACTACATGGCCGAGACCAACCTGACCTACGTCAACAACAACGCCAAGCGCCCGCTGACCGTCCTGCTGCTGCGCCTGGGCATCATCGGCATGGTGATCTTCGGTGCCTTCCACAATGCCGGCATGGCGTGGGCGCTGGGCGACATCGGCGTCGGCCTGATGGCGTGGTTGAACATCATCGCGATCCTGATCGTGCAGAAGCCGGCGATGCTGGCCCTGCGCGACTACGAACGTCAAAAGAAGCTCGGCCTGGATCCGACCTTCGACCCCGATGCACTTGGCATCAAGAACGCCGATTTCTGGCGTCAACGCAAGCTGGAGCTGTCCCGTAGTGAATGATCCCTGGAAGAATGCGCGCCGTCCGTCCTCGCGGCCGCCGCGCGCCACGCCGTTGCCGCCGCGCGAAGGTGGCACGCCGCCGCCGCCCGGCCGCGGCAACGACGAGCTGCGCCTGTACGGCTGGAATGCCGTGCAGGCACTGTTCGAGCATCGCCCGCAGGCGCTGCGCAAGCTGTACCTGACCGAGTCGCTGATCCCGCGCATGCAGCCGGTGCTGAAATGGTGCGTGGCCAACCGCGTCGGTTACCGTGTGGTGGAAGACGGCGATCTGAACAAGCTCGCCGCGACCACCCACCACGAGGGCCTGGTGGCTGACGTGCTGCGTGCGCCGATGCTGGAGCTGGACGAATGGCTGGCCACGTTGCCGGCCGGCGCGCCGGTGCTGGCGCTGTGGCTGGATGGCGTAGGCAACCCGCACAACTTCGGCGCGATCCTGCGCTCGGCGGCGCATTTCGGTGTGGCCGGGCTGCTGCTGCCGCCGGGGTCCACGCTGGCATTGTCCGGCGCGGCCGCGCGCGTGGCCGAAGGCGGCGCCGAGTCGGTGCCGCTGGTGCGTCTGCCGGAACTGCCCGAGGCGATGGCGCAGCTGCGCGCGGCCGGCATCGGCCTGGCGGCAACGCTGGTGGAGGGAGGCAAGGACCTGTTCGCCACGGAACTGCCGCAACGCCTGGTCTATGTGATGGGTGCCGAGGGCGAGGGCATGGACCGCGATCTGGCCGACGACTGCGATCTGCAGGTGTCCATTCCCGGGTCCGGTGCCGTGGAAAGCCTCAACGTCGCTTCGGCGACGGCGGTGTTGTTGGCGCACTGGTACGGCAGCCGCTCGCGCTGATCGGAAGGTGTGCGTTTGTCGGGAACGGCGCGTTGCGCTGGACCCGCGGTGTGATCGGTTTCACCGAACGCGTCGTGACTACATCCGATTCGGATTTTCCGCATGGCGCTCGACGTGAGAACTGAGCACAGTGCGGGGTGGACGTTGTGCTGCGTAGATGAGGAGAGACATCCACGCAGTGCGACGGTCCGTTTCTCCGGACCGTGAAAGTAGTACGGCGCTCACCGCGTGGGGTGTGACGAATCCCGGTAGCCCGGTCGCATTGCGACCGGGTTTTTTTTTGTACCGACCCACGGGCGGTACCTGCCGCCTGCGTGTCGGGATTACTCGTTCGGCGGCGTGGTCGGCTTGGCTTCGCTGCCGAAACTGCCGTCGGCCTCGGCGGCCAGATACGCGAACACCGTGTAGGCGGCGACGTTCTGCGCCAGCGCCGCCGGGTCGATCTTGTCCAGCGTGTCGTCGGCGGTGTGGTGCAGGTGGAAGTAGTCGCTGCCGTCCTGCGCCAGCCATGCCCACGCGCCGCCCTTGGCCGCCAGTGGACCCACGTCCGGGCCCGGGCCGCCCTTGTCGGCGGCGTACTCGATGCCCAGCGGCTTGAGCACCTCGGCGATCTGGCGGGTGGCCTCGCGCGAATTGGCCGGGTTCGGCGAGCCGGTGTTGAAGGCATAGATGCGGCCGGCACCGAAATCGCTTTCGGCGGCGAGCTGGTGCCGCACCACGTCCTTGGCATGTGCCTCGGCGTAGGCCTTGCCGCCGTACAGGCCCTGCTCCTCATTGGCGAACGCGACCACGCGGATCGTGCGCTTGGGCGCCTGCTTGAGCTGGCCGATCAGATGGCCAGCGGCCATGGTGATGCCCACGCCGGCCCCATCATCCACCGCGCCGGTGCCCAGGTCCCAGGAGTCGAGGTGACCGCCGATCACCACCACTTCCTTGGGCAGGCTGCGCCCGATGATCTCGCCGATCACGTTGTGCGACGTGGCCGTACCATCCCAACCGCAATCCAGGCTCAGCTTCAGCGTGGTGCTGCCGAGCGCGACCAGGCGCGCCAGCTGGTTGGCATCGGGCACCGACAGCGCGGCGGCCGGCACCGGGGTCAGGCCGTCATCGAAGCGGGTGATGCCGGTGTGCGGCACGCGGTGCGAATCGGTGCCTGCCGAGCGCATCACGAAGCCGATCGCACCCTTGCGGATCGCCTCGGACGGGCCCTTGCTGCGCACGGCGCCACCGTTGCCGTAGTCGCGGCCATCGCGGTAGGCGGTCATCTGGTAATCGACGAAGGCGATCTTGCCCTTCAGCGAACCCTCCGGCGCGGCCTGCAGCGCGGCCAGATCGGCGAAGCGCACGACGTCGGCCTCCACCGTGCCGCCCGGGCTGCCGCCAAGGGCGGTGATCGTCAGCGGCTGGGCATGCTTGCCGATCACTTCGGCGTGCTCACTGCGGCGCTCCCACTTGGGGAAGGTGACCGGCTCGGTCCAGACCTTGTCGAAGCCCAGTGACTTGAACTTGGCCACCGCCCAGGCCACGGCGCGTGCGTCGGCTTCACTGCCGGCGATGCGCGGGCCGATCTCGGTGGTGAGCGATTCGACCACCTTCCAGCCGGTGTCGTCCTTGAGGGCCTGCTCGCGCAGCTCGGCGGCGGTGGCCAGCGACGTCGGCGGCAGCGTGGTGATACCGGTCGCCGCGAATGCGGGCGCGGCCAGCAGGGCGAGGGAAGATGCGATGGCAAGGACGCGGCGACGCATGGACGAACTCCGGGAAACGGGGCGGAAGCGTCCGAGCTTACCAGCCTCGCCGGCACGCACATGGGCGGTAGGTCATGTCCCGGCGGATACTGTTTTCCAAAAGCGAAAACCCCGCCAAAGCGGGGCTTTCGATCGGTAGTGCCGGCCGCTGGCCGGCTCCGCACGAGGCAGGATATCCGTGCTGCCGACGAGCGGCCGGCACTACCGGTGTTGCTGCCTCAGTGCTTGAGGTTGTCGCGGATCTCGCGCAGCAGCAGCACTTCTTCACTCGGCGCCGCCGGGGCGGCCGGCTCGGCCTGCTTCTTGCGCGCCAGGCGATTGATGAACTTCACGACCATGAAGATCGCAAAGGCCACAATCACGAACTGCACCACGGTGTTGAGGAAATCACCGTAGCCGATCACCACCGCCGGAATCTCTTTGCCATCGGCGGCAATCCGCGCCGGGGCCAGGGTCCAGGCCAGCTCGGAGAAGTCCACGCGGCCGATCATCCAGCCCAGCGGCGGCATGATGATCTTGTCCACCAGCGCGGTGACGATCTTGCCGAACGCCGCACCGATGACCACACCAACCGCCAGGTCGATGACGTTGCCACGCATGGCGAATTCTTTGAACTCAGTCAGTACACCCATCGGGCTCTCCTGTCGTAGTGGGGGAATCAAATGACGCCGCAGCGTAACGCAGCGATTGTCATCCGGCGATGATGCCGTGGCGCTCGGCCACGTTCTCCAGGCGTGCACTGAAACGGTCGCCCGGCTTCAATGCGGCCACGCCCGAGGGCGTACCCATGAAGACCAGGTCGCCTGCGCGCAGCGCCCACAGTTTGGAGAGCTCGTGCAGGATCTCCGGCACGTTCCAGATCATCTGGTCCAGCAGTGATTGCTGGCGCACCTCGCCATTGATCTCCAGCGACAGATTGAGGGCGGCCAGATCGCCGACTTCACCGGCCGGCACCAGCTCGCTCACCGGCGCGGACTGATCAAAGCCCTTGGCCGGATCCCACGGGTGGCCCTTGGCCTTGGCCTGCGCCTGCAGATCGCGGCGGGTCAGGTCCAGGCCGACGCCATAGCCGAACACCAGCGCCTCGGCCTGGTCGACGGGCAGCTCGCCGGCAGGGGCGTCCTTGCCGATCGCCACCACCAGTTCCACCTCATGGTGCAGGTCCTGGGTGGCGAGCGGGTAGGGGATCACATCGTCATGCCCGACCACGATCGCATCGGCCGGCTTGCTGAAGAACATCGGGCGGCCGCGATCATCGGCGGCCGGCACGGCCGCACCCATTTCGCGCGCGTGATCAGCGAAGTTGCGGCCGACACAGTAGATGCGACGCACCGGGAAGGTACCGCCGCCGGCGACCGGAATTCGGGGCTGCTCGGGCGTGGGAATTACATCGGTCATGCGCGCGTCCTGTGGAGAGGTTTCGCCGCAGTCTAGAGCGTTTTCCCGCCGCCACAAACAGAAACGGCCGCGCAGGGCGCGGCCGTCATCAGGAGGAATGCGCGTCGATCAACGCGACATCGGCAAGGCCTGCTTGCGGACCACCCGGTATTCGCCGTCCACGACCTGCGACGGAACGGTGCGCGCACTCTTGCGCTGGGCGAGCAGCTTCCATGCCAGACCGGCGATGATCATCGCCGCGCCCACGAACACACCCACGAACACCAGCGCGGCCAGGATCGCCAGGCCCAACAGACCGACCGCAACGCGCACCAACGGGTGGCGCGGCTTGCGCGGCGCGAACAGGGCACGGAACTGGTTGAACTGGAAGATGCGGCTGTACATGGCACTCTTTTTGGCTGAGGTCAGCAGTGGACGAGTATCCGTGCTGGCCTTTGTGACTGAGTGAAAAAAGCGTTAAACGTACCCCGCGCGCATTGCAAATCAATGACTTGTATTCATCCGGGAGCCAGTGACATGAGCGCGTGAGACACTGTGCCTCCACTGCCTGCTGTCTGGATGCCATGTCCCACCCTGAGTCCACCGCCACCGCCCTCATTGCCCTGGATGCCATGGCCGACGGGGGGTTCGCCGAAACCGATGCCAGCATTGAGGGCGACAGCGAATCGGTGGTGTTGTATCGCGAGGGCGACCAGGTGCGCGCGTGGCTGAACATCTGCCCGCACGCCGGCCGCCGGTTGGACTGGGCCCCGGGGCAGTTCCTGAAAAGCAAGGACGGCCACCTGGTGTGCGCGGCGCACGGCGCCTCATTCTCGCTGGACAACGGCGACTGCGTGGCCGGGCCGTGCCGCGGTGATCGCCTGCGCGCGGTGCCGGTGCAGGTGCGCGACGGCCAGGTCTGGCTGGCGTGACAACGACCGGTGGGTCTCCAGCCCACGGGTAGGTAGCGACCGTTGGTCGCTACGCCTTCAATGCCGCCCAGCGGCCGGCACTCCCTAGAACATCAGGTTGATCATCAGCACCACCACCGCCGTATAGATCAACGACAGCGGGGCGCCGACGCGCCACAGCTCGCGCGGGGTGTAATTGGCCGGGCCGGTGATCATCGAAATCACCGGGTTGGAGGCTGTCATCAGATTGTTCGAGGCCGACAACGCCACGATCAGCGCGAACGCGGTCGGGCTGCCCCCGGCGGCCAGCGCCAGGTTCACCGCGATGGGCACCATCACGATGGTTGCGCCCACGTGGCTGATCACCAGCGAGAACATCGTGGTCAACAACGCCAGCGCGATTTCCAGCACCCACACCGGGATGCCGGTCGGCAGGCGGTCGATGGTGTGCCCGGCGATCCACGCCGCCGCGCCGCTGCTGTCCATCGCCCAGCCGAGCGGAATCAGCCCGGCCATCATGAACACGGTTTTCCAGTTGATCGAGGCGTAGGCCTCGTCCATGCGCAGCACGCCGGTCAGCAACATGCCGGCCACGCCGGTCATCAGGGTCAGCGCCACCGGCAGCTTGGAGGTCAGCGCGATCAGGATGGTGATGGCGAAGATACTCATCGCGATCTTGAACTTGTGCGGCCGCTGCTCGCCCTTGGGGTAATCGGTCACCACCACGAAGTCGCGGCTCTTGGCCGCCTGCGCCAGGTCGGTCCAGATGCTGTGGAAGACCAGCATGTCACCGGCGCGCAGCGCCACGTTGCGCACGTCTTCGCGGATCACCTGCTTGTCGCGGTTGATCGCCAGCAGGCTGATCCCACGCTGCTTGCGCAGGCGCAGGTCCGAGGCGCTCTTGCCGATCACATCGGAGGTGGGCGGCACCACTGCTTCGGAAATGCCGGCGCGGCTGGGGTTGAACAGGTCGCCCAGGTGCTTCAGCCGCGAGGACATCCGCAGGAACTGGTTCTGTGCGAAATCGCTGACCTGCTGGCGCGCGCCCATCACGCCCAGCACGCTGCCCACCCAGATCCGCATCTCGGCCGGCGGGGCCAGACGGGTGTCATTGCCGGTCTTGAGCGCCAGCAGTAGCGGCGCATCGTGCACGTTCTCGGCCTCGCCCAGGGTCATGCCGACCAGCGGGCTTTCGGCGGTGACCACCAGTTCGAACACATCGCCTTCGATGCCGTAGGTCTTGGCGAAGTAGCTTTCGGTGCGCGACGGGGTGACGCCATCGTTGGCCAGCGTCTCTTCCTCCACCAGCTTGCGATCACCGAAGTAGCGGAAATACAGCAGCGAGGCGATCAGCAGCGCCACGCCGATCGGCAGCGGTGCGAACATGCGCAGCGGCTCGATCGTGGCCAGGCCCGAGGGCAGGTTGTTGTTGGCCGAGGCCAGCAGATCGTTGAGCAGGATCAACGGCGAATTGCCGACCATGGTCAGCGCGCCGCCCATGACGATGGCCGCGGCGATCGGCAGCAGCAGGCGCTGCAGGGTCAGCCCGGTGCGCGCGGCCAGCCGCGAGGCGACCGGCAGGTACAGCGCCATCACCGAAGGGTTCTGCATGAACGAGGAGTTCAAGCCGGCGATCGCGGTGGTCATCATCAACAGGCGTGTCTCCACGCCATGCCCGCGCCGCAGCAGCCACGCCGCCAACCGGTTCAATGCCCCGGTGCGGTCCAGGCCCGCGCCGAGGATGGTGGTGGCGATGATGCTCATCACCGCGTTACCGGAAAAGCCGCCGAAGATTTCCTCCGGCGCGATCAGGCCGGTAACGCCGAGCACCACCAGCACCACCAAGGCCACCACGTCGGCGCGGATGCGCTCGAACAGGAACATCGCCATCGTGAAGCCGACCAGCCCGAGAACGAGCTTCATGTCGGTAGTCAGCGTCAGCGCGGTATCCATGGGGTGGCGCGGTTCCTTGTGGGATCAGGTGCGGTCGTACAACAGGTCCCACACGCCATGGCCAAGCTTCTGGCCACGGGTTTCGAAGTGGGTCTGCGGGCGCCATTCCGGCCGCTCGACCTGCCCACGCGGACCGGCGCGGTTGCTCAGCCCGGTGGTGGCGTCGAGCACGTCCCACATCTGCTCGGCATAGTCTTCCCAGTCCGTGGCGCAGTGCAGGCGGCCACCGACGCGCAGCTTGCGCACCAGCAGCTCGGCAAAGCCAGGCTGGATCAGGCGACGCTTGTTATGGCGCTTCTTGTGCCACGGGTCCGGGAAGTAGATGCGCACTTCATCCAGCGCGCCATCGGCGATTTCCTTCTCCAGCACCTCCACGGCATCGTGGTGGTACAGGCGCACGTGGTCGGCGTTGTCGTCGGCCAGTGCATTGAGCAGGCGTCCCACGCCGGGCGCGTGCACTTCCAGGCCGATGTAATCGCGGCTCGGGTCCTGCTGTGCGGCGAAGCGCAGCGCGGCGCCATTGCCGAAGCCGATCTCCAGCACCTTGTGCGCATCGCGCCCGAAGGTGGCATCCAGATCGCGCGGCTCGCCGGTGAAATCCAGCCCGAAGCGCGGCCAGCGGTCATCGAACGCACGTTGCTGGGCGGGGGTGAAACGCCCCTGGCGCAGCACGAAACTGCGGACCTCGCGGCGGCCTTCGGTGATGGTGAAGGGCTTGGGCGGTGCCTTGGCACCGGCGCTGTCGAAAGGATTGGTCATCAGCCGATCAACCCGTCGATCGGCGAGGACGCACTGGCGTAGCGCTTGCGCGGAATGCGCCCGGCCAGGAAGGCCTCGCGGCCCGCCTCCACGGCCTTGCGCATCGCGCTGGCCATGAGGATCGGGTTGCGCGCGCCGGCGATGGCGGTGTTCATCAGCACGCCATCGCAGCCCAGCTCCATCGCAATGGCTGCATCGGAGGCCGTGCCCACGCCGGCATCGACGATGATCGGTACCTTGGCGTCTTCGATGATCTGCAGCAGGTTGTACTTGTTCTGGATGCCCAGGCCCGAGCCGATCGGTGCGGCCAGCGGCATCACCGCAGCGCAGCCGATGTCTTCCAGGCGCTTGGCCAGGATCGGGTCATCGGAGGTATAGACCATCACCTCGAAGCCATCCTTGACCAGCTGCTCGGCCGCTTTGAGGGTCTGCACCACATCCGGGTACAGGCTCTTCTGGTCGCCCAGCACTTCCAGCTTGGTCAGGTTGTGGCCGTCCAGCAGCTCGCGGGCCAGCCGGCAGGTGCGCACGGCGTCTTCGGCGGTGTAGCAGCCGGCGGTGTTGGGCAGGATGGTGTAACGGTCCGGCGGCAGCACGTCGAGCAGGTTCGGCTCGCCCGGGTTCTGCCCGATGTTGGTGCGGCGGATCGCCACGGTGACGATCCGTGCGCCAGCGGCCTCGGTGGCCAGGCGGGTTTCTTCCAGATCCTTGAACTTGCCGGTGCCGGTGAGCAGGCGGGAAGCATAGGTCTTGCCGGCGATCACCAGCGAATCAGTGGGGGCAGGTGCATTCATGGCCCGAATTATCGCCTATCGCGCGTCACGATGCTGCCTCAGCCGCCGCCCAGTGCATGCACGATCTCGACCACGTCGCCCTCGCGCAGGGGGTGGCTGGCGTGCTGGCTGCGGGTGACGATCTCGCCATTGACTTCGACCGCGACGCGGCGCTCGAGCAGGTCCTCGCTGCGCAGCAGGTCGTGGACAGTGGCGGTGTGCGGAAGCTGGCGGTTCTCGCCGTTGAGCTGGATGTTCATGACGGTATTGTCCCGTAATCACATCGCAGTGCGTACCCTGTGCGCCCCGCGGCAGAGGTGCCGCGAGCGCCAGGCCAACGATGGCCGGGCGGCGGGCTGCGGCGTTCATGCCGCAGCGCAGCGTGATGCCGGCCAGGTGCAGTGGAACCATGGCACCGTGCGCCGGCGTACGTCCGCCGTCTTCCCCACCCTCAAGGAGTTTCCATGTTGCTCAGCAAACGCCCGATCCGTTCCCTCATGGCCGTGGCCATCGCCCTGGCGGCGATGCCGGCCATGGCCCAGTCGCCGTACACCAAGACCGTCTTCATCGGCGACAGCCTGACCGATTCCGGCTACTACCGCCCGCTGCTGCCGGCCGCTGTCCGCCCGGTGACCGGCCAGGCCACCACCAACCCGGGTTGGCAATGGGCGCAGCACGTGGCGAACTACTACGGCACCGATGCCAGCCCGAACGGTAACGGCCAGAACGGCGACAACTACGCCGTTGGCGGGGCCCGCGTGGGCGTGGACCTGACCCAGCCCGCGCTGGGCGGTGTGCCGATTCCTTCGCTGAAGACCCAGACGGCCAACTATCTGGCGGCCAACGGTGGCAAGGCCGACCCGAACGCGCTGTACACCGTGTGGGGCGGTGCCAATGATCTGTTCGCGATCCAGACCGGTGCGCCGCTGGTCCCGACCCTGACCGGTGCCGTCACCGACCAGGTCGGCATCGTCGGCACGCTGAAGGCAGCGGGCGCTGAATACATCGTGGTGCCGACCATCCCGGACATCGGCCTGACCCCGGGCGCCCGCGCCGGCGGCCCGGCTGGCATGGCCGCCGGCACCGCGCTGGCCAAGGCCTACAACGACGCCCTGTTCGGTGGCCTGAAGGCCGCCGGCCTGCAGGTGATCCCGGTCGACACCTTCCACATCCTGCAGGAAATCGTCGCCAACCCGTCGACCTACGGCTTCAGCAACGTCAGTGGCACCGCCTGCACGGTGCCTTCGTCGCTGACCTGCAACCCGACCAGCCTGGTCACCCCGGACGCATGGCGCACCTATGTCTTCGCCGACGGCGTGCACCCGTCCTCGGCCACGCATGAAATGCTGGGCCAGTACACCCTGTCGATCCTGGAAGCGCCGCGCAACCAGCAGATCCTGACCCACTCGGCACAGACCATCGGCCGCTCGCGCGCTGACCAGGTCAGCTGGCACGTGGATGGCCGTCCGGCCGACGGCCTGAGCTGGTGGGGCAACCTGCGCGGCGACATGCAGCGTTACGCCCATGCCGATCTGTACGACGGCATGGCCCCGGCCGGCCTGTTCGGTGTGGATTGGGCGCGTGATGGCATGGTGGTCGGCGGCTTCGCCGGCTATGGCCGCATGGACGCCGATTTCGGCAACAACAAGGGCGACTTCACCCAGTCCGATACCACCCTGGGCCTGTTCGCCGGCTGGTACGGCGAGCGCGCCTGGGTCAACGGCCAGCTCAGCTACAGCTGGCTGGACTACGACGTGACCCGCAAGCTGCAGCTCGGCCCGGCAACGCGCATCCACAAGGGCTCGCCGGAAGGCAGCAACCTGACCGCCGCGTTGAACGCCGGTTACGAGTTCGGCACCGAAGGCGGCTTCCGTCACGGTCCGGTCGCCGCGGTGATCTGGCAGAAGGTGAAGCTGGATGGCTACACCGAGTCCAACCTGAGCGCCTCGGCGCTGGGCTATGGCGACCAGGATACGGATTCGACCGTCGGCCGCGTCGGCTGGCAGGCCCGCTTCGATGGCGGCAACGTCAAGCCGTACGTGCAGGTCACCTATGACCACGAGTTCGAGGACAGCAAGCAGGCCAGCGCCTGGCTGCAGACCATGCCGGACGTGGGCATGTACAAGGTGCCGGGCCTGGAGTTCGACAAGAACTACGCCACCGCCGTGCTGGGTGCGCGCCTGAACCTGTGGGGCCTGAGCAGCAACATCGGCATGAGCACCACCACGATGCAGAAGCGTGCACGTGACGTGTCGCTGTTCGCCAGCTTCGGCGGCAGCTTCTGATCCCACGTGCGCAGCGCCCGCCCGCGGGCGCCGTGCACGGCGGTGGAAAAGCGTGAAACAACGGGCGGCCCAGTGCCGCCCGTTGCGTTTGAGGGCCCCGCCCGAATAGACTTACGCCGCGCCTTGCGGGTGTAGCTCAATGGTAGAGCTGTAGCTTCCCAAGCTACTGACGAGGGTTCGATTCCCTTCACCCGCTCCACGCTTCACCTTCCCATGCCGCCCGTCACCGCACGCGCGATGCCTCGAAGGTGAAGGGGTCGCTCTGATCCGGAAAGCGCAGCAGATAACGCGCAACGCGTGTCGTGCCATCCGATAGCAGATAGTCCACCTGCAGGCCGCTTGGATTCGTTTCCATCCCCGGGCCCAGATAGGTCGTGCTCGGATAACTGAATCCATCGCCCGCCGCCTTCTGTATGGCCACGCAACTGCCAAAGAGCGGGGGCAGGGTGTACAGATGCTCACCGTGCAACAGCATCACCAGCGTGTAGCGACCGCCTTTGCCACTGCTCACATAGTGCATGTCCAGGCACACCGACGTGCCCTGCTGCCAGGCGGTGACGTTCGCCAGATTCTCCGGGTCGATGGGGGTGCGGCTGGGCCAGTCCGGTGGTGCAAGAGCGACAGCGCTGCGCAATGGCCATCGCCGCGCACCGACCATCAGCGTCTGGCCGTCAAAGGCAATGTCGGGTGCGCCATCGGCCGGGTTCATCTGCAAGGTGCCCGGAACGATCCAGTCGGTCGCCTCGTAGCGCCGCAGGGCCTGCGTCATCGAGGTGGTCCACAGGCACGCGCGCGGTGCGTCCGTGCAGGGCTTGTCGAGTGCGGTCCCCTTTCCCTCGAACAGGGGATCGCCCAACGACCTGTAGAAGTCGTTGTAGCTGGTGAAATGGGCCGGCGCGGCCTGCGTGCCCGCTGAGAGCAGAACCGCGAGCAGGGCCGCGAAACAATGACGGGTGGGAGGCGTGGTCATCCGTGTTGCCGGGGCATCTCTGTGGGCGCCCATTATTGTGGAACAACCGCTGGATGCGGGCCGCTGCATCGTCGGGGCGGTCCGTCATCGCGGCCTACGCACCGCACGCTATGCTTCGCGCTTTCCCGTCCCCTGCGCCGCGATGAAACTCGCCATCCTGTCCCGCAACAGCAAGCTGTACTCCACGCGTCGCCTGGTGGAGGCCGCGCGTGCGCGGGGCCATACCGTGCGCATCCTCGATCCGTTGCGCTGTTACATGCGCATCGCCGCGGATGGCTTCACCATGCATTACAAGGGGCGGCCGATCACCGGGGTGGACGCGGTGATCCCGCGCATCGGTGCCTCGGTCACCCGCTACGGGACGGCCGTGCTGCGCCAGTTCGAGATGATGGGCGCGCGCACGCCCAACCCCTCCGATGCCATCCTGCGCGCCCGCGACAAGCTGCGCGCCCACCAGATCCTGGCCTCCAAGGGCATCGACATGCCGGTCACGGTGTTCGGCGACAACCCGGACGACACCGTCGATCTGCTCTCGATGCTGGGGCCGCCGCCGCATGTGGTGAAGCTCAACGAGGGCACCCAGGGCCGCGGCGTGATCCTGACCGAGAAGGCCAGCGCCTCGCGCGGCATCGTGGAGGCACTGCGCGGGCTCTACGCCAACTTCCTGATGCAGGAGTTCATCGGTGAGGCGCAGGGCGCCGACCTGCGCTGCCTGGTGGTCGGCGACCAGGTGGTCGGGGCGATGCAACGGCAGGCGCCGGAGGGGGATTTCCGCTCCAATCTGCATGCCGGGGGCAGTGCCCGCGCCGCCAAGGCCAGCCGGGCCGAGCAGCTGGTGGCGGTGCGCTCGGCCAAGGCGCTGGGCCTGGGCGTGGCCGGTGTGGACCTGATCCGCTCCAGCCGCGGCCCGCTGGTGCTGGAGGTCAACTCCACCCCCGGGCTGGAAGGCATCGAGGCGATCTGCCAGGCCGATCTTGCCGGGCGCATCATCGATCATGTCGCTTCCTTGAAAAAGCCTGCAAATACAAAGGGTTGATGCGGTTTTCCAAGGTGGGGCAGGGCCTTAACATCGGTTTAATCGGCCCCGGCGTAGGCTCTGTCGAACCGCAGCTCTGCCCTCCTCAGCAGGATCGGTAATCGGGAAACACCTTCAGGCCCGGCCAGCGTCAGTTGGTCGGGCCTTTTTCCGGCCGGCAGCGCTGCCAAGCCCCTGCCATCGGTAACTTGTCGGCCCGGTTCCATCCTCGTAGAGTTGGCATTCATTCATGTGGATAAGGAAGTCGCAGATGTCAAAGATGCATCGAATCATCGCTGTCGCGCTGCTTGGCTGTCTCTCGCTGGGTGCCCACGCCAAGCCGACTGCGAAAGCCGATGAGGCCGCGATGGCGCTTGCCGACGATGCGCCTGTTGCCGAACAGCTGGCCAAGGTCGAGCGCGCGCTGCACAGTGAGGACTACAGCGAGCTGAGCGTGGCCGACAAGAGCCGCGTTCAGGCCGCCTTGGACCGCATCCGCACCAAGATGGGCGATCGCGAGCGCTTCGATCAGCTCACCCCGCCGCAGAAAGTAGAGGTCTTCAATGACCAGGAAGTGGTCAATACCTTGATGACCAACGCCAAGGAAGACAGCCGCATGGTCTGCCGCAGCGAACGTCCGATCGGCAGCAACCGCCCTCAGCGCACCTGCATGACGGTGGCTCAGCGCCGCCAGGCGACGGACGACGCCAGGCAGATGAAGCGTGATCTTCGGATTTCCGAAGTGAGGGACGCAAAGTGACCGAAGGCCGCTGAGTTTTGACGCTGCGCCAGCATTCGACGGTGTCTAATGTTAAGAATCGAAGCTGTATGGTCAGCTTGAGGTCGCGCAGTCCTGTTCCCATTGCTGCCCTGCGGCTCCGTTCTTTCCGTTGAACCCCACGAATCAGAGGTCCCAGTGCGAATTCTCGTCATCGAAGACAACAGCGACATTGCCGCCAACCTGGGCGATTACCTCGAAGACCGCGGTCACACCGTGGACTTCGCAGCCGATGGCGTCACCGGCCTGCACCTGGCGGTCGTCCATGAGTTCGACGCGATCGTGCTGGACCTCAACCTGCCCGGCATGGATGGGATCGAGGTCTGTCGCAAGCTCCGCAACGAGGCGCGCAAGCAGACGCCGGTGCTGATGCTCACGGCGCGCGATTCCCTGGATAACAAACTGGCCGGCTTCGATTCCGGCGCCGATGATTACCTGATCAAGCCGTTCGCGCTGCAGGAAGTCGAGGTGCGTCTGAACGCCCTGTCGCGTCGCGGCAAGGGCGTGCAGACCCGCGTGCTGGAAACCGGCGATCTGGAATACAACCTGGACACGCTGGAAGTGCGCCGCCAGGGCAAGCTGCTGCAGCTCAACCCGACCGCGCTGAAGATCCTGCAGGCGCTGATGGAGGCCTCCCCGGCCGTCGTCACCCGCCAGGAGCTGGAAACCCGCGTCTGGGGCGAAGAGCTGCCCGATTCGGATTCTCTGCGCGTGCATATCCATGGCCTGCGCGCCGTGGTCGACAAGCCCTTCGAGGTTCCGATGATTCAGACCCGTCATGGCATCGGATACCGCATCGCCGCGCCGGAAGCCTGATCCGGTGACGGGCAGGGGGGGGCGTCGCCGCGCGCCATACCGGCGCCGGCTGCGCAGCCGCATCATCGTCTCGTTCGTGCTGTTGGGCTTCTGCCTGACCACGCTGTTTGCGTTCGCCACCAACTGGGCGCGTGCCCGTGTGGAGAACCAGCTCGTCGAAGACGTGATGAACCGCAACATCGATGAGTTCGCCAAGCGCTTCTATTCTGACCGTACCCGTAATCCGGATCTTCCCGTGCAGCAGATGCGGGCCTTCGCGTATCCGCGCGAAATGCTCGACCGTGTACGGGTAGAGCGGGCGGAATGGGCGGCGTTGCCAAACGGCAACCACAACGTGAGCGGCCTGGACGAAGAGGGCAGGCCTTACGCCTACAAATTGGCGGTCCGCAAAGCTGACGATGCCTGGTTCTTCCTGGCATACGACATGACCGAGGCCACGCGCGGGGAGGCCCAGCTCAAGCGCGCGCTGTGGATTTCGGTGCTGGTGTTCAGCGCCCTGTCCCTGGTGCTGGGCTGGTGGTCCGCCTCCAAGGTGATGAAGCCGGTGTCCGATCTGGCCGCCCGCCTGCGCGCCTACCGCGGTGGCACCAGCGAGCCCGAGCCGCTGGCACCGCGCTTCCCGGACGATGAGGTGGGCCAGCTGGCCCAGGCGCTGGATGACTATTCCGCGCGGCTGACCGAAGTGGTGCAGCGCGACCGCGAGTTCAATGCGGACGTCAGTCACGAGCTGCGCACGCCCCTGGCCGTGATCCGTGGCGCCACCGAGCTGCTGCTGACCCGCCCGGATCTCGATCCGAAGGTGCTGCAGCGCCTGCAGCGCATCCAGCGGGCCGAGCAGCAATGCACCGATCTGATCGGCGCGCTGCTGCTGCTCTCGCGCAACGAGCGCGGGCAGGGCAGCAGCAATGTCGCCCGCGTCTCCGAGCAGCTGCTGGATTCGCACCGTGCCCAGCTCGGCGGCAAGCCGCTCGAACTGATCCTGGAAGGCAACCACGACCTGGTGATCGATGCGCCGGAATCGGCCCTCTCGGTCGCGTTGGGCAACCTGATCGGCAATGCCGTGAAGTACTCGAAGGAAGGCGCAGTGCGCGTGCGCGTGGGCAACAACGCGGTCGAAGTGATCGACAGCGGCCCCGGCCTGAGCGAAGAAGATGCCGCCAAGCTGTTCCAGCGCGGCTACCGCGGAACGCATGCGGGGCATTCGCAGGGCGGGGGTATCGGCCTGTCCATCGTCAGCCGCCTGTGTGATCTCTACGGCTGGCAGGTCAACGTACGGCCAGGCGCCGGGCGCGGCGTCATCGCCACGCTGACGTTCTCCCCCGCCTGACACGGTAGAGCCGACCGTTGGTCGGCTCCTCCACAACCGTGGGTCGGCGCCTCCAGATCTACCGCGCCGCCAACTCCCGATACGCCCGATCCAGCCGCTCCACATGCGCCTGCAGGTGGTCCGGGTGGCCATCATTGACCACCACATCATCGGCCAATGCCAAGCGCGCCTCGCGGCTGGCCTGGGCGGCGATCATGCGGTCGGCCAGGGCGCTATCGATGCCATCGCGCTGCATCAGCCGCGCGTGCTGCACGGCCACCGGCACGTCCACCACCAGGATCCGGTCCAGCCACGGGTACTGCTGGCGGCCACCGGCCTCGGTGAGCAGCGGAATCGCCGCGATCGCATACGGTCCCTCGGCCTGCTCGCAGGTCTCGCGCAGCAACTGACGAATAGCCGGATGGGTGATCGCTTCCAGCGCCTGACGCTCCTGCGCCGACGCGAAGATGCGGGCCCGCAGGGCGGCACGGTCCAGCTGGCCATCGGCCAGCAGGATCTCGGTGCCGAAGTGGGCGGCGATCCGCGCCAGCCCCTCGCTGCCCGGTGCCACCACCGCGCGTGCGGCCAGGTCGGCATCGGCAACGGTGATGCCCAGCGCCTCGAAGCGGCGGCTGACCTCGCTCTTGCCGGCGGCAATGCCGCCGGTCAGCCCAATCACGAAGCGGCTCATCGCGCGGCCCTCAACGCAGGCCGGCGTAGCTCAGGTAGCCGTCAATCAACGGCTCGCCCCACATGAACACGATCCAGCCGGCAATGGCCAGGTACGGCCCGAACGGGATCGGCGTGGCCCGGTCACGGCCGCGCGAGTACAGCCAGATCGAGCCGATGATCGCGCCCACCACGGACGACAGCAGGATGATCGGCAGGATGCCCTTGAGCCCGCACCAGGCGCCCAGGGCCGCCAGCAGCTTGAAATCGCCGTGGCCCATGCCTTCCTTGCCGGTGATCTGCTTGAACAGCCACCACACCGACCACAGCGACAGATAGCCCGCCAGCGCACCCAGCAGGGCAGGCTTGGCCGGCATATAGAGATTGTCGCTGGCCGCGATCAGGCCCAGCCACATCAAGGGCAGGGTCAATTGGTCCGGTAACAGCTGGGTACGCAGGTCGATCCCGGAAAGGGCCACCAGGAAGCAGCTCAGCACGATCGCGCCGAAGCCCTGCCAGCCGAACCCGAACTGCCAGACGCTGGCCGCCACCAGCACGGCGGTCAGCAGCTCCACCAGCGGGTACTGGATCGAGATCGGGGCATGGCAATGTCGGCATTTGCCGCGCAGGGCCAGCCAGCTGAACAGCGGGATGTTCTCGTACCAGGACAGCTTGTGCTTGCAGTGCGGGCAGTGCGAGGGCTCGACCACGATGCCCGGTGGTGGCGGCTCGTAGATGTCCGGCTCTTCCAGCACCTCGCGCGCATCGCGCTTCCACTCCCACTCCAGCCGCTTGGGCAGGCGCAGGATCACCACGTTGAGGAAACTGCCGATCAGCAGTCCCAGTCCGACCGCGGCGGGGTAGCCGAGACCGGGATGCTGGTCGAGAAATGCCATTGATTAGTTATCCAACTACCGCGCCGAGTTTGAAGATGGGCAGGTACATGCCGATCACCATGCCGCCGACTAGAGTACCAATGAACACCATGATCATCGGCTCCATCAGGCTGCTCAGGGCGTCCACGGCATTGTTGACCTCCTGCTCATAATACTCGGCCACTTTGAACAGCATGGTGTCCAGCGCGCCGGCCTCTTCGCCGATGGCCGTCATCTGCACCACCATGTGCGGGAACAGATTGACCTGCTTCATCGCCATGTTGACCGGGTAACCGACCGACACGTCGTCGCGCATGCGCAGGACCTTCTCCTCGTAGACCTTGTTGCCCGTGGCGCCGGCCACGATGCCCAATGCCTCGACCAGCGGCACGCCGGCCTTGAAGGTCACGGCAGTGGTGCGGGCGAAGCGGGCGATCGCGCTGTTGTTCATGATCTGGCCGATGACCGGCACCTTGAGGATCACGCGATCCATGGTGTGCTGCATCTTCGGCGAACGCTTGTAGGCGTATATGAAGCCGAACAACGACCCTAGCACCACCGCGAGCATCACCCACCAGTACGACACCATGAAGCGTGAGGCCGCCACGATCATCTGCGTGAACGCAGGGAGCTCGGCGCCGAAGCTCTTGAAGACTTCTTCGAACTGCGGCACAACAAACAGCAGCAGGATCGCGCTAACGATGATGGCAACGGCAACAATCATCACTGGATAGAACAGCGCTTTCTTGATCTTGCCTTTCAGCGCTTCGATGTTCTCTTTGTAATTGGCGATTGTATCCAACACCGTTTCTAGTACACCGGCCCCTTCGCCTGCTCGAACCAGATTTCGATAGAGCTCATCGAACTGGACGGGGTGTCGGCTGATGGCCTCGTGCAGCGAGGAGCCGCCTTCGATGTCGGACCGAATCGAGTCGACCAGCTTCCGCATCCGCGGGTTCTTGTGCCCGCTGCCGATGATTTCCAGTGAGCTGACGATGGGCACGCCGGATTTCATCATGATCGCCATCTGGCGACTAAAAAACGCGATGTCTTTGGCGCCAACCGGAGAGCCAGCTCCGCCAAACAACGGCTTGGGCTTCTGCTTGACGACGTTGGGTGTGATCCCCTGCCGCCGCAGCTCTGCACGCAACAGGTTGGCGTTCTTGGCGGGCTGCTCGCCCTTCATCTTGACACCGCGCTTGTCGGTCCCCTCCCAGACAAACGGCTGCAACTCCATGGTGCTACGCGCCACGGGCTCTTTCTTGATCGCGCTACGGCTGACAGACATACAGGGCTCCCCAGCCACACCATCCCCAGGCGGGCTATCTCGCCGCATGGTAGCCGGTTCCTGGGGGCGTTGGCAGTCCTGCCGGGCGTGCGGCTTTGGGTAGCAAGCCTGGACCGTGGGTGTCAAAAGGTGACGCAACAGGTCACATTGCCGGATACGTCGCAAATTGTTGTGCGGGGGGTTCCAATCCTGGAGATTGGTGCCATGATTGCGCCGGGGAATGCTGGGGAGCATTGCTGGCACTGTTGGCACGCAACCTGCTTCGATCCACCCGCACGGGCGCCCGCCTCGCTCACCCGGTCCGCCGGTCAGGCAACGGCCCAGTGCCCTACTTATTTATCTACCTCTAGGGGATGTACTCATGAAGAAGCAGCAGGGCTTTACCCTGATCGAACTGATGATCGTTGTCGCGATCATCGCTATCCTGGCCGCCATCGCGCTGCCGGCATATCAGGATTACACCACCCGCGCCAAGGTGTCGGAAGTGATCGTGATGGCCGCACCGGCCAAGCTCGCAGTCACCGAAACTGCTTCTAGCCTCGGCGGATTGGACAAAGTCACCAGTGCAAACAGTGGGTATACCTTCCCGGGCGCGACTCAGTACGTTTCGGGTATTACCGTGACCGATGCAACCGGTATCGTGACGGCAACTTCGAAGGTGCCGGGCGCGTCGGGCAACATCGTGCTGACTCCGAGTGCTGTAGGCACTGGTACTGGCCAGTTGACCTGGGATTGCACCACTACGATTACGAATAAGGCTCTTGTGCCGGCTGACTGCCGTGAGGCTGCTAAGGGCACCGATGATGGCGACAGCTGATTAGTCAGTTGGACGATTAGCCTAGATTCACTGAGCCCTGCTTCGGCAGGGCTTTTTATTTATTTGATTATTAGTTTTTTACTTGATTGCTTGCCGCTGCTAGCTTGCTATCTTGGTGTTCGGATTTTCATCGGATTCAAGCTGCGCGTGTGCGAAGTAGTCCGTGATTGATGACCAGGTCGCAAGTTAACCAACTCAGCTAACATGTCTTCTTGTATGATGCGAGCTGGCAGGGATGCCGACTTTGACTCTTACTTCGCATCCACTCGATTAATGGAAGTCCGTCCATGAATACTGCCGTGAATAGCACTGCCAACTTGGTTGGCATCACCGGTATCGCCCGGCGGCTGGTGCAGGACGGGGCACTGGAAGAGGCTGCGGCTCGGGAAGCGATGGGGTTGGCGGCTGCTGCGCGACAGCCTCTCCCGCAGTGGTTCGCGCAGAAAAGGATGGTTACCAGCGCCCAGCTGGCTGCCGCCAACTCAGTGGAGTTCGGCATGCCGTTGCTGGATGTGTCGGTGTTCGACAACAACCAGAACGCAATGACTTTGGTCAGCGAGGAACTGCTGCGCAAGCACCATGTTCTGCCGCTGTTCAAGCGTGGCGGCAAGTTGTTCGTCGGCACAAGCAATCCTACGCATTCGCTGGACGAGATCAAGTTTCACACCAATCTGGTGGTGGAGCCGATCCTGGTCGATGAAGACCAGATTCGCCGCACGCTGGAGCAGTGGCAGTCCAAGCAGGACACGCTGGGCTCGGCACTCGGCGGTGACGATGACATGGGGGATCTGGACGTCTCCGCCGGGGATGAAGAAGGCGGCGCCGTGGAGTCCGGCGTCGACGCAAAAAGCGACGACACTCCGGTAGTCAAATTCATCAACAAAGTCCTCGTCGACGCCATCCGCAAGGGCGCCTCGGACATCCACTTCGAACCCTACGAAGACGACTACCGCGTGCGCCTGCGCATCGATGGTCTGCTCAAGAACGTGGCCAAGGCCCCGGTCAAGCTCAACCAGCGCATCGCCGCGCGCCTGAAGGTGATGGCGCAGCTGGATATCGCCGAAAAGCGCGTGCCGCAGGATGGGCGCATCAAGCTCAACCTCTCCAAGACCCGCCAGATCGACTTCCGCGTCAGCACCCTGCCTACCCTGTTCGGCGAGAAGGTGGTGCTGCGTATCCTCGATGGCAGCGCCGCCAAGCTGGGCATCGACAAGCTCGGTTACGAGCCGGCGCAGCAGAAGCTGTTCCTGGATGCGATCCACAAGCCGTATGGCATGGTGCTGGTCACCGGGCCGACCGGCTCGGGTAAGACGGTCTCGCTGTATACCGCGCTGGGCATCCTCAACGATGAAACGCGCAACATCTCCACCGCCGAAGACCCGGTGGAAATCCGCCTGCCCGGCGTCAATCAGGTGCAGCAGAACGTCAAGCGCGGCATGACCTTCGCCGCGGCGCTGCGCTCGTTCCTGCGCCAGGATCCGGACATCATCATGGTCGGCGAAATCCGCGATCTGGAAACGGCGGAGATCGCGATCAAGGCGGCGCAGACGGGCCACATGGTGCTCTCCACGCTGCATACCAACGATGCGCCGCAGACCATCGCGCGCCTGATGAACATGGGCATCGCCCCGTACAACATCACCAGTTCGGTGACGTTGGTGATCGCCCAGCGCCTGGCGCGCCGGTTGTGCAACAACTGCAAGCGCCCGGTGGAACTGCCCGCCAATGCACTGCTGGCCGAAGGCTTCACCCAGGCGCAGCTGGATGCGGGGATCAAGCTGTTCGAGCCGGTCGGCTGCGATGAGTGCACCGAGGGTTACAAGGGCCGTACCGGTCTGTACCAGGTGATGCCGATGACCGATGAGATCTCGACGATCGTGCTGGCCGGTGGCAATGCGCTGCAGATCGCCGAGGCCGCGCAGCTGGCCGGGGTGAACGATCTGCGCCAATCCGCGTTGATCAAGGCCGCGGCCGGGGTGACCGGTCTGGCGGAGATCAATCGTGTGACCAAGGATTGAGCGGCGTCCGCAGATGAGAAAAGGCCCGCGCAAGCGGGCCTTTTGGTTTCTGGGGCGGTGGATCAAAAGCAGCCACCCATGGGGTGGCGCTACTCCATGCCGAGCTTTTTCAGCTTGTACCGCAGTGCGCGGAAGGTGATGCCCAGCTGTGCGGCGGTACGCGTCTTGTTCCAGCGGTTTTCTTCCAGCGCCTTCTGGATCGCGGTGCGCTCCATCTGCTCGATGTAGGAGGGCAGGGCGCCATTGCCGGCCGGCAGGTCGACCACCGCTTCTTCCTGGGTGGGCGGCGCATTGCCGGCACCGAAGCGTGGGGCGTGCTGGGGCAGGCGCAGGTCGCTGGCGCCGATGCGGTCTTCTTCGGCCAGGGCAAGCGCGCGCTCGAGGATGTTTTCCAGTTCGCGTACGTTGCCGGGGAAGTGGTACTGGGCCAGGGCTTCCAGCGCCGAGGGCGCCAGCAACGGGGTCGGGCGGCCGTGGGTGCGGGCCAGCCGGGCCAGGATCGAGGCGGCCAGCGCCGGCAGGTCGCTGCGGCGCTCGCGCAGCGGCGGCACGCGCAGTTCGATCACGTTGATGCGGTAGTACAGATCGTGGCGGAAGCGGCCGTCTTCAACCAGTTCGCCCAGGTCCTTGTGCGTGGCGGAAAGGATGCGCACGTCCACCGGCACTTCGGTGGCGGCGCCGACCGGACGGATCGATTTTTCCTGGATCGCGCGCAGCAGTTTGACCTGCATCTGCAGGGGCAGCTCGGCCACTTCATCCAGGAACAGGGTGCCGCCGTGCGCGGCCTGGAACAGGCCGGGCTTGTCCGCATGGGCGCCGCTGAAGCTGCCCTTCTTGTGGCCGAAGAACTCGCTTTCCATCAGTTCGGACGGAATCGCGCCGCAGTTGACCGGCACGAACGCGCCGGGGGCGCGCGCGCTCTGCGCGTGGATGGTGCGGGCGACCAGTTCCTTGCCGACGCCGGATTCGCCAAGGATGTAGACCGGCGCCTGGCTGCGCGCGACCTTGCCGATGGTGGCGCGCAGCACATCCATCGAGGGCGAATCGCCGAGCAGGCGTGCGGCCTGTTCCGGGGCGAGCGGCGCGGGCGCCGCGCGCTCGGTGTTGTTGAGTTCCAGCGCGTGCTTGACCAGGCCGCGCAGCACCGAGATGTCCACCGGCTTGCTGACGAAATCGAAGGCGCCGGCCTTCAGCGCTTCCACCGCCAGGTCCATGCTGCCGAACGCGGTGATCATCGCCACCGGTGTGCGCGGGTAGTGCTGAGCGATCTCGGTGACCAGCTCGATGCCGTTGCCATCGGGCAGGCGCATGTCGGTGATGCACAGGTCGTACGGATTGCTGGCCAGCAGCTCACGGGCTTCGGCGAGGTTGGCTGCGGTGCTGATGCGCAGGCCCATGCGGCCCAGGGTCAGTACCAGCAGTTCGCGGATGTCACGCTCGTCATCGACGACGAGGGCGCTGCGGGTGTCATTCATAGGGAAGGAAGATAGCCGAGGGCGGTCGTTGGCGACAAATGTTTGACGGTGGCGTCCGGGTGTGCGCGGCTCATCCGGCCATCATCGTGTGGGGACCGGCCAGCACCAGCCGGAAACACGCACCGCCGGCAGGCACTGAGACGTACTCCAGCCGTGCCTGGTTGGCGCGGCACAGTTCGCGGGCGATATACAGGCCCAGCCCGGTGCCGTGCTCGGAGGTGGTGAAGAACGGGCGGAACAACTGGGTGGCAACCGTCTCGGGAATGCCCGGGCCGCGGTCCATCACATCGATGATGGCGGTGCGGTCCTGGCGCGCCACGCGCAGCCGCACGCGCGCCGGCTCTTCGGCCACGCGGCCGTACTTGAGCGCGTTGTGCACCAGCACGGTGAGGATCTGATGCAGGTGGCGCGGATCGACCAGGGCGTGCACCGAGGTCTCGCTGATGATCGGCTCCACGCTGTCGGTTTCCAGCGACAGGACCTGTTTGTACTCCAGCACGAAGCGGCGCACGAACGAGGCCAGATCCACGTTCTCCGGGTTGGCACGCTCGCGCCGGGCCAGCCCGAGCACGCTTTCGACGATGCCGTTGGTGCGCTGGCACTGCTGGTTGATGATCTGCAGCAGGCGGCGGTCGGTGTCGCCGATATCGGTGGATTCTTCCAGCAGCTGGGCTGCGTAGTTGATTGCCGCCAGCGGGTTGCGGATCTCATGGGCCAGGCTGGCCGAGAAGCGCCCCATCGCCGAGAGCGTCAAGGACTCGGCACGCCGCGAGACCACGGTGGAATCATCCAGGAACACCAGGGTGAGGTCGCTGCCGGCCAGCAGGCGGGCAAAGCGTGGCTGCACTTCGGGCTGGTCCGGCGAGAGCTGCAGGGGCATTTCTTCGTTGGTCCAGCCGTTGCGCCAGCGCAGCAGCCGGCGGCTCAGCTCGGGCGAGGCACTGCCCAGTTCCAGCTTGCCGCTGCCACTGTTGCCGTCGGCATCGCCGAGCAGGGTGGAGGCGGCTTCGTTGGCCAGGGTGATGCGGTTGGCGCCGTCCACCACGATCACGCCGGTGCGCATGCGGCGGATGATCAGCTCGTTGATCTGGAACAGGTTGGCCACTTCATCGCCGCGCTGGTTGGCCAGCTGCTGGTTCATGCGGGCGCGGTTGCCGACCTGGTAGCTGATGAAGGCGATGGCGAGATAGCTGGTGACGAACATGGCCAGCTCGGCCAGGGTGCGGGTCGGGTCGCCGCCTTCGAGCTGCTTCCAGAGGTACTCGCCGGCGGTGGCGGTGCTGGCGGCAGCGGCCAGGCCCAGCCCCATGCTCAGCGGCAGCAGGGTCGCGGCGGCGGCGATGTTGAACAGCAGCGACATCGAGATGCCCGCGCTGGCGCCCGGCAGGGCGTGGGCGAGCAGGGTGGCGGCGATGATGTCGGCGGCCACGCTCCACACCACGATGGTGCGCAGCCAGCGCTCGTTGCGCCCGAACAGCAGCACCAGCACGGCCACCACCAGGTAGCCGCTGGCCACGATGGTCGCCAGCGTCGGGTGGTCCGCGGTGCCGACCAGGCCGCTCAGCGGGCTGAACAGCAGCGCGCCGATGACGGTGGCCATCAGCAGGCGGTACAGCGCGAAGAAATACAGCTCGCGCCGCGGTATCGATTCGATGCGGTCGATCAATGAAGCACTGGGTGACACGCCGGAACTCCCCTTCTGGCATGGGGGCAGTGTAGGGGGTCCGGCCGGGTTTGGGGGCAGGCGGCGGGGGCGGGGCGTGTGAAGGCCGGGCGGTGCGCGGGCGCCGGCCAGCTGCGCGGCCGTGCCACAGGGGGCCCGGGCGGCCGTTTCCGGCCGCTGCCGCAACTGTCTGAAATTGCGTCGGAAACGCCTCCCCGTGCGTGTCTTGGGACTGACTTCTTTGCGCCCGCGCGCCGGGTCGTCCACAATAGTGGGCCCGCCGCGGTCCTTACCGGCGCCCCCGTGAGGGAGCCTTGGAGATGCGTGCGGTCGTTCCTATTCCCACGGTGACGCATGAATTTCCACGAATACCAGTCAAAACAGCTGCTTGCCGAGTACGGCATTCCCGTTCCGGCCGGCAAGGTCGCGGCTACCCCGGACGAAGCGGTTGACGCTGCCAACGCCCTGGGCCAGGGCCCCTGGATGGTCAAGGCGCAGATCCACGCTGGCGGCCGCGGCAAGGCTGGCGGCGTCAAGTTCTGCAAGACCACCGACGACGTGAAGGCCGCTGCGGCCAAGATGCTCGGCACCAAGATGGCCACCTACCAGACCGCAGGCGTTGAACTGCCGGTCAACCTGGTGCTGGTGACCACCGCCGGTGAGATCGTCAAGGAACTGTACCTGTCGGTGCTGGTTGACCGTGGCACCAAGACCATCACCTACATCGCTTCTTCGGAAGGCGGCGTGGAGATCGAGCAGGTCGCCGCTGAAACCCCCGAGCTGATCCACTCGCTCAACGTTGATTTCGTTGAAGGCGTGCAGGGTTACCACGGCCGTGATTTCGGCTTCAAGCTGGGCCTGACCGCCAAGCAGGCCGGCCAGTTCGCCAGCATCATGGTGAACCTGTACCGCCTGTTCAACGAAAAGGACCTGGCCCTGGTTGAAATCAACCCGCTGGCCATCCTGGACGACGGCAACCTGTACGCGCTGGACGGCAAGTTCGACAGCGACGACAACGCCGCGTTCCGTCAGAAGGCGCTGGTTGCCATGCGCGACAAGACCCAGGAAGACGAAACCGAAGTGACCGCTTCGGAGCTGGACATCAACTACGTCACCATGGACGGCAACATCGGCTGCATGGTCAACGGCGCCGGCCTGGCCATGGCCACCATGGACGTCATCAAGCTCAACGGCGGCGAGCCGGCGAACTTCCTGGACGTGGGCGGCGGTGCGAACAAGCAGCGCGTCATCGAAGCGTTCAAGCTGATCCTGTCCTCGGACAAGGTCGAAGGCATCTTCGTCAACATCTTCGGCGGCATCGTCCGCTGCGACATGATTGCCGAAGGCATCATCGCCGCGGTCAAGGAAGTGGGCGTCAAGGTTCCGGTCGTGGTGCGCCTGGAAGGCACCAACGTGGAAGAAGGCAAGCAGCTGCTGCGTGACAGCGGCATGGCCATCATCCCGGCCGACAACATCAACGACGGTGCCAAGAAGGTCGTCGCTGCTGTCAAAGCCGCCGCCTGATCCGACACCGAAGGAAATCCAATGTCAGTTTTGATCAATAAGAACACCAAGGTGATCGTGCAGGGCTTCACCGGCCAGCAGGGTACCTTCCACGCCACTCAGATGATCGAGTACGGCACCCAGGTTGTTGGCGGCGTGACCCCCGGCAAGGGCGGCACCACCCACATCGATCTGCCGGTCTTCAACACCGTTGCCGACGCCGTGCAGAGCACCGGCGCCAACGCCTCGGTCATCTACGTGCCGCCGCCGTACGCGGCTGACGCGATCCTGGAAGCGGCCGCTGCCGGCATCCAGGTCATCGTGTGCATCACCGAAGGCATTCCGGTGCTGGACATGCTGCGCGTCAAGAACGTGCTGACCCGTGCCCATCCGGACACCGTGCTGGTCGGCCCGAACTGCCCCGGCGTGATCACCCCGGGCGAGTGCAAGATCGGCATCATGCCGGGCCACATCCACATGCCGGGCAAGATCGGCATCGTGTCGCGCTCGGGCACCCTGACCTACGAAGCGGTCAAGCAGACCACCGAAGTCGGCCTGGGCCAGTCCACCTGCATCGGCATCGGTGGTGACCCGATCAACGGCCTGAACTTCGTCGACTGCCTCAAGCTGTTCAACGAAGATCCGCAGACCCTGGGCATCATCATGGTTGGCGAAATCGGCGGCGACGCTGAAGAAGCCGGTGCCGAGTACATCAAGAACCACGTGAAGAAGCCGGTCGTCGGTTTCATCGCGGGCGCCTCGGCTCCGGCCGGCAAGCGCATGGGCCACGCCGGTGCGATCGCATCGGGCGGCAAGGGCACTGCCGAAGGCAAGTTCGCCGCCATGGAAGCAGCCGGTGTTGTCACCGTCCGCTCGCCGGGCGACCTGGGCGCTGCCATCGCCAAGCTGGTCAAATAAGCCGTCGGCCGCACCCGCGGCCGACGCGCGGGTAGAGCTGACCGTTGGTCAGCTGCCCGTAGAGCCGACCGTTGGTCGGCTGCCGGTAGAGCCGACCGTCGGTCGGCTGCATCAAACAGAAAGGCCGCCTCCGGGCGGCCTTTCTGCGTTTCAGGCGATCCCCACCTTGGGGGGTACCAGCCGCTGACCGGTACGCACGCCACGTAGTGCCGGCCGCAGGCCGGCTCCTCATCGTGCTGCCGCCGAAAGCGTGGGTGCCGGCCCGCGGCCGGCCCTACAATGAGCGCAGTACACCTACAGGCTGGACCCCCATGACGTCGCTCCGCATTGCCCTGGCGCAGTTTGATTTTCCGGTTGGCGCAGTGGCGCAGAACACCGACACCATCATCGCCATGATCGCCGAGGCGCGCGATGAGTACGGTGCCGAGCTGGTGGTGTTCCCCGAGCTGGCGATCAGCGGCTATCCGCCGGAGGATCTGCTGCTGCGGCCGGGCTTCCTTTACGACTGCCAGCAGGCGCTGGAGCGCATCGCCGCAGCCACCACCGGCATCGCGGCCGTGGTCGGTTGGCCCCAGGCCGCCGGTGCGGTGGTCTACAACGCGGCCAGCGTGCTGCGCGATGGCCAGGTCGAACACACCTACCGCAAGCGCGAGCTGCCCAATTACGCGGTGTTCGATGAGCGCCGTTATTTCGATGTCGATCCGGACGGCGGCAGCTGCGTGTTCGAGCTGAAGGGCGTGCCGGTGGGCGTGCTGGTCTGCGAAGACCTGTGGTTCGCCGAACCGCTGGCCGATACCGTCCGTGCGGGCGCGCAGCTGGTGGTGGTGCCCAATGCTTCTCCCTACGAGCGTGGCAAGCATGCCCAGCGCGATGCGCTGCTGGCCGAGCGTACCCGCGAGAGCGGGGCGGCGATCGCCTACCTCAACGTGGTGGGTGGGCAGGACGCGCTGGTGTTCGATGGCGCCTCGGTCGTCGCTGACGGCGACGGCACGGTGCATCCGGCGGCTGCGGCCTTCACCGACCAGTGGCTGGTGGTGGATTACGACGCCGGCACCCGCCGCTTCCTGCCGCGCGAGTGGATCGACGACGGCGACGAGAGCATGGATGCACTGGCCTGGCGCGCGGTGACCCGCGGGATCCAGGATTACTGCCGCAAGAACGGCTTCAAGAAGGTCTGGCTGGGCCTGTCCGGCGGCATCGATTCGGCCCTGGTGCTGGCGATGGCGGTGGACGCGCTGGGCGCGGCCAATGTCACCGCGGTGCGGCTGCCGTCGCGTTACACGGCGGATATGTCCAACGACCTGGCGGCCGAGCAGTGCCGCGCGCTGGGCGTGAAACTGGAAGCGGTCTCGATCGAGCCGGTGTTCGAGGGGCTGATGGCCGCGCTCGGCCCGATGTTCGAGGGGCAGGCGGCGGATGTGACGGAAGAGAACCTGCAGTCGCGCAGCCGTGGTGTGATCCTGATGGCGCTCTCCAACAAGTTCGGCGGGCTGCTGCTGACCACCGGCAACAAGAGCGAGTACGCAGTGGGCTACGCGACCATCTACGGGGACATGTGCGGTGGCTACGCCCCGCTCAAGGACCTGTACAAGACGGAGGTGTTCGGGCTCTCCAAGTGGCGCAATACCGTGGGCGGCGCTCCGGTGATCCCGCCGGCGGTGATTTCCCGCCCCCCCTCGGCCGAGCTGCGCGCCAACCAGACCGACCAGGACTCGCTGCCGGCCTACGATGTGCTCGATGGCATCCTGTACCGCTATGTGGACCAGGAGCAGTCGCGCGAGGAGATCGTGGCCGCCGGCTATGCCGCCGAGGTGGTGGACCGTGTGCTGCGCCTGGTGCGCACCAGCGAGTGGAAGCGCCACCAGGCAGCCCCGGGGCCGAAGGTCTCGCGCCGGGCGTTCGGGCGTGAGCGGCGGTACCCGATCAGCAATGGGTACAAGGGCTGAGACGCCAGCCGGTAGGCGCCGACCGGTGGTCGGCGCAGGGTTGGGGGCGAAGGGCGGCCGGGTGGCCGGGGTGACCGCGTAGAGCAGCCGACCAACGGTCGGCTCTACCGGCGTCGCCGCCGGGGAATAAAAAAGGCCCCTTTCGGGGCCTTTTCTATTATTTGCGGTTCATCGTGGCGTTGCGTTCGCCGGTACTGGCGGACTTCTCGCCGGCAAACGGGTTCAGCTTGCGGACCATCCACGGGTACTTCGGCCACTTGCCCTGCAGCCAGGGGTGGTCGGGCTGGTTCAGCTCGAGCACGCGGCGGGCATCGTCGGCCAGGGTCTTGTTGCCCAGGTGGGTGTAGGCCTCGCCCAGGGCGGCCACGGCGTCATACTGGAACGCGCTCTGCGGGTAGTTCTCCAGCAGGAAGTTGGCGCGGCCAGCGGCCGAGACGTACGCCTCGCGGCGCAGGTAGTACAGGGCGTTGTCCAGCTCGTACTGGGCGAACACGTCGCGCAGGGCGATCATCCGCTGGCGCGCATCGGCGGCGTAGCGGCTGTTCGGGTAGCGCTCGGTGACGATGGTGAAATCGGCATAGGCCTGGCGCGGGCTCGACAGGTCACGGCGGCTCGGGTCCAGCGACCAGACGCGGCGCAGGAAGACCGTGTCGCGGTTGCCGTTGGCCAGGCCGCGCAGGTAGTACATGTAGGCGATGTTGCGGTGGGTCGGGTAGGTACGGATGAAGCGGTCCACGCTGGACACCGCGTCATCGTGCTTGCCGGCCTTGTACTGCGCGTAGGCGCTTTCGATCATGGCCTGTTCGGTATACGGGCCATACGGGTACTGGGCCACCAGGCGGCGGAAGCTGGCTTCGGCACCGCTCCAGTTCCCCCCTTCCATGAGCTTGTGGCTCTTCTCATAGAGCGTTTCGACCGGCAGGCCTTCATCCGGATTCTTGCCCTTGGTACCGCGGTGACAGCCGGTGGCGACGAAGAGCAGCACCAGCATCAGGGCGGCGAGGCGGACGGGCGCGGACAGCATAACGGAGCGTCGGATCATGGGGTCAGGGCGGGACGCGGCTGGAATACGAAGGGTCGATGATAGCCTAGTGGCCTGTCCCGCGACTGAAACTGGTCGCCCGGACCCCAAAATTGTCCCTATTGCGGTGTACCCCCATGTCCGATACCCCTGCTGATTCCGATTCCCCCCGCCAGGCCATCGTGCCCGATACCGCTGCCGGCCGGCGTTTCGACGCCGTCCTGGCCGAGCTGTTCCCCGAATTCTCCCGGTCCAAGCTGACCGAGTGGATCAAGTCCGGCGACGTCCTGCTGGACGGCGACACCGTGCGCGGGCGCGACCCGGTGCGCGGCGGCGAGGTGGCCAGCCTGCATGTCGTTCTCGACACCCAGACCCATGCCGAGCCGGAGGACATCCCGCTGGAGGTCCTGTACGAGGACGAGCATGTCTTCGTGATCAACAAGCCGGTCGGCCTGGTGGTCCACCCCGGCGCGGGCAACCCGACCGGCACCCTGGTCAATGCGCTGCTGTTCCGCGATCCGTCGCTGTCGGTGCTGCCGCGTGCGGGCATCGTGCACCGCCTGGACAAGGACACCAGCGGTGTGATGGTCATCGCCCGCACGATCCAGGCGCAGACCGCGCTGGTCGAGCAGCTCTCGGCGCGTGAAGTGCATCGCCAGTACCTGGCCGTGGTGGTGGGTGCGCTGGTCTCCGGCGGCACCGCCACCGCCGGTATCGACCGCCACCCGCGCGATCGCATCCGCATGGCCGTGCGCGAAGACGGCAAGGAAGCGATCACCCATTACCGCCTGCGCGAGCGTTTCCGTGCGCACACCGCGCTGGAGTGCCGCCTGGAAACCGGCCGTACCCACCAGATCCGCGTGCACATGGCGCACCTGCGTCACCCGATCATCGGCGATCAGCTGTATGGCGGCGCGCTGAAACTGCCCAAGGGCGCCAGCGAGGAGCTGGTCGCCGAACTGCGCGGCTTCAAGCGCCAGGCGCTGCACGCTGAAACGCTGGAGTTCGTGCACCCGATCACCGGCGAGAAGATCACCAACAGTGCGCCGCCGCCGGCCGACATGCAGGCGCTGCTGCACGCCCTGCGCGAAGACAGCAAGCGCTTCGCCGAGCAGGAACGCAACCGTCGCTGATGGAGGCCACCGTGCCCGTGCTGCGCGCCGACTGGCAGGCCCCGAACGGGGTCCATGCGCTGACCACCCTGCGCTACGGCGCGGGCGGCTCGGTGGCGCCGTTCGACCAGTTCAACATGGGCAACCGCTACGCCGCCGAGGGCGATGACCCGGCGCAGGTGCAGCGCAACCGCGACCTGCTCGTGCCCGGGTTGGGCCTGCCCTCGGCGCCGCATTGGCTGCGCCAGGTGCATGGCACCGGCGTGCGGCGCTTCACCGCGCCGCCGACGGCCATCGGCGTGGAGGCTGAACCCACCGCCGATGCCGCCGTGACGTCGGTTGCGGGCGTGGTATTGGCGATCCTCACCGCCGACTGCCTCCCGGTGGTCTTCGCCGCACGCGAGGGCGGTGAGATCGGGGCCGCCCATGCCGGGTGGCGTGGGCTGGCCGACGGCATGCTGGAGGCCACCGTAGCCGCCATGCAGACCCCGGCCGCCCAGCTGCAGGCCTGGCTGGGCCCCGCGGCCGGGCCCGCGCTGTATGAGATCGGCGAGGACGTGTTCGAGGCGTTCGTGGAACGTGATGAAGGCGCTGCCACGGCCTTCGTGGCAACCCGGCCGGGGCACTGGAAGGTGGACCTGTATGCGTTGGCCCGCCGGCGGCTGCAATCGGCAGGGTTGGACCCGGTACACATCAGCGGCGGGCAGTACTGCACCCTGGCCGATCCGCAGCGGTTCTATTCGCATCGGCGCGACCGCCGCACCGGCCGCATGGCGACCCTGGCGTGGATCGCACCCTGACCGTTGGACAGACAGTGAGTGGCGCGGCCGACGCGGTCATCGTCTTCGACGGCGTCTGCGCCCTGTGCAACCGCTGGGTGCGGTTCCTGCTGCGCTTTGATACGCGTGGCCGCTATCGCTTCGCTGCGATGCAGGGCGTGCACGGACGCGCCCTGCTGCAGGCGCACGGGCTGGATCCGGAGGATCCGTCGTCGTTCCTGCTGCTTGAACAGGGGCGCGCATGGACGGACACCGATGCGATCCTCCGCGTGCTGACCGGCCTGGGCGGTGCATGGCGTCTGATGCAGGTGCTGCGCTGGCTACCCCGCAGGCTGCGCGACCGCGCCTATCGCGCGCTGGCGCGCAACCGGTATCGGTGGTTCGGTCGTTACGACACGTGTTTCCTGCCGACACCGGAGCAGGCGGCGCGGTTCCTGGACTGACGGGTGGGCGCGTTGCCGGCCAGCGGCCGGCACTACCGTAAACGTTCGCGCCATCCCCCGTCGTGCCGGCCGCTGGCGGGCATCACCCTTCCAGTGCCTGCAGATACGTCCGCCGCCAATGGTTGATGTCGTAGGTGCGCAGGTGCTCCATCATCGCCTGCCAGCGCTCCACGCGCTTTTTCAGCGGCATCGTCGCCGCCGTGGCGATCGCATCGGCGACGCCATCCAGGTCATGCGGATTGACCAGCAGCGCCTGCTTCAATTCATCGGCGGCACCGGCCAGCAGTGACAGCACCAGCACGCCCGGGTTCTCGGGGTCCTGCGAGGCGACGTACTCCTTGGCGACCAGGTTCATGCCGTCGCGCAGCGGCGTGACCAGGCCCACCGCGGCTGCCCGGTAGAAGCCGGTCAGCGTGGCATGGGTGAAGTTCTGGTTGACGTAGCGCAGCGGGGTCCAGTCCGGTGCGGCATGCCCGCCGTTGATGTGCCCGGCGATCTGTTCGAGCTGGCTGCGCAGCTGGCGGTACTCGGTGACATCCCCGCGCGAAACCGGGGCGATCTGCAGGTAGGTCAACGAGCCGTGCTGGTCCGGATGACGCTCCAGATACCGCTCGAACCCCTGGAAGCGTTCGGGCAGGCCCTTGGAGTAGTCCAGCCGGTCCACGCCGATCGCCAGCTGACGATTGCGCAGGCTGCCGCGCAGGTCCTTGACGGCGGGTTTGTTCGCCCCCGCTTTGGCCTGGCGGGCGATGAATTCGGTATCGATACCGATCGGGAAGGCCGCAGCGCGGAAACGCCGGCCGCCGGGTGCTTCCAGCTCACCGTCAGGCAGCACGCGGCCACCACCGAACAGGCGCACGTAGGACTGGAAGCGGTCCGCATCGCGCTGGGTCTGGAAGCCGACCAGATCGTAGGCGTACAGGCTGGAGAACAACCGCAGGTGATCCGGCAGCGCCTGCAGCAGATCGGCCGAGGGCATCGGCACGTGCAGGAAGAAGCCGATCCGGCAGCCGATGCCGCGCTCGCGCAGCAGCGAGGCCAGCGGGATCAGGTGATAGTCGTGGATCCAGACAATGTCGTCCTCGCGCAGCAGCGGCGCGAGTTTCTCGGCGAACAGCGCGTTGACCCGGCGGTACGTTTCGCGCGTGGCGCGATCGTAGTCGACCAGGTCCAGCCGGAAGTGCAGCAGCGGCCACAGCGTGCGGTTGGCGAAGCCGTTGTAGTAGCCATCCACGTCGCGCTTGTTGAGGTCCATGGTGACGTAGCGGATGTCTCCGTCCACCTGCTCGTGCAGCGTGCCGCTGTTGTCGCGGGTGGATTTCCCGCTCCAGCCGAACCACAGGCCGCCACGCTCCTTGAGCGCGGCCAGCAGGCCGACTGCCAGGCCGCCGGCGCGGGATTCACCGGGAACGGCGACCCGGTTGGACACGACGACCAGGCGGCTCATGATGCCTCCTGCCAGCTGCGCGACAGGCGCATGGCGGCGGTGATCAGGCCCACGTGCGAATAGGTCTGCGGGAAATTGCCCCAGGCCTCGCCGCTGTCGAATGCAAGATCCTCGGACAGCAGACCCAGGTGATTGCGGCGCTCCAGCAGCATCTCGAACATCTCGCGTGCTTCGTCCAGACGACCGATCGCGGCGAGCGCATCGATGTACCAGAACGTGCAGATGGTGAAGCTGGTTTCCGGCTCGCCGAAATCATCCGGCGCGACGTAGCGATACAGCGCGTTGCCGTGCTTGAGATCGCGGCCGATCGCCTCGACCGTGGCGACGAAGCGCGCATCGGTGGCGTCGATGAAGCCGATATCGGCCAGCAGCAGCAACGAGGCATCCAGGCGATGGCCGCCGAAGGTATCGGTGAAGTGGCCGAGTGCTTCGCTCCACGAGTCGCGCATGATGCGGGCATGGATGATGTCGGCGCGCTCGCGCCAATAGGTGGCGCGGTCATCCAGTTTCAAGCGCACGGCGATCTTGCACAGGCGGTCACACGCGGCCCAGCACATCGCGCTGGTGTAGGTGTGCACTTCGGTGCGGCCGCGGAATTCCCACAGGCCGGCATCGGGCACATCGTGCAGGGTGAAGGCCTGCTCGCCGAGCGGCTCCAGCCGCGCGAAGGTGTGCGCATCGCCCGGGTCCTGCAGGCGGCGATCGAAGAACAGCTGGGTGGAGGCGAGCACCACGCTGCCGTAGACATCGTGCTGGCGCTGCACCCAGGCCAGGTTGCCCCGCCGCACCGGGCCCATGCCGCGATAGCCGGAGAGCGACGCGACTTCGGTTTCCTCCAGCTTGGCCTCGAAGCTGATGCCATACAGGGGTTGCAGGCTGCCATCGGCCGTGGCCAGGTTGAAGATGTAGCCCAGGAACTGCTCCATCGTGCGGGTCGCACCGAGACGGTTGAGCGTACGCACCACGAAGGCGGCATCGCGCAGCCAGCAGTAGCGGTAATCCCAGTTGCGGATGCTGCCGGGTGCTTCCGGAATGGAGGTGGTCATCGCGGCGATGATGGCGCCGCTGTCCTCGTACTGGCACAGCTTCAGCGTGATCGCGCTGCGGATCACCGCATCCTGCCACTCCAGCGGGATCGACAGATAGCGCACCCATTCGCGCCAATAGTCACGCGTGCGCTGGAAGGATTCCTGCACGTAGCCACTGAGCGAACGGTTGAGCGATTCGTCCACCCCGAGCACCAGATGCACAGGGTGGTTCAGCACGAACGGCAGGCCATCGCGGACGAAACGCAGCGGCACATCGGTGGTCAGGCGCAGCACGTGGTCGGGAAGCACCCAACGGATGTGGTTGCTGCCCCACGTGGCATCCGGGACGCGGGCGCCCCAGTCGGCCAGTGGACGCGCGCGCACGATGATGCGCGGGTTGCCGGACAGCGGCCGCACCTGGCGGATCAGGCTGACCGGTCGGTAGAAGCGGTCGTTCTGACGCCAGCGCGGCGCGAAATCGATGATTTCCAACGCACCACCGTGCTTGTCGCGCAGCACGGTGCGCAGGATGGCGGTGTTGGTCAGGTAGCTCTGTTCGCTGTCGACCATGTCCTCCAGCTCGATGCCGAAGTCACCGCCGTCCTGTTGATTGGGGCCGAGCAGGGCGCAGAAGGTCGGGTCGCCGTCGAAGGTCGGCAGGCAGCTCCAGACAACGCGCGCGTGCTTGTCGATCAGCGCGCCGAAGCTGCCATTGCCGACCACGCCCAGATTCAGATCGGGTTCGCTCATGATGCAGGAAGTCTCGTGTCATGCCGCGGCGGCACACCGGTGGGGGAGACCTGCGCGCGGCGTCAGGGGGCCTTGGGGTCAAGGCATCAGTAGGCATTCTCGCGAAGCCAGGCGTGCACGCTGCGTATCGTCGGCAGCGCGAACACCGCATCGCTGGGCTCGCGCGCACCGACCAGCACGCTCCAGCCATGCAGGTCGTTGGCCGCGCCGAAGCCGAATTCATCGGTGAGGTCATCGCCGACGAACACCGGCATGCGATCGCGGAACGGCGGCTGCAGCATCAGCTGCCGCATCGCACGGCCCTTGTCGCTGCCTTCGGGCAGAAACTCGATGACATGGTCACCGGGCTGCAGCCGGTAGCCGCCATGGCCACGGATATGCCGTTCGGCGAAGGCGCGCACGTCGTTGGCGGCGTGCGGGGCACCGCGCCAGTGCAGGGCCAGGCTGCGGCCTTTGTCCTCCACCAGTACGCCGGGATAGCCATGCGCGAAACGCATCGCCTGCTGGTGCAGGGCATGCAGCCACTCGCTGGTATCGGCAGAAGGATCGCTGCTCTGCGCGCGCTGCTCATGGTTGCGCAGCTCGTGGCCGTGCAGGCCGGCCGCAGGCAGGCTCAAGGGGGCGAAAAGTTTGTCCAGTTGCGCCAAAGGGCGCCCGCTGATCAGCGCGACCGCGCCATCCAGCCGGTCGCTGATGCGCCCGATCGCTTCACGCACATCGGGCAGCAGCGCGACCGACTCGGGGTCGTCCGCGAATTCGATAAGGGTGCCATCCACGTCCAGGAACAGCGCACAGGCATCGTCCAGCAGCGGCGGCGGCGGACGTTGGGGGAAGTCGTTGGCCATGTTGAGCAACATGCCAGCGTGGATGTGATCGCCAGGTCATGGCATCACGCACGCGTCCTCCCCATTCACCACCGGTAGAGCCGACCGTTGGTCGGCTGCACCCCTCCGGTAGAGCCGACCGTTGGTCGGCTGCCCCATCAGAACGTATACCGCACGCGCCCGTAGTAATACGCGCCATTGCTGCCGATCGGTGACAGCACGTCGTACGGCAGGTTACCGAAGTAGTAGATGTCGTCGTTGGACAGATCCGAGTAATTGTCGGTCAGGTTCTGCCCACCCACCGCCACGCTCCACTGCGGGGTGATCTTGTACTCCACTTCGGCATCCAGCTGCCACTCGGCGCCGTAGGTCTGGCGCGGGATGTAGCCATCGCCGAAGTTGAACACACGGGTCACGCTGCCATAGCGGCTCAGACGGCTGGTCAACGACCAATGATCATCGGCCCAGCTGGCGGCCAGGGCAGCGCGGGTGCGCGGCGTGGCATCGGTCAGCGTATTGGTTTCTTCCACGCCGAACAGCACGTAATCCGGATCCAGCGCGAGCAGGCCCGGCGGCGTGGCGAGCACGTTCTTCAGCGTGGTCTTGGTATAGGCATAGGTGCCAGTCAGCACCAGTTCGCCGCCACCCAGCGACTGCCGCCAGTTGCTCACCAGTTCCGCACCGCGGGTGCGGGTATCGGCGGCGTTGACGAAGAAGCTGGCGCTCTGCAGGCCGGCCACGCCGAACTGCTGCTGCACGTAGTCGGTCAACGCATCACCGGTGATGCTCTCCGACAGCGCGATGCGGTCATCGATGTCGATCTGGAAGAAGTCCAGCGAGACATCGAAGTGGTCGCCGATGCGGCTGGTGAAGCCCAGGCTGGTGTTGAGCGACTTCTCCGGCTTCAGATCGGTGGCACCCAGCCCACGCGCGATCGGATTGTTGACCGACAGCACGCGGCCCTGCACCAGCTGGCCGGCGGCGTTGTAACCGGTGGAGGTGGATTCGTAGCCGATCTGCGCCAGCGACGGGGCACGGAAGTTGTTGGAGATCGCACCGCGCAGCGCGAAGGCCGGGGTGAATTCATAGCGCAGACCGAGCTTGCCGGTGAGCTCACCGCCGAAGTCATCGCTGTGCTCGTAGCGCGCCGCCAGATCGCTGGAGAAGTGCTCGCCGAACTGGCTGGAGAGGCTGGCGTAAGCACTGGCGACATCGCGCGACAGCGAGGTGGCATCCTGCGGGGTCAGGCCGCCACCGGCCTGCGAGCCGGTCGGGCGATCCGTGAACGGGCCGGCAGCATAGCTGCTCGGGTCACCGGGGCGGGTTTGGTAATGGTCGCGGCGCGCTTCCAGGCCCAGGCCCAGGCTGTGGGTGATGCTGTCGCCCTGCGAGAACACGCGGCCGAGGTCGAAGTTCGCCACCGTCAGTTCATTGCGGTAGTCGCCGGTCTTGAAGCGGGTCGGGCTGGTCGGGCCCAGCGAGGCGTTGAGCGAGTTGCGCAGGCGGTAGGTGAACGTGTTGACGCCGTAATCCAGGCTCGCGTCGTAGTTCCACTCGCCCCACTGGCCCTTCGCGCCGGCCACGGCCTGCACGTCGCGGTTCTCGCCTTCGGAGATCGGGCGGTAGCCGTTGGGGTAGATCTGCGCCCAGTTGGCGTCGCTGTCCGGGTAGCGGAAGTAGTTCGCGCCTTCGCTGTCGCGCTGGTTGAAGGTGGCGAAGCTGTAGAAGGTGGAGGTCTCACCGAACGGCAGCTGCGCGTTGTACCAGGCGTTCAGATCCTTGGTCTTGCCATCGCCGAGCGCGTAGTTGCGCTTGCCCTGCAGGGCCAGGTTGGTCGGGGTCTGGTCCCACGGCGGAATCTGGTCGAAGCCGGCGCGGTTGGTGCCCTCGTGATTCTTCAGCTCCAGGCCGACCCGCAGGAAGCCGCCGTTGTCACCCAGCGCGGTGCCGACCTTGGCGCTGGCGTAGCTGGTCTGGCCATCGGTGAGGGTGCGGTCGATCGGCTTGAGATCGGTGTGGTTGGCGCCGAAGCTGGCTTCGAACGCGCCACCTTCCGGAGCGTCATCCAGGATCACGTTGATCACGCCGGCCACCGCATCCGAGCCATACAGCGCGCCGGCGCCATCGCGCAGCACCTCGATGCGCTTGATCGCGCTGACCGGGATCGCGTTGAAGTCGACCGGGGTGGTGCCCTTGCCGATCTTGCTGTCGGTGTTGACCAGCGCGCTGCTGTGGCGGCGCTTGCCGTTGACCAGCACCAGCACCTGGTCGGGCGAGAGCCCGCGCAGCTGGGCGGCGCGGATGTGGTCGGCACCGCCCGAGTTGGACTGGCGCGGGAAGTTGAACGAGGGCAGCAGCGCCTGCAGCGCGCTGCCCAGTTCGCCATTGACCACACCGGCCTTGCGGATGTCCTCGGCGGTGAGCACGTCCACCGGCGAGGTGGATTCCAGCACGGTCCGGTCCACGGCGCGGGTGCCGGTGACGATCACGGTGTCCAGCGTTTTGGCGGTGTTCGGCGCGTCCTGCGCAAGTACGTCCTGGGCCAGCAGGGGGGAGGAGAGGACGAGCGCGATGGCAAGGCCAAGGCGCGACGCGGACGGACGGGACATGCGGACTCCAGCAGAACGACGAGGGGGAGGAACGGGGGAGGGGGGGCTGGCGTTGCGACCCATGGCCGGCACTACCAATCCATCCGGATGAAGCGATATATTATCTTCGCGTGATGTCCCTGTGTGATGCAAGTCCCATTGGGGTGGTTATCAGCAGATAGCCGTTGGCGATCTGCGCCGGACCCGGATGTCCGGCACGCTCCTTCCCCTGCCTGTCCCTGTGTTTCCGGAGAGTTGTCCATGTCGTTCCGCGCCATTCTGTTTGCCCTGGTCCTGGCCACCAGCGGCTGTGCCACTGCCGCCCCGGCCGCCAAGCCGACCCCGCCCGCCACCGCCACGGCCACCCTGCAGGGCGACGCCGCGCGCCCGGATGCCGCCGCCGGCTGGGTCCGCAGCGAGCTGTACTTCGGCGTGGGCGAAGAAACCGGCGTGGCCGACCGCCCGCAGACCGAGGGCATCAGTGACGCGCAGTGGCGCGCCTTCCTCGACAAGGACGTCACGCCGCGCTTCCCGGACGGCCTGACCGTGTTCGACGCCTACGGCCAGTGGCTGTTCCGCGGTGCGCCCGAGCCGAATCGCCTGCGCACCAAGGTGCTGGTGGTCCTGCACGAGAACACCCCGCAGCGCCGCGCCGATATCGAAGCGATCCGGCTGGCGTGGAAGCAGGCGACCGGGCACCAATCGGTGCTGTGGGCACAGCAGGCGGTTGAAGTATCGTTCTGAGCCAGGGCGCCGCGGTGGCGCTGCACGGAGCGATGATGAAACACAGGGATGCGATGCTGGCCGCGCTGTTGTTGGGCCTGGCGGCAACGTGCGCGCACGCGCAGGATGCCGACCAAGCCCGGCTTCAGCTGGAGGTGGCCGCCGGCGTGCAGGCGCAGGCGACGCTGCAGGACGGCGGCGGCATCGCTGTCGTGCTGGCACCATCGGGCAAGCGTCAGGTGCTGCCGGGCGTGGCCGATGCGGATGGCAACGTGCGCCTGTCGGCGGAGGACGTCGATTTCGATGGCCACCCGGAGCTGGTGGCGCGTGCCTCGGTCGGCATGGTCAACGAAGCGGTGGCGGTGTATCGCTTTGATCCGGCGCGACAGCAACTGGTCGCATTGGAGCCGATCTCCACAGAAGGCGCGCAATGCGGTGGCCTGATGGGCCTGACCGTGGATGCAACGACGCGCACCCTGAGCAGCAGCTGCCGCGGTGGCCCGATGTGGTACGTGGACCAGTACCGCTACGACGGTGCGCGCCTGTATCTGTACCGCGCCGAGCGCCTGCTGATGCTCGACGATGTGCTCGAGCCTTACGTGTTCATCAAGCAGACCGCCGACAGCGGTCCGCTGGCGGTCTGGAGCACCTTTGATCCTGACGGCAACGTGCTGGAGACCGCCATCGACGATGGCCTGGAGACGCCGCGTGCCGGGTCGCCGCTGCGGCGCATTTCCGGTCATGTGATGGTGGCGCGGCTGCCCCTGTACAGCCAGCCCGGTGATGCCACGACCCAGCGGTATCTGGTACGCGATGACCGCGTGGAACTGCTTGATGAGCGCGATGGCTGGGTGCAGGTGCGTTATGACAATCCCACGCGGGGCGCGGTGCTGGGCTGGGTGAACACGCAGCCGTGATCGCGCGCTGCCACGGATAAACCTACATGAGTGTCACTTGCCCGGGACTAGGCTGACCCTTCCCCCTCGTCGTGGAAGCATGTCATGAGCAAGCGCGTTGCCGAGATCGTGGTTGAAACCCTGCAGGCCGCCGGTGTCCGTCACTGTTACGGCATCGTCGGCGATACCCTCAACTACGTCACCGATGCCATCCACCACAGCGAGATCGAGTGGGTGCACATGCGCCATGAGGAAGTGGCCGCATTTGCCGCCGGTGCCGAGTCGTTGATCAGCGGGCAGCTCACCGCCTGCGCCGGCTCGTGCGGCCCCGGTGGCCTGCATTTCATCAACGGCGTGTTCGAGACCAACCGCAACCGCGCACCGATGGTGCTGATCGCCAGCCAGGTGGTCACCGCCGAACTGGGTATGGAGTTCCCGCAGGAAGTCGATTTCAAGGCGGTGTATGGCAGCTGCAGTGTGTTCTGCGAACAGGTACAGAGCGCCGAGCAGGCGCGCCGCGTAGTGACCCTTGCCTGCCAGGCGGCGATCAGCCGCCGCGGGGTGGCGGTGGTGATTCTGCCCGCCGACATCAGCGAAGCCGAGGTCAAGCACGATGTGCCGTTCTCGGTGCACTACACCCAGCCGGTGTTGCGCCCCTCGGACGACGAACTGCAGCGCATCGCCGCGCTGATCGGCGAGGGCAAGCGGATCGGCATCTACGCCGGCGCTGGCTGCGAGCATGCGCACGATGCGCTGGTCGCCCTCGGCGCCCGGCTCAAGGCGCCGATCGCGCATACCTCGCGCGCGAAGGATTTCGTGGAGTACGACAACCCGTACAACATGGGCATGACCGGCATCTTCGGCATCGAATCCGGGTATCACACGCTGATGGCCTGCGACACGCTGCTGCTGCTCGGTGCGGACTTCGCGTGGGGCCAGTACTACCCGGACAAGGCCACGCTGATCCAGGTGGATCGCGATGGCAGCCATCTTGGCCGCCGTCACCCGGTGAACCTGGGCGTGGTGGGCGATATCGGCCCGACCCTGGAGGCGCTGCTGCCGTTGCTGCCCGAGCGCGAGGACCGCAGCTTCCTGGACGAATGCCAGGAGCATCGCGAAAAGGCGCTGGCCACGCGGGCCAAGGAAGAGCAGCCGGGCGAGGGTGAGCTGATCCACCCGCAGCACCTGACGGCACTGATCGACCGGCATGCCGCCGACGATGCCTTGTTCACCGCTGACGGCGGCTCGCCGATGGTCTGGATCCTGCGCCATATCCGCGTCAATGGTCGCCGCCGCACGCTGACCAGCCTGCTGCACGGCACGATGGCCAACGCGATGCCGCAGGCGCTGGGCCTGCAGAAGGCCTACCCGGGCCGGCAGGTGATCTCGCTGTCCGGTGATGGTGGCCTGGCGATGCTGCTCGGCGACCTGCTCACCGCCGTGCAGGAAAACCTGCCGATCAAGGTGGTGGTCTACAACAACAGCTCGCTGAACTTCGTGGAGCTGGAGCAGAAGGTCGAAGGCCTGCTGGACAACTACACCGACCTGAAAAACCCCGATTTCGGCCGGCTGGCCGAGGTGATCGGCTTCTACGGGCGCACGGTCACGCGCTCGGAAGACCTGGAGCAGGCCGTGCAGGACATCCTGGCCCATCCCGGCCCGGCGCTGCTGGACGTGCACACCAGCCCGACCGAACTGGTGATGCCGCCGCAGGTGGAAGCCAAGCAGGTGGCCGGTACTGCCCTGTACGCCGCCAAGGCGCTGCTGAGCGGGCGGGTCGGGGATGTGCGGGACCTGCTGGCCAACAACTTCCTCAACAAGCCCTGATCCTCACGCCATGGGGTAGTGCCGGCCGCTGGCCGGCTCCCGCCATTGCATGGAGCATCCCGAGGGAGCCGGCCAGCGGCCGGCACTACCGCACGGTGACGCGTTCCATCGGCGGACGTTTCCCGGCGTTCCATTCATGCGCCTGTTACTGGGGGCGGGGAGGCCCTACCATCGGCTACCCCCTCCCCACGGCCGCCCTGCGCATGTCCGCCACTGCTCCCGTCCCCACCGGACGCCCCCGCTGGTTCGTTGCCGGCGATCTCAACGGCTTCTTCGGTCTGGTGGTCGACAATCTGTCGATCCTCGGCTTCATCGCGATGGCGCTGGTCGGCATCTTCCAGTTCCCGGCCGATGTGGTGTTCGGCCGCATGTTCCCGGGCACCGCCTTTGGCGTGCTGGTCGGCAACGTGCTCTACACGTGGATGGCCCGGCGCCTGGCGGCGCGCACCGGCCGTGACGATGTCACCGCGATGCCGCTCGGCCTGGATGCGCCGACCAGCATCGGCATGGCGCTGCTGGTGCTCGGCCCGGCCTTCCTCGCCTTCAAAGGGCAGGGCTTGGCACCGCACGATGCCGCCATCGCCACCTGGCAGCTGGGCATGGCCTCGCTGGTGATCATGGGCGTGCTGAAGGTGATCCTGTCGTTCTTCGGCGAAGCGGTCACCCGCGCACTGCCGCGTGCCTCGCTGCTCGGCTCCATCGCCGGTATCGCGATCGTGCTGATGGGCTTTCTGCCGCTGCTGGAAACGCTGCGCTCGCCGATCGTCGGCTTCGTCACGCTGGGCCTGCTGCTGTACGTGCTGATCGCCAAGCGCACGCTGCCGATCCGCGCCCCCGGCGTGCTGGTCGCGTTCGTGTTCGGCACGATCCTGTATTACGGCCTCGGGCTTGCCGGGCTGGGCGCACCGGGCTTCAAGGTGCCCGAGTGGGTGCCGCCGCAGGTGGTGCTGCCGTGGCCGACGCTGGGCTTCATCGACGGCCTGCCGACCGCGATCACCTACCTGCCGCTGCTGCTGCCGTTCGGCCTGCTGATGGTGGTGGGCGGCATCAACGTCTCGGAGAGCGCGCGCGCGGCCGGTGACGATTACCGCACCCGCGACATCCTGCTGGTGGAAGCCATCGCCACGCTGGTGGCGGGCTTCTGCGGCGGTGTAGCGCAGACCACGCCGTACATCGGCCAGCCGGCCTACAAGCACATGGGCGCACGCAGCGGTTACACGCTGCTGACGGGCCTGTTCGTCGGCATCGGCGGCATGCTGGGCGTGATCTCCGGGCTGGTGCAGTGGCTACCGCTGGCCGTGCTGGCACCGATCATCGTGTACGTGGCGATCGACATCACCACCCAGGCCTTCCAGGCCACGCCGCGCGAGCACGCCGGCGCGATGGTGCTGGGCTTCCTGCCCTCGGTGGCGTACCTGCTGGCGATCAAGGCCCCGGGCTGGATCGCACCGGAACAGCTGGCGGCGATGACCTCCACCCTGGACGGGCATGGCCTGCCGGAGCTGGCGGTGATCTTTACCCTGGGCAATGGCTTCATCATCACCTCGATGCTGTGGATCGCGGCGGTGGTGGCGATGATCGACGGGAAGCTGCTGCGCGCCTCCGGATTCCTGCTGGTGGCTGCGGCGCTGACGCTGTTCGGCCTGATCCACTCGGTGGACCCCCGCGGTGGGATCTACCTGCCGTGGCAGTTGGAAGGACTGCCGAAGATCATCAGCTGGCAGTTCACCGGCGCCTATGTGGCGCTGGCCGGGTTGCTGGCGCTGTTGTCGCTGCAGAAGCAGCCTGCGGAGCGGACGTAACGCCCCGGTAGTGCCGGCCGCTGGCCGGCTGCTTTTCCTTGCGCTCACGACCCACGGTCGTGAGCTACCGAATGGGCCGGTCCGCTGCGGAGCCGGCCAGCGGCCGGCACTACCGGCTCACGACCAAACCTGCGCTCACGACCAACGGTCGTGAGCTACCGGGTGGCAACGGTCGTGAGCTACCGGGTGGCAACGGTCGTGAGCTACCGGGTGGCAACGGTCGTGAGCTACCGGGTGGCAACAGTCGTGAGCTACCGGTGGAGGCGGGCCGGCGAGGGATCACGCTTCGCCATCCAGCTCGGGGTAGTGCCGGAAGATGCCGTTGGTGTTGAACGCCAGGCGCCGTTCGGAGGCGAGATAGGCGGCGATGTTGGGCCGGGTTTCCACCCGGTCCTTCAATGCACGCAGGTGTGGCAGCGTCGACCACAGCGCCTGCATGCGGCGCGGGAACATGTACTCCAGCCCGCTCAGCAGCTGGAACAGGGAGAGATCCACGTACGAATGCTCCCGCAGCGGGTGCCGCCCGCCGTTGTGCTTGAGCACGTTCTCGAAATAGCCCAGGAACTTGGGCATGCGCTCGCCGCGCATCGACGCGGCGCGCGCGTTGGCTTCGTGCTTCTGATCCTCGTAGTACGCCGACATCGCGATCGGATGGTGGGTGTCGTGGACCTCGGCGACCAGATCGGCGATGGTCAATTGCAGCTGGAGTGCCTGCTGCCGCCGTGAGCTGGCATCCGGGACGAGGCCTAGTTCCGGGCCCAGGTGGTCCAGGATCGCGCCGACCTGGGCGATCACCTGCCGGCCGGTACGCAGAAACGGGGGAGCGAATGGCTGCAGGCCTTCAACCTTGCCCTGCAGGTACGGCTGCATTACCGCATCGCCATGGACGCGCGCCATATCGGTGTAGCCCGCGCCGGCATCCTCCAGCGCCAGCCGCACGAACTCGCCGCGGCCCTGGATGCCGGTCCAGTAATACAGTTCGTAATGCATGCCGCCACTCCGTATGGAACCGGCCTCCAGCATGGCCCGTGCTGCCGAAAGCAGGCGTGAGCGCAGCGTGGTTCCCGTGCTAGGGTCGAGCGGGGATGTTGATGGGAGTACGCGATGCGGAAGTGGGTCCTGGGCATGTGCGTGGCAGTGTTGCCCGCCACGGTGGCGGCCGATCCGGTGGCACTGCACGATGGGTTCGGCTACAGCGATGCGGTGCTGCGTGCGGAACTGACCACGTTGCGTGCGATGAGCGGCGCATCCGGTCCACGCCGGCACCTCGGTGCAGCGGGCTACCATCGTGTCCGTGGCGAGCTGGCCGCTTCCAACCGTGCCGCACGCCAGTGCCTGGATGAAACCCGCGATGCACCGCCCGCGCTGCAGGGGCTGGCGTTCCTGTGCGAATCCACCCTCGCGGGCAATGCGCTGATCGAGGGTGATATCGCTGGATGGGCGCGCCTGATGCTGCGCGTGCGCGAGGACTACCAGCGCACCATCGTGCCGATGCTCCGGGCCGGCGATGAAGTACCCGATGTCACCCGGCCGGTGTTTGCGTCCTTCACCACATGGCCGCGCAGCGCGCTGCCCGCAGCCGAGCGGGCGCAGGACGTGGCGGTGCCGATCCAGTTCCGCAATGAGCTGCCCTCGGTCACCCTCACGCTGCACGGCACGCGCGAGGGCAGGCCGGTCGCCCACGAGGCCGCTTTCATCGTCGATACCGGGGCCCCGCGCTCGCACATCAGCCGCGCGCTGGCCGAGTCGCTCGGCCTGGCGGTCACCGAGGGCTTCGTGGTGTCGCGCATCGTCGAGGGCGATATCCAGCAGGCTGGCCTGGTGGCACCGATCGATATCGAGGTGGGGGGGCAGCGGGTGCGTGATGTGTCGTTCAACAGCGAGGCGGCGCGCGAGCTCAACCTGATCGGCCTGGACGTGCTGCGCGCGCTGGGACGGATCACCCTCTCGCGTGAAACGCTGACGCTGCTGGGCGCACGGACACCGGCAGCGTGCACGCGGCGGACGGTCTTCACCTCCTCGCTGTGGGGGCCCTTCCAGCAGGTCCGCTTTCCGATCCGGGGCCGCGAGAACAACCTGATGCTGGTCGATACGGGCTTCCATGGGGCCTTCCAGATGCGTGGTGCGCCGCGCTCGTCGGTGCCGGCCGCCGCGATCCAGCGCAGGAACGTGATCACCACGCGCGGTGCGGAGGACATCGAGTACGCGCCCGCCAGCACGCCACTGCAGGTCACCGATACGTTGAGCGACATTGCCGTGGATATCGCGTTCCAGCCACCGGATCTGTTCCCGTCGTCGTGGCGGATCGGCTACGGCGTCACCGGGGGCTACACCGTGGCACTGGACCTGCCCGCCGCGCTCGGCTGCCTGGTCCCGCAGCCGGCCGAACCATCGCTCCTGGCCCGTCCACCGACGGCCTGACGAACCCTGAATCGGCATCTCATCCACCCTTGAAACACGCCCCCGTAACCGCATTTCAGGGACAGTGCTGGCACGGCCAGCCCCGTTTACATCGAGGACAAGAACATGCGGATGGACAAGCTCACCTCGCGTTTCCAGCAGGCGCTGGCCGACGCGCAGTCGTTGGCCGTGGGCCGCGACCACAACATCATCGAACCGGTGCACGTGTTCAGCGCGCTGCTGGACCAGCAGGGCGGCAGCACGCGCCCGCTGCTGGCCCAGGCCGGCGTCAACGTGCCGGTATTGCGCGAACGCTTGAATGAAACCCTGGAGGCCCTGCCCAAGGTCTCCGGGCAGGAAGGCAACCTGTCGATCGGCAACGATCTGAACCGGCTGCTCAACAACACCGACAAGCTGGCCCAGCAGCACGGCGATGCCTTCATCGCCAGCGAGTGGTTCGTGCTGGCTGCGGTGGACGATGGCGGCACCCTGGGCATGGCGCTGCGCGCCGCCGGTGCCGACAGGAAGAAGATCGAGACCGCGATCGACAAGGTCCGCGGCGGCGAGACCGTGCAGTCGGAAAACGCCGAAGACCAGCGCCAGGCGCTGGAGAAGTACACCATCGACCTGACCGCGCGGGCCGAGAGCGGCAAGCTGGATCCGGTGATCGGCCGCGATGAGGAAATCCGTCGCACCATCCAGGTCCTGCAGCGCCGCACCAAGAACAACCCGGTGCTGATCGGCGAACCCGGCGTGGGCAAGACCGCCATCGTGGAAGGCCTGGCCCAGCGCATCATCAACGACGAAGTGCCCGAAGGCCTGCGTGGCAAGCGCGTGCTCTCGCTGGACATGGGCGCGCTGATCGCCGGCGCCAAGTTCCGCGGTGAGTTCGAAGAGCGCCTCAAGGGCGTGCTCAACGACCTGGCCAAGAGCGAAGGGCAGGTGATCCTGTTCATCGACGAGCTGCACACCATGGTCGGTGCGGGCAAGGCCGATGGCGCGATGGACGCCGGCAACATGCTCAAGCCGGCGCTCGCGCGCGGTGAACTGCACTGCGTCGGTGCGACCACCCTGGACGAATACCGCAAGTACATCGAAAAGGATGCTGCGCTGGAACGCCGCTTCCAGAAGGTGCTGGTCGGCGAGCCGAGCGTGGAAGACACCATCGCGATCCTGCGCGGGCTGAAGGAAAAGTACGCCGTGCACCATGGCGTGGAAATCACCGACCCGGCGATCGTCGCGGCGGCCACGCTCTCGCACCGTTACATCGCCGACCGCCAGCTGCCCGACAAGGCCATCGACCTGATGGACGAGGCCGCCTCGCGCATCCGCATGGAGATCGACTCCAAGCCGGAAGAGCTGGACCGCCTGGAACGGCGCCTGATCCAGCTCAAGATCCAGCGTGAAATGCTCAAGAAGGAGAAGGACGATGCCTCCCGGCAGCGCCTGGCCGATCTTGAAAACGACATCGATACGCTGGAGCGCGAGTTCTCCGACCTCAACGAAATCTGGAAGTCGGAGAAGGCAACGCTGCAGGGCGCGACGCGGATCAAGGAACAGATCGAACAGGCCAAGCTGGAGCTGGAATCGGCGCAGCGCCGCCAGGATTTCGGCCGCATGAGCGAGATCCAGTACGGGCAGCTGCCGCAGCTGGAGAAGCAGCTCGCGGCCGCGCAGGAAGTGGAAACCAGCGAGTTCAAGCTGGTGCAGGATCGGGTCACCGCCGAAGAAATCGCCGAAGTGGTCTCGCGTTGGACCGGCATCCCGGTCAATCGCATGCTGGAAGGCGAGCGCGACAAGCTGCTGCGCATGGAAGACATGCTGCACAACCGCGTGGTTGGCCAGGAAGAGGCGATCAAGGTGGTCTCCGATGCGGTGCGGCGCTCGCGTGCGGGCCTGTCCGATCCGGATCGCCCGAGCGGCTCGTTCCTGTTCCTGGGGCCGACCGGCGTGGGCAAGACTGAACTGTGCAAGGCGCTGGCCGAATTCCTGTTCGACAGCAGCGACGCGATGATCCGCATCGACATGAGCGAGTTCATGGAGAAGCACAGCGTCGCGCGCCTGATCGGTGCGCCCCCGGGGTATGTGGGCTACGAAGAAGGCGGCTACCTCACCGAGGCGGTGCGCCGTCGCCCGTACTCGCTGATCCTGCTGGACGAAGTGGAGAAGGCGCATCCGGATGTGTTCAACATCCTGCTGCAGGTGCTCGACGACGGTCGCCTGACCGATGGCCAGGGCCGCACGGTGGACTTCCGCAACACCGTCATCGTGATGACCTCCAACCTGGGCTCGCACCAGATCCAGGACATGAGCAGCGATGACAGCCCGGAGGCCTACACGCAGATGAAGGCGGCGGTGATGGGGGTGGTGCAGGCGCACTTCCGCCCGGAATTCATCAACCGCCTGGACGACATCGTCGTGTTCCATCCGCTGGACAAGGTGCAGATCAAGCAGATCGCCCGCATCCAGATGCAGGGGCTGGAAAAGCGCCTGGCCGAGCGTGGCCTGCGTATCGAGGTCAGCGACGAGGCCTTCCAGCTGCTGGGCAACGTCGGTTTCGATCCGGTCTACGGCGCCCGCCCGCTCAAGCGTGCGATCCAGTCGCAGCTGGAGAACCCGCTGGCGCAGAAGATCCTCTCCGGCGAGTTCCTCAACGGCGATGTGATCCGGGTCGATGCGGCCGAAGGCAAGCTGGTGTTCGTGAAGGGCTGAGCCCCGCGCGCACCGGCGGCCTGATAACCGTTGGGCCTCACGCCATGCATGTTTGGCATGAACCCCCGCTTCGGCGGGGGTTTTTTGTTCGGTATCGTCGGCATTCACCTGGAGACGATGCGCTATGTCCGAACACGGCAGTCCCGAATCACAGTGGCGCGCGGAGACCATCGCGGTGCATGGCGGTTACCGGCCTGACCCCACCACCCGCGCGGTGGCGGTGCCGATCTACCAGACCGTGGCCTACGCCTTCGATGACACCCAGCATGGCGCGGACCTGTTCGACCTGAAGGTGCCGGGCAACATCTACACCCGCATCATGAACCCGACCACCGATGTGCTGGAGCAGCGCATCGCGGCGCTCGAAGGTGGCATCGGTGCGCTCGCACTGGCCTCGGGCCAGGCCGCGATCACCTACGCGATCCAGACCATCGCCGAGGCCGGCGACAACATCGTCTCGGCCAGTGCCCTGTACGGCGGCACCTACAACCTGTTCGCGCACACGCTGCCGCAGTTCGGGATCGACACGCGCTTTGCCGACTACCGCGATCCGCAGGCGTTCGGCGCGCTGATCGATGACCGCACCAAGGCCGTGTTCGTCGAATCCATCGGCAACCCGCGTGGCAACATCACCGACATCGAAGCGGTGGCGAAGATCGCGCATGCACATGGCGTGCCGCTGATCGTGGACAACACGGTGGCGACACCGTACCTGCAGCGCTCGTTCGATTTTGGCGCGGACATCGTCGTGCATTCGCTGACCAAGTACCTCGGGGGCCATGGCACCAGCCTGGGCGGGGCGATCGTGGATTCCGGGCGCTTCCCCTGGGCGGAGCACAAGCAGCGCTTCCGCCGCTTGAACGAGCCGGACGTGAGCTACCACGGCGTGGTCTACACAGACGCACTCGGGCCGGCCGCCTACATCGGCCGCGCGCGGGTGGTTCCGCTGCGCAATACCGGCGCTGCGATCTCACCGTTCAATTCCTTCCTGATCCTGCAGGGCATCGAGACGCTGGCACTGCGGCTGGACCGCATCAACGCCAACACCCTGGCGGTTGCCAGGCACCTGCAGGGCCATGCCAAGGTGGCGTGGGTCAACTACGCCGCGCTGCCCGACCACCCCGAGCATGCGCTGGTGCAGAAGTACCTGCGCGGCCACGGCTCCGGCGTGCTGACCTTTGGCCTGCCCGGTGGGCGCGCTGCCGGCGCGCGCTTCCTGGATGCACTGCAGCTGTTCACCCGCCTGGTGAACCTCGGGGATGCCAAATCCCTGGCCACGCATCCCGCCTCGACCACGCACCGGCAGCTGGATGCGGCCGAACTGGAGAAGGCGGGGGTCAGCGAAGACACCGTGCGTTTGTCGGTGGGCATCGAGCACATCGACGACCTGCTGGCGGATCTGGAGCAGGCGTTGGCCAAGGCGTAGTGGCAGGCCCCACGGCGGCCGGTGCGGGCCGGCCGCCGTGGGGGTCTTGCCATGGCGCCATGGAATTCTCCGGCATGGGGGTAGAGCCACGCCAAGCGTGGCTGCGCGGCGCCCGAAGAAGAAGCACCCACGCCTGGCGTGGCTCGACCGGCCGGGGTAGGATCGGCTGACCATCCCCCCACAGC